>JASFBC010000169.1:0-30960 GCA_036172315.1 Anaerolineae bacterium | reverse complement strand
GGCGGGGGCGGCGGTAGCCAGCAAGAGCCCGATACTCAGCAAGGTAAACAGCCAGCGGTATCCTTTCATGGCACCTCCTTTCCTGAATTCAAGACGCCATCGGAAGCCAGGGGGTTCCCGGTTGACGTTCCGCCGTAAACGCCCCTCTGCCGCGCTCCGTGGCCGGCTGAGCCCATTTGCCTTCCCCTCCCATCGCGCATATAATTGAACAGTGAGTATTCAGCGCTGATAACCATCTACCAGGGAATCCCACGAAGTTCCTTAAAGTCTGAAATGAGACGCCGATTTTCGCAGGCTTCGCTCGCAGATGTAACGCAGGCTGTTAGCCTGTAACGCAGGCTGTTAGCCTGTAACGCAGGCTGTTAGCCTGCGTGGCGGCCTGCGTTACAGCCGTCTGTGGTCTGGGATAGGGCTTACGCCTGCCTGCCCCTGTCCCTCATCGGCGCCAGGAGGGCAATCTCCGTCGGGCTGATCGTTACGGATACGGATAACATCCCCTATTTTAGTAGAGGTCCCTCATGTACCGAATTCCCTACAGTAAAACTTACCTGGAATTCACCCTTCCCGCCGGGATGCGGGCGACGGTGGTGGAATCCCGGCCGGTCCCTCCTCTGAGCAATCCGGAGGCGGCGGTGGCCGAGGCGCTGACCCATCCGGTCGGTTCTCCGCCTCTGCGGGAACGGGCCCGCCCCGGCGACCGGGTCTGTATCGTCTTCACCGACATCACCCGCGCCAGCCCCGACCATCTGCTGGTCCCGGCCCTCCTGCGGGAACTGGAGGCGGCTGGCGTCCGGGACAAAGACATCACCCTGCTCTGCGGCATTGGGATGCACCGGCCATCTACTCAAGAGGAGAAAGTCGCCAAACTGGGTGCGGAGGTCGTCGCCCGCTACCGGGTCATAGATAACGAGCCGCGCAATCCCGGGGCGCTGGTGGACCTGGGAGTCACCCCCGGCGGGGTGCCGGTACAGGTCCACCGCGCGGCGGTGGAGGCGGATCTGCTCATCGCCACGGGCATCGTGGAGCCCCACCAGTACGCGGGTTATTCTGGCGGCCGCAAGACGGTGGCGGTGGGCGCAGCAGGCGAGGCGCTCATTGCCCACACCCACGGCCCAGCCTTCGTAGACCATCCCGGCACCCGCCTGGGCCGCATTGAGGGCAACCCTTTCCACGAGGCGGTCACCGAGGCGGCCCGTCGGGCCGGCCTTCGCTTCATCCTCAACGCCGTCCTGGACGACGAACATCACATCCTTAAAGTGGCCGCCGGAGACCCGGAGGCGGCCTTCCTGGAACTGGTGGCCTTCGCCCGCACTGTCTACGAGGTCCCCATCCCGCAACAGTACGATGTCGCCATCGGCGGGGTCGGGTATCCCAAAGACACTAACCTCTATCAGGCCAGCCGCGCTCCGTCCTATCTCCACTTCGCCCCCACTCCTGTGGTACGCAAAGGGGGCTACTACATTATCCCTGCTCGTTGCGAAGAGGGGGCCGGGGAGGGGGTGGGCGAACAGCGCTTCTTCGCCGCCCTGCGGGATGCCCCGGACATCCAGTTCATCCTGGACGACGCCCGCCGCCACGGCTACCCGCCCGGGCAACAGCGGGCCTTCGTCATCGCGAAGGTGCTGGAGGAGGCCCGCATCATCATTGTCGGAAGTGAGCATCCGGACGTGGTGGCGGCCTGCAAGATGATCCCCGCCGCTACAATGGAGGAAGCCCTGGAGATCGTCGTCCGGGACCTGGGGGCCGATCTGGACGTCCTCATCGTTCCCCACGCGCTGCTAACCCTGCCCGTTGTTGGGGCATAGCGGCGCTGCGCCCATACGGCAGAGCGTTTGACAAAACCGGGGAAACGGGTATAATTAAAATGGCACACCCCCTTTTGAGGAAAGACGTCCGTCCCCCCTATTTCGGAAAGGGCCGTCCTTCCCGAAAGCGCTTGTGTGACCCCTAATCGGCAAGGAGTGAAATGAACGAATACGTATTGTCCCCCGAAGAGGTATCCCCCCAGAGCATCAAGGCGGTTTTTGACGATGCCCATATAGAGGCCACCCTGACGGCCGATGACAAGGTCTGCGTCACCGAGGAAGGGATCAAGGTCTTTATCTCGGTGGAAGAGGATAAGCAACTCCTGACGTACTTCCTCCTTTTCGGGTGGCGGGGTGGAACCCGCCTTCAGGACCAACTGGAACTGACGAATGCTCTCAATCAGAACGTGGTCTTCCTGAGGGCGTGGGCGTTCCCGGAAGGCATCGTCCTGGATTACTCCCTCCCCTACGACGGCGGATTGCTCCCCCAGCAGGTCCTCAGCGCCTATCAGTGGCTCCGGCGGACCGCCATCTGGGGCATCCAGCAGTACGATCAGAAACACCTCGTTGCCTGAGAACATTCGTTCCCTTATCATCAGGTGACAACCATCGGAAGGGCGGCTGTCACCTGATGCCATCCCCTTTCCCTTGACGGCCACCTGTGGTATCATGCTCCCCGATGTTCGCCGTTTCGCTCCCTTCATGGCCATGGGACATCGTCCGTCAGGTTGCGGCCGGACGGGGTGTCCTGGTCTGGCCCGTGGGCGGCTGCGTGCGGGACTTGCTTCTGGGTCGATCCGTCCACGATTGGGACTTCGCCGTGGACCGGGATGCCCTGGGGCTGGCCCGTGCCGTCGCCGATGCCCTGGGAGGAGCCTTCTACCCCCTGGACGAAGAGCGGGACACCGGACGGGTCATCCTCCGGCGGGAGGGCCGACGGGTGGAACTGGACTTTGCCCGCCTGCGCGGCCCGGACCTGGAAGCCGACCTGCGCGATCGGGATTTCACCATCAACGCGATGGCCGTCGGGCCGGATGGGGAACTGATAGACCCTACCGGCGGCCTGACCGACCTGCAGGCCCGCCTGGTGCGGGCTGTGGGGCCGGAGGCCTTTGACCAGGACCCCCTCCGCATGCTGCGCGCCGTCCGTATTGTGGCGGAACGGGGCATGCGGCTGGAGGTGCGGACCGCCCGATGGATCATGGAGCGCGCCGGGCAACTCCTCCGTGCCTCCCTGGAGCGCATCCGGGATGAATTTGTCCGCCTGCTGAATGCCCGCTCCGTCGCCTACCACCTGCAATTGCTGGACGAACTGGGCCTGATGGCGTCCCTCTTCCCGGATGTGGAGGCCCTCCGGGAACAATCCCAGACCTGGCCCCACCGCTATAACGTCTGGTGGCATACCCTGATGACGGTGGACGCGGCGGAGAATATCCTGCGCCGGGTCGGCGCCGTCGGCGGGGAGCCGGAAACGCTCTACGCGGACGCGCCAGATTGGGCCTGGGAGGAGGTCCAGGAAACGTTGGCCCCCTTCGCCCCCGCGCTGGTCCAGCATCTCCGGCGGCCTACCACCGTCCGCCGCTATCGGCGGACGCTCCTTCTCCTGGCCGCGCTGCTCCACGACGTGGGCAAACCCCTCACCGTCACGGAAGAACTCAAACCAGGGCATGCCCATCCCATCCTCCACTTCTACGCGCACGAGTTGGCTGGCGCACGGCGGACGGCGGAGTGGATGCGTGGCCTGCGCTTCAGCCGGGCCGAGGCGGAGTCCGTTGCCACCATGGTGCGTGCTCACCTTCGGCCCTCCCAAATCGCCGAAGCCCCCGGCAGGGTGACGGGGCGGGCCGCCTATCGGTTCTTCCGTGCCACCGGTATCGCTGGAGTAGAGGTCATCCTGCTGGCCCTGGCGGACCACCTGGCCATCTGGGGCCCAAGCCTGCAGCCGGAGCGGTGGGCTCGTCGGCGGGCGGCCGCCGGTACGCTCCTGGAGTACTTCTTCCACCGAAGCCAGGGGGCCGTCGCGCCCCCGCCCCTGGTGAACGGGCGCGACCTGATGAGGGAATTGGGGCTATCGGAGGGGCCGGAAGTAGGGCGACTGCTAGAGGCCATCCGGGAGGCGCAGGCCGCCGGAGAGGTCACCACGCGGGAAGGGGCCCTGGCCCTGGCCCGGCAACTGACATCGGACGACCGACCACAGACGACAGGCTGTGAGCAATAGACAACGGTGATCAGGCTCATTGTCAGTGGTCAATCTGCGGAGGCTATGGTGAAATACCGTTATGACGAACTGACCTGGCCCGAGATGCGGGAGGTGATTGCCCGGCAACCGGTCGTCCTGCTTCCCTTCGGTACGGTAGAAGACCACGGGCCGCACCTCCCCCTCAACACCGACAACATCATTGTGGAGGCGATCTGTCTGGAAGCGGCCCGACGGGCGCCAGAGGAGATGCTGGTGATGCCCCTGGTGGCCTATGGCTTGGACGAGCACCACATGGACTTCCCCGGCACCGTCTCGGTGGATATGCAGACCCTCATCGCCTATGTGGCCGACGTAGCGATGAGCCCGGCCCGTCACGGCTTCACCCACATTCTCATTGTAAATGGCCACGGTTCCAATGCCCCCATCGCCGACCTGGCTGCCCGGCGAGTGGTGCTGGAGACGGGCGCCATCTGCGGGGCGGTCAGCCCCAACGCGGCCATTGACCCCACCCTGGCGGAGCCGACGTTCTCTCAGATGCGCCGCTCCGGCCCCGGCGGCGTCGCTCATGCGGGCGAATACGAGACGGCGATGATGCTCTATCTCCGGCCCGAGCTGGTCCAGATGGACCGCGCGGTGCGGGAGGTCGGGCAGGTCAGACTGACTTACTTCAACTGGGACCACCCGGAGCCCAGCGCGCTGGCCTGGCAGGACTGGTGGTCCCGGATGAGCGAAAGCGGTGTCTGCGGCGATCCGACCGTCGCCACCGCCGAATTTGGCCGCGCGCTCTTTGAGACGACAGTGGAGAACTTCATCCGCTTCGTGCGGGAATTCCGTACCATCCCCCTCCGCCCGCGCCGGAACCACCCCGCAGCGCAGGGCTTATCCGGTACAGGCTGGTGATTTTGTGGCGATGGGGCCGCTGCCACAAAACTTCTTCCTTGACGGGAACCTATGCCCAATCCCCTGCTCGCTGTTATCATCGTCAGTTGGAACGTGCGCGACCTGTTAGGGGCCTGCCTGCGCTCCCTCCAGGCCGACCTGGCGCAGACCGGCTTTTCCGCTGACATCTGGGTGGTGGATAATCACTCCACCGACGGCACGCCGGAGTGGGTCGCGCGGACCTTCCCGGCCGTCCGCCTCATCGCCCGGCGGGATAACCCCGGTTTCGCCGCCGCCAACAATCAGGCCCTGCGCGCCGCGCTGGAGACAGCCCCCTCCCACTACTTCTGGCTGCTGAACCCTGATACCGAAGTCCTCCCCGGCGCGACAGCCGCCCTTATCGCTGCAATGGAGGCCCACCCCTATGTGGGGGTCGCTGGTGCGAAACTCCTTTACCCCGATGGCTCCCTCCAGCACTCCGCCTTCCGCTTTCCGGGACTGGTCCAACTGGCCTTTGACCTCTTCCCGATGCCCGCGCGCCTCTACGAGACCCCTCTGAACGGCCGCTACCCGCGCCGCCTCTATGAAGCGGAAAGCCCTTTCTTCGTGGACCATCCGCTGGGAGCGGCGATGATGGTCCGAAAAGAGGCCGTAGAGCAAGTGGGGCTGCTGGATGAGGAGTACCGCATCTACTGTGAGGAGATAGACTGGTGCTGGCGGATGCGGCGGGCCGGTTGGCGAGCGCTCTGTGTCCCCGCCGCGCGGGTAGTCCATCACGCCGGTCGCTCCACGGGCCAGGTTCCCCTTTCCTCCTTCGTCAACCTCTGGGCCAGCCGGGCGCGGCTCTACGCCCGCCATCACGGACCCGCAACCCGCTATCTGGCCCGCATTCTGGTCCGGGCCGGAATGCGGCGGCGGTTACGGGACGCCTCCCCCGAATGGCAGGAGGCCATCTGGCAGGTCCTGCGGGTATGGCAGCAGTATGGATAGTTGGGAAATCCTCCACCGCGACATTGTGAACTGCCGGGCCTGCCCCCGGCTGGTGGCGTACCGGGAGGAGGTTGCCCGCACCCGGAAGCGGGCATACCGGGACTGGGAGTACTGGGGCCGCCCGCTCCCTGGCTTCGGCGACCGGAACGCCTGGCTTCTTATCATCGGGCTGGCCCCGGCGGCCCACGGCGCCAACCGTACCGGCCGTATGTTCACCGGCGACGGTTCCGGCGCTACCCTGACCGCCGCCCTCTACCGGGCCGGTCTGGCCAGTCAGCCCACGTCCGACCACCGGGAGGACGGCCTGGAACTGCGCGGCGTCTTTGAGACGGCGGTCGTCCGCTGCGCGCCGCCCGAAAATCGCCCCTCCCGCCAGGAGATAGAGAACTGCCTCCCCTTCCTGGCCCGGGAAATGGCTCTGTTGCCCAACGTCCGGGTGGTGCTGGCTCTGGGGCAGATCGCGCTGCAGGGGTACCGCGCCCTGCTTCGGCAGCAGGGTGGGGATGTGCCCCCCATCCCATTTCGCCACGGCGCGGTGATCTCCTTCCCGCCGCCCCTGCCGACGCTGCTGGTCTCCTACCACCCCAGTCGCCAGAACACCCAGACGGGCCGCCTGACCCCGCAGATGCTGGACGAGGTGCTGGTGGTGGCAAAGGGAATGTGCAATACGGAATACGTGAAACGTGAAGCGTGAAACGTGAAACGTGAAACGTGAAATGTGAAACGTGAAACGTGAAACAGAGGGGAAGGACGGACTCAGCCGACACAGGGCGGTTGACCGAAACGGGGTTCGGGCAGTCCCCTGGACCACCACCAGGCCAGCAGAGAGAGAAAAGCGGAAACGCCAAATAGCCCGGCGTACCCCAGCAGGTCCACCACCAGCCCGCCGAATCCGGAAATCAGGACGACAATGCCGATCAGTGTGTTGGAAAGCCCCAGATAGAGGGGCCGTTCCGCCTCAGGCACCAGTTCCAGCAGGAAGTTACTGCCCACCAGCGTGGAGGCAGGAGTCAGCGCACCGTTCAGTAGGAAGAGGGGGAGGGCCAGATAAGGCGATCCCGGACCCTGGATGGAGGAGAGAGTGACCCACCCTGTCAGCGCCAGCGCCAGCAGAGAGGTGAAAGCGTTTCCCAGTGAGAGCCACAATGTCACCAGACGGTTCCCTTCGCGGTCGCCCAGGGAGCCCCAGGGCAGGTTGGCGAGCAATCCGGCGCCGACCCGCACGGCCACGTAGATGCCCACCATCCCTTCCGGAGCGCCCAGGACGTTGCGGGCGTAGATACCATAGAAGGGGAGTGCGATGCCTCCCAACCCCAATGCTGTCCGCACCCCCATGTATCGCCGGAAGACGGCGTCCGTCCGCAGGAGTTGCCGGGCCCGCCGCAGTTGCTGTCCCAGCGTCGGCGCCTGAGGGGCTGCGGTGCCTGGCGGCTCCCGAATGAGGATGAAGGCCAGCATCGCCGGTATGATGAGAATGGTATAGAGAGCGAAGAGCAAAACATGGCCAGGGGGAAATGCAAAACGATTGAGCACTTCCCGCGTTACCATGCCGGCTCCCAGGCCCAGGAGCCCTCCCGTCAGCATCCTCCAGGCGAAGAAACTGCCCCGGCGGTTGGCCGGGATCGTCTTCGCCACCACTTCAAAGAAGCCCAGTCCCCCCAATCCCGCCGCCAGTCGGGCCACACCGTACAGGCTGAAAAAAGCGACCAGCAGGAGGGTCGGGTCGTCCACCAGCCAGACGGCCACCGCCACCAGAAGCCAGGAGAGGACCCGGACGACCGCCGCCAGGGTGTAACTGAGCATCTTGCGGGGCATCCGCTGGACCAGGCCGGCGATAAAGACTTGCGGGAGGAACCACCCGGCGTCTCCCAGCGAAGCCACAAGTCCCACCAGCAGGTTGGATGAGGTCAGCCGGCTGACAAACCAGGTCAGCACCAGCGGGGGATCAATCAGCCGTTCGGCGAACTCAAAGAGCGCGCCGTTCACTACCCCCAGGAGGAAACTCCGGCGGATTTCCCGTTGGGGCAGGTGGACGGTCATAAAGAGGGCGCTTTCCCCCGCTGGACGGCGATCACTTCGGCCAGGATGCTGATGGCAATTTCCCGGGGTGTCTCGGCACCGATGTCCAGCCCGATAGGCGTGTAGACCTGCTGCTTCAGCCACTCCTGCGATACGCCCAGTTCTTGCGCTCGCTGGAAGGTCAGCGCGGTGCGGCGACGGCTTCCCACTAACCCCACGTAGGTCGGGGAGCGGTTGGCCAGCGCGGCCAGCACCGCCGCATCGCCCGTATAGTGGGGAGTGACCATCACCACGTAGGTGTGGGGGTCTATGGGGAAACGCGCCACCTCTTCGGCCAGGTCGCCGGTGATGCATTGTTCGGCCCACGGGAACCGCTCCGGCGTCGCCAGTCCAGGCCGTTCGTCCATCACAACGATGCGATAGCCCAGAAAGGCGCCCAGTTCGGCCACCGCCTGGCCCAGGTGGCCAGCGCCCAGGATGAGCAGGGTGGGCCGGGGTGGGAGGACTTCAATCAGGATGCGCATATCCCCGCCGCAGACGCCTGGGTCGCCGCGATCCAGGTCCCGCAGACGGTAGGTGACTTCCCGGGAGCGGCCTTCGGCAATGGCGGCCCTGGCCTCTTCCATTACTCGCGCTTCCACGCCACCCCCGCCGACGGTGCCCACGGTCGTCCCGTCGGCCATAATCAGCATCTTGGCCCCGGCGCCCCTCGGGGCCGAGCCATCCACTTCTACGACTGTCGCCACAGCGGCGGGCTTCCCCGCCCGCAGGGCGTCCAGAATGGCCTGATAGACTCGCTCCAGTTCCTCGTACATTGGGAGATTTGCCTCACATCAAGCCCCAGAGACACAGTTTGAGGAAGGGGAGATGAAATCATCCCGCCCTCGCAGGTGGCGCTACTCCGCTGCCACAACAGAGACAATCGCCATTTTGTGCGTCCAGTCGGTTTTGTTGCTGCGGGAAATTATACACTGTTCCGCCGGATTCCTCAAATGGAATCGTGGCCCCTCCGCCTCGCTTCGTGGCTCACTCCGAACCTTCACCCGGACAGCGGGAAGCAGGTCACCCCCTTTCCTCCGCCAGGAATTCCAGCAGGATGCGGTTGAATTCATTCGGGTTATCGGCGATGATGCCATGGCCGCTCCTTTCCACAACGATATGGCGGGCACCGGGGATTCCCTGCGCCAGAGCGCGCTGGACCGGCGGCGGCACGGTGGTGTCCTCCGCCCCCGTCACGACCAGGACGGGCATACGCAGTTCGCTCAGACGGCCCGTTGTATCAAAGCGCATCAGGGAGCGCATGGCGGACCGATAGGCGCAGGGATTCGTTTGAGTGATGCGCCGGATGATGTTCTCCCGCAAGAGTTGCTGGTCGGGGTGGGGGAAGAGCCGTCGTGCCACCATTTCGGCCTGGCGCTCCGGACCGACCAGATTGCTCAAGGCCATCCGCAAGAAGAAGTAGCACCATTCGCTCAGGCGCTGTGGGCGCGCGCGGGCAAAGGTGTTCGCCAGAACCAGACGGCGCACCATTTCAGGGTGGTCCAGCGCCAGTTGTTGGGCTACCGCCCCGCCCATAGAGATACCCACGACATGGGCTGGCACGGCGCCCATCCGTTCCAGGAAGAGCGCCGTGTCCTCCGCCATCGCCGCGATGGTCACTTCGGGTGGGGCACTAGAACGGCCGAAACCCCGCAGGTCGGGGGCCAGTACCCGGTACCCCGCTCGGGAGAGAGGGCCGAACTGCATCACCCAGTCCCCACCGGCGGAACCTAACCCGTGCAGCAGGAGAACGGGTGGCGCCCCACCGGGATTCACCTCCTCGTAATGGAGGCACAGAGTATCGGAAAGGTCTATCGCAGGCATGGTCACCTCCGTTCCGGGAAAAGATGCTTCTCCGAAGGGCGGGAATGTGTCTGGGTAAACTATTCACCCCGATGGAGATCGCCCTCTTGGCGCCGATGGGAAATCGGCCTCCCCGCCGCAGACCACAGACCACAGACCACAGACGACGGTGGTCCGTCGTCCATCCGGAAAGGACGGCGCAGGCCGTCCAGAGGCCGCAGGCCCGGAGAGGCTGACTTGCCATCAGCGCTGAATAGTTATGTGTCCGGCACGTTCGCGCCCCTTTACTCCTCCCACACCAGTTCTACCTTCCCGATGCGGACGGTATCTCCTGGCTGGACCCCGGCTTCCCGCAGAGCGTCCAATACGCCCATGGCTTCCAGAGAGCGGTGGAGGCGGTAGACGGCTTCCTCCAGTTCCAGCGGGGTCATCGCGGCCAGCCGCTCCACCCGCTTCCCCCAGACCCGCCAGCCGTCCGCCTCCCGCTCCACCCAGAACGTCCGCTCGTCGTCCTCCAGCCGGAAGACCGGGATTTCGCGGGCAGGCTCGGGCATACGGGGGATTTCTTCCAGTTTCCGGGCCGCTGCCCACAGCAGGTCCTGCACCCCCTCGCGGGTCAGGCCGGAGATGGGGAAGGCCTCATAGCCCCGGGCCCGCAATTCATCCCGTACCTGCGGCCAGCGCTCCCGGGCCTGGGGCATGTCCATTTTGTTGAAGGCCACCAGTTGGGGCTTCCGGTCCAGTCCGTGGCCGAACGCGGCCAGTTCGGCATTGATGGCTGTGAAGTCCCCCAGAGGGTTCTCCGCCGTCCCGTCCAGCAAATGGATGAGGAGACGGGTGCGCTCCACGTGGCGCAGAAATTCGTGCCCCAGCCCCTTGCCCTGGCTGGCTCCTTCTATCAATCCGGGGAGGTCGGCCATAACAAAGTCGGTCCGGGCATCCAGGACGACGACGCCCAGATGAGGTTCCAGCGTGGTGAAAGGGTACGGGGCGATTTTAGGCCGCGCCGCCGTCACTGCCGCCAGCAAGGTGGATTTTCCCGCGTTGGGCTTTCCGACCAGTCCCACATCGGCCAGGAGTTTCAGTTCTAGGTGGAGGGTGCGCTCCTCCCCCGGCTCTCCGTTCTCGGCGATGCGGGGGGTCTGATGGGACGAGGTGGCGAAGCGAGCATTGCCCCGTCCTCCCCGCCCGCCCCGGGCTACCACTACCTCCTGCCCTGGCTCGGTCAGGTCGGCCAGCACCCGCCCGGTGAGGGCATCCCGCACCACTGTCCCTGGCGGTACCGGCACCCGCAGGTCGGCGCCGTTGGCCCCATGCTGGTTCTTGCCCCGTCCATGCTGGCCCCGCGCGGCGCGAAAGTGGCGCTGGCGGGTGAAGCGGTAAAGGGTGTTCAGATGGGGGTCCACGTAGAGAATAACGTCCCCCCCTTTGCCGCCGTCACCCCCTGCCGGCCCGCCGAAGGGAACGTATTTCTCCCGCCGGAAGGCCACGCAGCCGTTCCCGCCGTCTCCTCCTTTTGCATAGATGGTTGCTTCATCTACAAACATCGCGCATCGTCTATCCGGTATCGCCTGCGGCTAATGATCCGCAGCAAAGCGTTTTCTATTTGCTCCCGATGTCGGCTGAACAGGTATGCCAGCGCCAGTCCGCCTCCCACCAGCACAGCCCAGACTTCTGCCGGGGGACGGGTCGCGTTGGCCCCCATCCAATTACTGACGAGCAGTCCGGGTATCCGCCCTACCCCGGCCAGGAGTAGCATGTACGGAATGGAGAGGGGGCTCAGTCCAATGGCGAAACAGGCCAGGTCGTCGGGCAGGAGCGGGAGCAGAAAGACCAGCAGGAAGAACGTCGGCCCCTGCCGTCGGGCCAGGCGGTCCCAGCGCTCCAGCCGCGCCGGGCCGGCCAGCCAGACGACTAGGGGGCGGCCCAGCCAGCGTCCCAGCCCCATCGCCAGTGCCGACCCCAACTGTACGCCCAGCCAACTGTAGAGGGTACCCCGGGCAACGCCGTAGAGGTAGCCGTTGGCCAGGCCGAAAATCTGGCCGGGGACAGGAGCCAGCAACACCTGCGCCGCGTTCAGGAGGATGCTCCCCAGGGGGCCCCAGGGGCCCAGGGCGGCCATCCAGGCGAGGATGGTGTCCCGGTCCGCCAGCCAGCGGCGAAGCGCTAACCCGGCAATGGCTCCCGCGCTGAAGAGCAGGAGCAGAAAGGCTCCCCGGCAAATCCACCCAGGGGATTCGGTTCGGTGGATTGAGGAACGAAGCCGAACGTCCTCTCCTGTCTCCATCCGTCAACCTGCCTTCGCCTGCGGCTCGTTGTGTGCTCTGTTGTCTGTCGTCCGGGATCTATCCTCTGGTATCCCTCAGCCTCAGGCTTATCCACAGCCCACCCACAACCCCCAGCGCGGTCATAGCGAACAGGAACGGATAAGAGGTGAACCGCAACAGCACACCACCCAGAAAAGAGACCGGCACCAGTACTCCTCCCAGGGTGTTGTAGAGACCCACGAAGAGCGGGCGGCGGTCCTCTGGCGCTATCTCCAGCAGATAGTTGAACATCCCCATCATCCAGGTGTTGTTGGTGATGCCAAAGCAAAAATAGACCAGGGGGTACGTCTGGGCAAGGGAGCGGCTCCCGGTCAGGTGGATAAGCAGCGCCAGCAGCGGGCTGAGAAGGGTGGCGAGAGCGCCGGCCCAGATGGCGGCCCGGGGGCCCCAGCGCTCGCTCAGCCAGCCCAACCCGATGCTGGCGACGATGCCGCCCACCATCTGCGCGGAGACGAACCAGCCGACCACTCCTTTGGGCAGACCCACCACTTCCGTCGCGTGCAGGATGTAGAAGGGGAGGGCCAGCCCGAACAACCCGATCAACCAGCGACCGAAGACCAGGCGGCGGAAATCCGGCCCGCCTCCCCAGACCTCCCCCAATTGGCGACGCAGACTGGAGGATGCAACAGGCGAAGGGGAGGAAAAGGGCTGTTCTCTCTCAGGCTCCCGGAGCAACGTCAGCACGATGGTAGAAGGCACCAGCGCCAGCCCTCCAAGGGCAAAGAGCACGGCGTAGTTTCGGGGATACGGCCATATCGGGCAGGAGAGGATGGCGCCCACCAGCGCGCCTACCCCGATGCCGGAGAGCCCCCCTATCAGTTGGGCGGCCCCGATCAGCCGCCCCCGCCGGGTCGGCGGGATTGTCGCCCCCATCAGGTCAAACCAGGCCACGGAGGCGATGCCATCCAAGACGTTGAACAACCCCATACCGGCAAGGAAGACAGCCAGCATCCATCCTGGATAGCGAGTCAGGCCAGACCAGACGACCAGCGCCAACAGGAAGTAGATAGGCCGTCCCGCGTAAATCGCCCGCAGAAGGTAGGGCTTCCTGCGGGGCTTCTGCCCGATTATGGCTCCCACCAGAAATTGCGGCAGCAGCCATCCCGCCGCCATCACTGTGCTGACCATTCCAACCAGCGGCTCCAATGCTGTCAGCGTACGGGCAAAGGCTGGCAGGACAGTGTTCGGGTTCAGAAATGAGTAGGCGATCCCGAAGAAAATATAATCTATCAGCAGGACGGTAAAATTGTGCCGAAAATGGGGCGGGAGGACTTCCTGATTGGTATGGTGTCTTTTCCGATTCTCCACAGGCGTATGCCTCATACAAGCCGGGCCTCCCCGGACGGGCCCAGGCCCGTACCCCAAGCATCTGGGGAGGGTTCATTTCCAACCGAAAGAAGTTCATTTGTTGAGCATACCACAATTCGGGCGATAGTCAACTTGTCCTGGCCTGAGGTTCGGACACGCGTTGGGACATGGGCTGGTGCGGGATTGCCTTTTATCTCCTCCGGTGTTATAATCACCCCTGCAGTGGCCATCCATACCCTCCGCTCTCCCGCCAGAGGAAGCCTATGCGAAAGGGACAACCACTGGAGGGACAGGGCTTGCTCCTGCTCCATAAAGAGCAACCGCCAGGGGCACCCTTCCAGAACACATCTCCGCTCTCCTGTGAGGAGGAAAACCCATGGACATTTCTGCTACCCCCGAGGCCATCGCACCGGTTCGGCTGAGCACTGGCTACAAATTCATCTGGGGACTGGCCGCGCTGGGCACCTCCCTGGTCTCCGGCACCTACGGGGCCCTGCTCCCCATCTTCTACCAGGACTACCTGGGCCTGCAGGCCCGCTGGATCGGGATCGCGTCCGCCATCTACGCGGTGTGGAATGCGCTGAACGACCCCCTTTTCGGCTACATTACCGACAGCACCCGCTCCCGTCGGGGGCGGCGTATCCCCTACATGCGCTACACTGCCCCCTTCCTGGGCCTGACGTTTATCCTGGTGTGGCTGGCTCCCGCCCGGGCCGGCCAGGTGGCTCTCTTCTGGTGGATGCTGGTCACCATGCTCCTTTACGACACCTGCTACACTATCGTCGGCCTGGTCTACTCGGCGCTCCTGCCGGAGGTCAGCGAGTCGGACGCGGAGCGGAACCACCTGCAAATCTCCGCATCCCTCTTCGGACTGCTGGGTTTCCTCCTGGGGTTCATCATCCCGGAGATGTTCCGCCCCAAGGCCGGAACCTCTCTCTCCTTCCTGCCCCTGCGGGTCTCTATGGTCGGGGTCGGCCTGATCAGCGCGCTGCTGGTCATCGCCACGACCCTCAAGGTGAAGGAGCGCCCGGAGTTCTACCAGGTGGACCAGCCCCTGCCGCTGAAGGAAGCCATCCGCTACACGTTCACCAGTAAGTCTTTCCTGCTCCTGGTCAGCCAGAACTTTATGTCCATCCTGATGCAATCGCTGGCGGTGGGGATGCTCTTTTATCTGGCCGACTATGTGCTTCGGATGAACGCAATTCTGCTTCTGGCGGCGGTCTTTATTCCCCTTTTCATCGGCGTCCCGATGACTTCACTGATCCGCCGCCGGTTCGGTGTCCTCGGGGCGCAGCGACTGTTGCTGCTGGTGGCCGGGATTGCGCTGGTCCTGATCACCGTGGTGCCGAACCCGCTCATCCCGGTCTGCCTGGGGGTAGCGGGATTCGGGTTGGCCGGCCCGCAGACGCTGACCAATGTCCTCTTCGCCCAGGTGGCGGACGAGGACGAACTCCGCTCGGGGGTCCGGCGGGAGGGCGCGTTCTTCGGCGTCAACGCGCTGTTGACCAAGCCGGCCCAGTCGGTGGCACTCGCTCTCATCCCCTTCATCCTGGAGGTGACGGGCTTTGTCCCCCGGGAAGCGCACGGCGGCCAGATTTACCTGGACCAGCCCGCCAGCGCGCTCTTCGGAATAAAAGCGCTCATCGGCTTGATCCCGGGTGCGGCGCTCATTATTGGCGCAGCCATCCTGCATTGGTTCCCGCTCAAAGGCCGCTATCTGGCAGAGGTGCAGGAGCGCGTCCTGCGCCTCCACGCCGAGAAACACGCGCGGCTCTGAATCGGACGCAGATGAAACGCAGATGAACATCCCTTGGAAATCGGACGCAGATGAGCGCAGATGAGCGCGGACGTCCCTTGGCGGGAACTGCGTCCTGCTGGGGAAAAACCATGCCGGAGTTTGTCCATCTCCACGTCCACACTCACTATTCGTTGCTGGACGGACTGTGCACGCCGAAAGCGCTGACGGCGCGGGCCGCCGAACTGGGTATGCCCGCGCTGGCCATCACCGACCACGGTGCCCTCTACGGTGTCGTGGAGTTCTACCAGGCCGCGCAGGAGGTGGGCATTAAACCCATCATCGGCCTGGAGGCCTATCTGGCTCCCCGCCGCCTGCACGAGCGCAACGCCGCCGAAGACCGCAAGCCCTACCACCTCCTCCTGCTGGCCCAGAACCAGACCGGCTATGGGAACCTCCTCCGGCTGGCGACGATCGCAATGCTGGAGGGGTACTACTATAAGCCCCGCATAGACAAAGAGACCCTGGAGCGGTACGGCGAAGGAATCATCGTTTTCTCCGGCTGCGGCTCCTCCGAAATCCCGCGCCTCATCATAGAGGGGCGCCTGGAGGAGGCGCGCGCGGCGATCTCCTGGTACCGCGAACGCTTCCCCGGCCGGTTCTACCTGGAACTGCAGGACCACAATCTGCCAGACCTCCATCGGGTCAACCGCCACCTGCTGGAATTTGCCCGCGAGTTCTCCCTCCCCCTGGTGGCGACCAACGACGTCCACTATCTCACCCGCGAGCAGGCTTCTGTCCACGACACCCTGCTGGCCATCGGTACTGGCAAGTCCCTCAAAGACCCCGATCGGATGCGCTATGAGGGGGACACCTACTATATGCGCACCGCCGAGGAGATGGCCGCCCTCTTCGCCGACGTGCCAGAGGCGCTGACCAACACCCTGCGCATCGCCGAGATGTGCCAGGTGGAACTGGAGTTCGGCCGCCCACACCTGCCCGTTTTCCCCGTCCCCGAGGGGCACACCCCCTCATCGTACCTGCGCCTCCTCTGCGAAGAGGGCCTCCGCCGCCGATACGGAGACCGGGCCGAGAGCCCCGAGATCCGCCGACGGCTGGAGCACGAACTGGCCATCATCCACCAGATGGGCTTCGATACCTATTTCCTCATCGTCTGGGACCTGTGCCGGGCGGCACGGGAGCGGGACATCTGGTACAACACCCGCGGCTCCGCCGGCGGTTCCATCGTCGCCTACTGCCTGGAGATCACCCGCGTGGACCCCCTGACCAACAACCTCATCTTTGAGCGATTCCTCAACCCCGGCCGGGTCACCATGCCCGATATTGACCTGGATTTCCCCGACGACCGGCGGGCGGAGATGATTGAGTACGCCCTCCAGAAGTACGGGCAGGAGAACGTCGCCCAGATCATCACCTTCGGGACGATGGGAGCCCGGGCGGCGGTGCGGGATGTGGGCCGCGTGATGGACATTCCCCTTTCGGAAGTGGACCGCATCGCCAAACTCATCCCTTCCATCCCTGGCAAACCGGTCTCCATCGCTGAGGCACTGGAAGGGGTGCCGGAACTGGCGGAACTGTATCGGACCACTCCCTACGTCCGGCAACTCCTGGATACGGCGATGCAGTTGGAGGGGGTGGCCCGGCACGCTTCCACCCACGCCGCCGGTGTGGTCATCGCCGACGCCCCCCTGGTGACCTACTGTCCCCTTCACCGGCCTACTAAAGAACAGGGAGGGGGAGGAGCAGAGGAGCGAAAAGGGAGAGGCGCCGAGGAGCGGAGGAATGGGGAAGAGTCCGGGGAGGAAGCGGGTGAGGCCGTCCTCAGCGCCGTCACCCAGTGGCCGATGGAGGACCTGGAGGCCATCGGCCTGCTCAAGGTGGACTTCCTGGGACTGAGCACGCTTACCGTTATGCGCCGCGCCTGCGACCTGATCCGTCAGCGGCATGGGGTATCGCTGGACCTGGATTCCATCCCGCTGGATGACCCGGCCATCTACCGGTTGCTCTCCAGCGGGGACGTGATGGGGGTGTTCCAGGTGGAAGGAGCGGGCTTCCGCCGCGTCCTGCAGGAGATGCGCCCCACCCGCTATGACCATGTCGTCGCCGCGCTGGCCCTCTACCGTCCCGGCCCGATGGAGTACATCCCCACCTACATCCGCCGCATGCACGGCGAGGAGAAGGTGGAGTACCGCCACCCGGCCCTGGCTCCCATCCTGGATGAGACCTACGGCATCATCGTCTATCAGGAGCAGATTATCCGCATCGCGACCGATCTGGCGGGGTACGAGCCCGGGGAAGCGGATACCATCCGCAAGGCGGTGGGGAAAAAGAAAAAGGACGCCCTCCTGGCCCACCGGGCCCGGTTCGTCCAGGGCTGCCAGGCCCGGGGCATCGCGCGCGAAGTCGCCGAGGGGATTTTTGACGACATTGAGTTCTTCGCGCGATACGGCTTTAACAAAGCGCATGCCTCTGGCTACGCAATGGTCACCTGCCAGACGGCGTACTTGAAGGCCCACTACCCGCTGGAGTATATGACTGCCCTGCTGACGGTGGAGCGGCACAACACCGAGAAGGTCGGCATCCTGGTCAACGAGTGCCGCCGGATGGGCATAGAGGTCCTGCCGCCCAGCATCAACCGCTCCGGCCTGGAGTTCGCCATAGAAGGGGAAGCCATTCGTTTTGGCCTGGGCGCGATCAAGAACGTGGGCGATGGCCCCGTCGGGGCTATTCTCGCCGCGCGGGGTGACCGCCCCTTCTCTTCGCTGGCCGATTTCTGCCGCCGGGTGGACCTACGGCTGATCAACCGGCGGGCGCTGGAGAGTCTGATCCGGGCCGGGGCGCTGGACGAGTTCGGCTCCCGGGCCCACCTGCTGGCTGCCATAGACCGGATGATGGACCTCAGCGCCCGGACCCACCAGGCGCGGGATATGGGGCAACTCAGCCTCTTCGCTATAGCGCAGGCGGACAACCTGCTCTACTGGGACGACGAAGGACTCTTTGTCGGGCTGCCGCCGATTCCGGAGGTGCCGCTGCGGGAGATGCTGGAGTGGGAAAAGGACCTGATGGGGGTCTATCTTTCGGAGCATCCGCTGACCCGCGCGGCGCGCGAACTGGCGGATGTCATCAACGCCAACGCCGGGCAGTTGCACGAGGAACCGCACGAGTCCGTCGTCACCGTCGCTGGAATGGTCCGGCGCATCCGGCGGCACACGACGAAGGATGGCAAGGAGATGGCCTTCGTCACCCTGGAGGACCTGTATGGGGCCTGCGACGTGGTCGTCTTCCCGCGCGTCTGGGCGGAGAGCCGGGAGAAGTGGCAGCCGGAGGCTCTGGTGGTGGTCTGCGGCAAGGTGGACGCCCGCCGGGAGCCGCCGAGCCTCATCTGCCAGTGGGTCAAGCGGCCCGAGGAGGTTCCCCGCCCCCGGCCCCCGGAGGTGACGCAGGCTATCAGCCTGCGCCGCCGGACGGTTCAGATCACCATCCGGCGCAGCGGCGACAACGAGCGGGACTTTCGCCTCCTCTCCGCCGTCCACGAATTGTTGACGGCTTATCCCGGTGAGGACCGGTTCGCCTTCCGGCTGGTGGGCGGGGCCAACGGCGACATCATCCTGGAGTTCCCCAACCACTCCACCCGCTACTGCGATGAACTGGGGGAGAAACTGGCGGACCTGCTGGGGCCGGGGGCGGTCCAGGTCCTATAACAGTACCCCCTCCAGCCGGAGGAGGGCTGATTTGACTTCCAGTCCGCCTCCGTAGCCTACCAGGGAGCCATCGGCACCCACCACCCGGTGGCAGGGGACGATGATAGGGATGGGGTTGGCCCCTACCGCCTGTCCCACCGCCCGCGCGGCCCCGGGTCTGCCGACCTGGCGGGCCAGTTCACCGTATGCTACCGTCTGCCCGTAGGGGACGCGCAGCAGTTTCTCCCACACCTGGCGCTGGAAGGGAGTCCCCCGCAAGTCCAGCGGCAGGTCAAACTCCCGCCGGATGCGCGAGAAGTACTCCCGCAGTTGGGCGATGGCCTCCGCCAGCGCCGCCGGATTCTCCTCCAGGGGCTCGGGCCCCACCCATCGGGCCGCCCACGCCTCCAGGGAGGCCCAACTCTCGCCGGGTAACCCCACCCGGCACAGGCCCACCGGTGTGGCGATCAGCACCAGCGGGCCGAAGGGGGAATCGGTCGCTGCGTAAAACAGGCTCATTGGATCTCCTTTTCCAATTGATAACCCCTGCCTTTATCCCGCTCCCGGCGGCTTCGCCGCCATGGATGAGGACGGAACCACTGCCTGTAGTTACTCCGATTGGCTAAAGACCTTCGCCATATTTTACCCCTTTCCCGCCAATTTTGCACGCTCTCCCGCTGGGGAGTCCCCCCCTCCCCGGCCCTTCGGGCCGCCCCTCTCTCCTGCTCGCCTGCGGCGGGAGAAGAGAAATTTGCAAACCGGAGAAGTTGGGGTATCATAAACGAGAAGGAGGAGACAATGCAAGCCCAAATGGACGACCTGGACCGTCTGATCCTGCAGACTCTGCAGCAGGACGGGCGGACCCCTTTTACCCACATCGCCCGCCAGGCCGGCGTCTCCGAGACGACGGTCCGCCTCCGCTATCGCGCCCTGGTGGAGGCCGGAGTGGTCCGCACGGTGGGGATCGTGGATCCCTACGTGCTGGGTTTTCATGCCCCGGCCATCGTCGGCATTACCGTTGCCCCGGGGCAGGTGGACGAGGTGGCCCGCCGGATCGCCGAACTCCCGGAAGTCAGTTATCTGGTGATGACCCTGGGAGCGTTTGACCTGGTTATGGAAGTCTTCTGCCGCGACCTGGGCCACCTGACCGACTTCCTGCTCGGTCAAATCCATCCGATCCCCGGCGTTCGCTCCACTCAGACGCTGATGATTGCCCGCAGTTACAAACTGAGTTACCGCTGGTCGCCGTTGCCGGAGTCGGAATAAACTCTCGCCGATGCCCGGGATTATCTCCGCCATCCAACCCAACAGCCTGGCCGCGCGATTGGGCCTGCGCCCCGGCGACGAACTGCTGGACATCAACGGCTACCCCCTGCGGGACCTCATAGACGTCCAGTTCTACGGGGCGGAGGAGTGGCTGACTCTGCGCATCCATCGGGGGGGAGAGGAGCAGACCCTCCGGGCGCGCCGCCGGTACGACGAGCCGCTGGGTCTGGATTTCATCCATCCCCTCTTTGATGGGGGGATTCATCGCTGCCACAACCGCTGCGAATTCTGCTTCGTCGCCCAGATGCCCCGGGGGCTGCGCCCGTCCCTCTACATCAAGGACGACGATTACCGCTACTCCTTCCTCTTCGGCAGTTACATCACCCTGACCCACCTGACGGAGGAGGATTGGGCCCGTATTGAGGAGCAACACCTGAGCCCCCTCTACGTCTCCGTCCATGCGACGGACCCCGACCTCCGGCGGCGGATGCTGGGCAATCCCCACGCCCCGGACGTTATGGACGGGCTGCGCCGCCTGGCCCGCATGGGCATTGAGGCCCACACCCAACTGGTTCTGGTGCCGGGCCTGAACGACGGCCCCCATCTGGACCGCTCCATCGGCGATCTGGCGGACCTCTACCCCTCCGTCCGCTCCGTCAGCGTGGTCCCGGTGGGGTTGACCCGATACCATCGGGGCGGATGCCGGCCGTACAGCCTGCCGGAAATGCGCCGGGTCTGGGAGCAGGTGACGGCCTGGCAGCACCGTCTGCGGCGTCGGCTGGGTGTCTGCTTCGTCTATCTGAGTGACGAGTGGTATCTCCGGCTGGGGGAGACGGTTCCCCCGCACGCGGCCTACGACGGCCTGGACCTGCGGGAGAACGGGGTGGGGCTGGTACGGTCGCTGCTGGACCGGTGGCGGAGCGTGGAGCGGACGTTATCCGCCCTCGGGGGCCCGGGCCAGACCTGGGTGACGGGGACATTGATGGCGCCGGTGCTGGAGGGTCTGGCGGCGAAGTTCACCGACCGTACCGGCGTTCGGGCCGAAGTCATCCCCGTCCCCAACCGCTTTTTCGGCGAGACGGTGACCGTGGCGGGCCTCCTGACCGGCCAGGACATAATCGCCCACCTGAGGGAGCGCCCGTTGCAGGATATAGTGGTTCTGCCTGCCGTGATATTTCGGGGGCCGGAGGGCCAGTCGCTGGACGAAATGAGGCCGGACGACCTGGCCCGCGCCCTGAACCGCCCGATTTCCCTCGTGGACTGATCACGCTTCACTTTTCACCTCTGGAGGCATCCATGCGCATCCTTATCCTTTCCTCTCACGACGTCCGCCAGGCATTGCCAATGCGGGACGCGATAGAGGCCATGAAGCGGGCCTTTGCCCAACTCTCCACCGGACAGGCCGAAGTGCCGCTGCGGGTGCCGGTTCATGTCCCCCGGCACAACGGCCTCACCCTCTTCATGCCCGCCTATCTGGCCGGAGATGACCAGATGGCGGTCAAGGTGGTATCCGTCTTCAACGACAATCCGGCCCGGGGCCTGCCCCTCATCCACGCCCTGGTGGTGGTCATAGATGCCCAGACCGGCGCGCCAGTGGCGGCCATAGAGGGCGCTTCGCTGACGGCGCTGCGGACGGGGGCCGCCTCCGGCGCCGCCACCGACCTGCTGGCCCGTCCGGATGCGGCCGTCGCGGCCATCTTCGGGGCCGGAGTGCAGGGGCGGACCCAATTGGAGGCCGTCTGCGCGGTGCGGCCCATCCGGGAGGCCTGGGTCTACGATGCGGACCCGCGGCGGGCGCACACGTACGCTGATGAGATGGGCCAGCGGTTGGGCATCCCGGTCCACGTCGCGGCCAGCCCCGCTGGGGCGGTCCGGGAGGCGGATGTCATCTGCACCGCCACCACCTCCTCCACCCCCGTCTTTGATGACGCCGACGTCCGGCCCGGCACCCATATCAACGCCATCGGCGCCTACACCCCCCAGATGCGGGAAATTCCCACCGAGACTGTCCTGCGGGCGCGCGTCGTCATTGACCACCGCACTGCCAGTCTGGCGGAGGCCGGCGACCTGCTCATCCCCATCCGGGAGGGCCGGATGACGGAGGAGCACATCTGGGCCGAACTGGGGGAGGTCGCCGCTGGCCTCAAGCCGGGGCGCATGTCCCCGGAAGAGGTGACCCTCTTCAAGTCGGTGGGGGTGGCCGTACAGGACGTGGCGGCGGCCGCGGCCGTCCTGGAGGCGGCCCGTCGGCAGAACCTGGGGGTTGAGGTCCCGCTGTGAGGCGCGTGGGAGGCTATGGCCTGGTCCTGGTAGCGGCGGCGCTCTGGGCCACGCTGGGTCTCTTCTACAAGGGGCTGGCGGCCTCCGGCCTCCCTCTGCTGACTATTGTCTTCTTCCGCGCCGGAATTGCGGCCCTGGCGCTCTTTCTCGCCCTCTTCTGGCGAGACCGGGCTTCCCTGCGGCTGAGCGGGCGCGACCTCCTGTTCTTTCTGGCCTTCGGACTGGTCGGGGTGGCGGCGTTCTACGTTGTCTACATTCACGCGATTGACCGGGCCGGGATGGGAGTGGCGGCGGTCCTGATGTACACGGCCCCGATCTGGGTCTCCCTCTACAGTGTGCTCTTTTGGGGGGAGCGGTGGACTCCGGGGCGGGGTGGGGCGCTTCTCCTGGCGATTGTCGGCTGTGCGCTGGTCGGTCGGGCCTACGACCCGACGGGGATGCGGCTGAACGGGCCGGGCATCCTGGCGGGCCTGGGGGCCGGGCTGGCCTACGGAGCGTACACCCTTTTCAGTAAGGTCGCCCAGCAGCGCCACACCGCCTGGGCCACTCTGGCCTGGGCGCTGGGAATCGGTGCCCTTTTCCTCTTGCCGCTGCAGTCGCCCCCGGCCCTCGCCCGTGCCCTGACCCAACCGTCCATCCTCTTCTGGCTGGTGATGCTGGGATTGATTCCCACGCTGGGGGGTGGGCTGGCCTTCAACCTGGGGCTCCGCCAAGTCCCGGCGAGCAACGCCAGCATTATAGCCACCACCGAGCCGGTCATCGCCGCTCTTCTGGGCTGGGCCGTCTGGGGCGAACGGATGGAAGGACTACAGGTCGTCGGCGCCGCGCTGGTCCTCTCGGCGGTCGTCCTGCTCCAGTGGCGACGGGGAGCGTGATGGAAACCCGTCCGGTCGCCCTCTACGTCCATATCCCCTTCTGCCGGAGCCGCTGTACGTACTGTGCGTTCAACACCTGGGCCGGGCTGGAATCCCTCATCCCGGCCTACGGGGAGGCACTTTGCGCCGAAATCCGGACCGCGCCGTCTGTACCGGCCCGTACGCTCTACTTCGGCGGCGGGACGCCCTCTCTGCTCCCTCCGGAGATTCTGGCCTCCGTTCTGGAATGCCTGAGGGGACGTTTCCCCCTCCCTCCGGATGCGGAGGTCACCCTGGAGGCCAACCCGGGCACGGTGGACCGGGCGTACTTGCGGGCAGTGCGGGAACTGGGGGTCAACCGGCTCAGCCTGGGGGTGCAATCCATCCACCCGGATGAACTCCGCCTGCTGGGGCGACGGCACACCTGGGAGGAGGCGGTGAGGGCGATGGAGGCGGCACGGGCGGCGGGGCTGGAGAACGTCAATCTGGACCTCATCTACGGCCTGCCCGGGCAGAACCTCTCCCGCTGGCGGGAGACGCTGGAGGCCGTCCTCTCGTTGGGGCCGGACCATCTCTCCCTCTATGCCCTGGCGCTGGAGGAGGGGACGCCCCTGCAGGAGCGCGTGGCGCGGGGAGAACTCCCCCCGCCCGATGACGATGTAGCGGCGGAGATGTACGAGTGGGCCGAAGAGCGGCTGGCGCGGGCTGGATACGTCCACTACGAACTCTCCAACTGGGCCCGCTCCGACCGCTATCTCTGTCGCCACAACCTGACCTACTGGTACAACGAACCGTATCTGGGGCTGGGGGCGGGGGCATCCTCCTGGTGGGGAGGGCGCCGATGGACGAACGTCCGGCATCCGGAGGAGTACATCCGCCGGCTGGCGGCGGGCGAGCCGGTGGCGGAGGAGGTGGAGGAGATACCCCGGTGGCGGGAGATGGGGGAGACGATGATGATGGGGCTGCGGCTGGTGACGGGCGTGCGCGATGAACGCTTCCGCGCCCGCTTCGGCGTGGGACTGATGGAGGTCTTTGGCGCGGAGGTATCCCGCCTGGCCGGACAGGGCCTCCTGGAGTGGGACGGCCAGACGGCGCACCTGACCCCGCGCGGGCGTCTGCTGGGGAACTGGGTGTTTCAGGAGTTTGTGTAGAATGGACATCGTTTGCATCTTCCCACCCTCGCGTTATAATTCAGCCTGACAGAACGGGCAGGCGTAAGCCCTGCCCCTGCGTTTCAAGGGCTCTCCTCCGGCCAAAGGCCCGGAGAGGCTGACTCTCCGTCGGCGCAAATAGTTACGTGGGCGGGAGACAACATGGCCGAACGCTGCGAAGTGCTCCGGGTGGAGAATCTCACCGTCGCCTATAACGGGCAGGTCGCCCTGCGCGACGCGACCTTCACCGTTCTGGGTGGCGAACGGGTGGCCGTGGTCGGGCCCAACGGCGCCGGCAAGTCCACCCTCTTCAAAGCCATCGTTGGCCTGCTCCCTGTGGAATCCGGGTGGGTGGAGGTTATCGGCTGCGACCCCCAGCGGGAACGGGTCTCCGTCGGCTATGTCCCCCAGCGGGAGGATGTGGACCTGACCTTTCCGGTGACGGTGAGCGACGTGGTGATGATGGGGCGGGTCCGCCACATCGGATGGTTGCGGCGGCCCTCGCGCCGGGACCGGGAGGTCGTGCGCTGGGCGCTGGAACAGGTCGGGCTGGCGGAACTGGCCAACCGTCCCCTGGGGGAACTCTCCGGCGGACAGGTTCAGCGCGCTTTCATTGCCCGCGCCCTGGCCCAGGAGGCCCCGCTGATGCTGATGGATGAACCCTTTGCCGGAGTGGACGCCGCCAGTGAAGAGGCCATTCTGCATCTCCTGGACCGCCTCCGGGAGCGCCGGGTCACCGTCCTGCTGGCCACCCATGATCTCCAGATGGCCACCCAGTGGTCGGACCGGGTGCTTCTGCTCAACGGCGCAGTGATTGCCTACGGTCCGCCTGCGGAGGCCCTCTGCTCAGATGCCCTCCGGCGGGCATACGGGGAACAACTGACCCTGTGGGAACATGAACGGGGAACCCTGGTGCTGTGCGATGGGCATTGCTCGGGAGGACGAAGATAATGGAGTGGTTGATCGGGCCACTGACGTACCCCTTTATGATCCGGGGGCTTCTGGCGGCCATGCTGGTAGGGGTAGTTTGCGCGGTATTGGGGACCTACGTAGTGCTGAGAGGCATGGCGTTCTTCGGCGACGCGCTGGCCCATGCCATCCTGCCCGGCGTGGCGGTGGCCTACCTGGCCCGCTGGCCCCTCAGCGGGGGCGCGCTGGCCGCCGGGCTTCTGGCCGCCGCCGCCATCGGCTATCTCCAGAACCGCGTCCGGGAAGATACGGCTATCGGCATCGTCTTCTCCGGCGCCTTCGCCCTGGGCATCGTCTTGCTCAGCACGGTGCGGACCTACACCGTAGACCTCACCCATTTCCTGTTCGGGAATGTCCTGGGTGTCTCGGCCGCTGACCTGATAGTGATGGCCGCTTTGAGCGGTGGAGTGTTATTGCTGACCATGGCCTTTCACAAGGAACTGGTCCTGGTCGCCTTTGACCCGGTACTGGCGACTGTCCTGCGCTTGCCCACCACCTTCCTCCGTTACCTCCTGTTGCTGCTGCTGGCCGTTACCGTGGTGGCGGCCCTCCAGGTGGTGGGGGTCGCGCTGGTAGTGGCGATGCTGGTTACCCCGCCGGCCACTGCCCACCTGCTGGTCCGACGGGTCGGGCCGATGATGGGCCTGGCGGCCCTCCTCGGTATCCTCTCCGCAGTGGCCGGCCTCTACGGTTCCTATTATCTGAACATCCCTTCCGGACCGGCGATGGTCCTGGTCTGTACCGGGATGTTTCTGGTATCTCTGATCCTGTCCCGAAGAGCGGGCTGGCCCCGCCGGAGAAATCCGTAATGAAAAACCCGGCCATCGCCCTGACCCGGAGGGATTCCCGGCGAGAGACAGTCGCTGCGGCCCTGGAGTTTATCGCCGACCAGGTGGACCTGCACCCCGTCCACCAGGTGCTGGTCAAACCGAACTTCGTCGTCCCGAACCGGCAATTGGCCGCCACCCACGTGGACGCCGTCCGGGCTCTCTTGGAGTTTTTGCGCGCCCGGTACAGCGGCCCCATTGTGGTCGCAGAGGGGGCGGCCCTCCGGAATACCTGGGAGGCTTTCACGAACTATGGCTACCTCTCCCTGCCCGATGAATACGACGTTGTCCTGATGGACCTGAACGGCGACGAAACCGTCCCGGTGACCGTCTACGACCGCCACTGGCGCCCGCTGACCCTCCAGGTCGCCCGAACGGTGGTGGAATCGGACTTCCGGATTTCGGTCTGTCCGCCCAAGACCCACGACACCGTTCTGGTAACCCTTTCCATCAAAAACATGGTGATGGGCGCTCTGGTGAATCCGGAGACGGTCCGGGAAGGAACGCCCCCGCTGTCCTGGATGGGCCAGCGCCTTCCGATCTGGCTGAAACAGACGCCGCCTGCCCAATGGGCGAAGCGGCTCCTTTCCCCGGCCGGCTCCCACAAGATGGCCATGCACCAGGGAATTCCCGTCATCAACGTCAATCTGGCCCTGGTCGCGCGCGTCGTCTGGCCCCACCTGGCGGTCATAGACGGGTGGGAGGGGATGGAAGGGGCCGGTCCGGGCCACGGCGACCCGGTCCCCTGGCGGATCGCACTGGCGGGGACCGATCCCCTGGCCGTGGACGCGCTGGCGGCCTCTCTGATGGGCTTTGACCCCGCCGGGGTCGGTTATCTCCACTACTGCGGCCAGTTGGGATTGGGCGTGGCCGATCTGGAGGGCCTGAGGGTGATGGGCGACCTGCCCCTGGAAGCGGCCCGTTGCCCTTTTCGTCCCCACCCTACGGCAGACCAGCAGCGGCAGTGGCGGAGTCCGGGAGCCCCAGAGCGCCTGCAGGCCCTGGGAGCACGCGGCCTGGCGCCCGAAGTTGCGCCGGGCCAGGCCATTACCAAAGGAGTCCTATGAGCCCTGTTCAACCCCAACGAGGCCTCTCGGACATCCGGCCCTACGTGCCGGGCAAACCCATTGAGGAGGTGAGGCGGGAATACGGTCTGACCGACATCATCAAATTGGCCTCCAACGAGAACCCCTTGGGGCCCTCCCCCCGGGCGATGCGGGCCCTGGCGGAGGAGGTCCCCCGCCTGCACCTCTACCCTGACGGCGACAGTTACGAATTGCGCTACGCCCTGGCCCGCCACCTGAACGTCCGCCCCGACCAGGTGACGGTGGGCAACGGCGCCGATGGCATCATCGTCCAGACCTGCCTAGCCTATCTGGATGACGGGGATGAGGTTATCGTCGGTCAGCCTTCCTTCCCTCTCTACGAAATTTACACCCATGTTATGCGCGCCCGCCTGGTGCCGGTCCCCCTCCGGGACTACCGGCTGGACCTGGAGGGGATGGCCGCCGCCATCACCGAACGGACCAAAATCGTCTTCATCTGTAACCCCAATAACCCCACCGGCACTATCGTGACCGCTGACGAGGTCTCGGCCTTTATGGCGCGCGTCCCAGACCGCGTCCTGGTCGTCTTTGATGAAGCCTACTACGAGTTCGCCCGCGCCGATGACTTCCCGGACACTCTGGCCTACATCCGGGAAGGGCGGGAGAATGTGATGACCATCCGCACCTTCTCCAAAATCTACGGTCTGGCGGGAGTGCGCCTGGGCTACGCCGTGGCCCAGCCGGAGGTGCTGGCGCCCCTTCTAAAAGTGAAGGAGCCCTTCGCGGTCAACCGGCTGGCCCAGGTCGCCGGGGTCGCCGCGCTGGAGGACGACGGCTTTATGGAGGCGACGATGGCCGCCACCATCAACGGGCGGCAGTTCATCTGCCGGGGAGTCCAGCGGCTGGGGCTCTCTTGCATCCCCAGCCACACCAACTTTGTGCTGGTCCGGGTGGGACCCCAGGCGGGGGAGGTGGCCCAGCGCCTCCTGGAGCGCGGCATCATCGTCCGCCCCTGCGACATCTACGGCCTGCCGGAGTTCCTGCGCATCACCATCGGGACCCCTACCCAGAACGCTCGTCTGCTGGCCGCACTGGAGGAGGTGCTCGGACGGGTGTAGCCGTTCCCGCCCAGAGGAGGGTGCATGCCCCTTTCGTCATTTCGCGTCCTGGACCTTTCCCGCCTCCTGCCCGGACCCTATTGTTCCCTTATCCTGGCCGACTTCGGGGCGGAGGTCATCCGGGTGGAGCCGCCAGGTGGCGGGGATTGGACCCGCCACGTCCCTCCGCTGGCTCCGGATGGCCAGAGCCTCCTCTTCCACGCGGTCAATCGGGGCAAAAAGAGCCTGACGCTGAACCTTAAGGTAGAAGAGGGGCGCGCCGTCTTCCTGCGGCTGGTGGAGACTGCGGATGTGCTCCTAGAGAGTTTCCGGCCGGGGGTGATGGAGCGGCTGGGCCTGGGGTACGACCGTCTGGCGGAAGCCAACCCCCGGCTGGTCTACTGCACCCTCAGCGGCTATGGGCCCCGGGGCCCCTACCGGGAACGGGCCGGCCACGACCTGAACTACATCGGGCTGGCGGGGCTTCTGGACCTGACCGGGCCGCGCGCGGGGCCGCCGGTCATCCCCGGCGCGCCGGTGGCGGACCTGGCGGGGGCGCTCTGGGCCGCCCTGGGCATCCTGCTGGCGCTCCTGGAGCGAGAGCGGACGGGGCGGGGAGGGCGGGTGGACGCGTCGCTCCTGGGCGGGGCCCTCTCCCTGCTCCCCATCGCTCTCTCCCACCTGCAGGGGGGACAGCCGATGGCCCGGGGTGCCAGCACCTTGACCGGCGGCGTCGTCTGCTACAACGTCTACGAAACCGCCGACGGCTATGTGACCCTCTCGGCGCTGGAACCGGAGTTCTGGGCCGCGTTCTGCCGCGCCGCAGGGCGGGAGGACTGGCTGGACCGGCAATTCGCGCCGGCCGTCCCCGGCAACCCGACCTACGAGGAGATGCAGGCGCTCTTCCGTACCCGCACCCGGGCGGAGTGGGCGGAGGCGATGGCCGGGCTGGACGTCTGCTGCGAACCGGTCTACACCCTCGCGGAGGCGCTGGATTCGCCCCCCGTGCAGGCGCTGGGGATGCTCCCGCCGACAGGGGGGGCGGGCCTGCTTCCTCCCCTGGCCTTCTCCGCCGCTCGGCCCCCCCAACTCCGCCCCGCCCCGGCTCCGGGGGAGCACACCACCGACATCCTGGCCGAACTGGGGTATGACTCCGAAACCGTCGCCCGCTGGCGGTCTGCAGGAGTGGTTTAAACGTGCCCGGCACTTCCGGGGCACCTGGCACATCGGAATCTTCCATGCGCATCGCCCAGATCAGCGTCCACACCTGCCCACTGGCAACCCTTGGGGGCAAGGAGACCGGGGGGATGAACGTCTACGTCCGGGACCTGACCCGGGAACTGGCCCGGCGGGGGCATCTGGTGGACGTGTACACCCGCTCCCAGGACCCTACCGTCCCCCGCATCAGTACTGCGCTGGGACGGGGGGCGCGGGTGATCCACATCCCTGCCGGCCCCGAGCAACCGTACCCCAAACATCGGGTCTACGACCATCTGCCGGAGTTCGTGGCGGGGGTGCTGGCCCAGGCTCAGGCGGACGGCATCCGTTACGCCATTATCCATAGCCATTACTGGCTCTCCGGCTGGGCCGCCCGGGCCTTGCGGGACGCCTGGGGTGTTCCCATCGTCCACATGTTCCACACTCTGGGGCATATGAAAAACGTCGTTGCCCGCACGCCCCAGGAGCAGGAACCGCCCCTGCGGAGAGAGGTGGAGAAGGAGATCACCCGCTTCGCCGACCAGATCATTGCCGCGACGCCGGTGGAGGAAGAACAACTGGTCCGATTGTACGGGGCTGACCCGGCCCGCATTCGGGTGATCCCGCCCGGAGTGGACCTGGAACGGTTCCATCCCATCCCTGCCGTGCAGGCCAAAGAGCGGCTGGCGCTGGACCCGGCCTGTCGGCTCCTCCTCTTCGTGGGCCGGATAGAGCCGCTGAAGGGGATAGAGACGTTGCTTCGGGCCATTGCATTGATCGCCCGGCGCCACCCCGAACTGGTCTGCCGAATGTGCGTCCCCATCATCGGCGGCAACCCGTACAGTGTGGAAGATAACGACGAGATGATCCGACTGCAGGAACTGCGGGAGGAATTGGGGATCGGGGACGTGGTCACCTTTCTGGGCGCCCAGGACCAGGATATGCTCCCCTACTACTACTCTGCCGCCGAGATAGTCGTGATGCCCAGCGACTACGAGAGTTTCGGGATGGTGGCACTGGAGGCGATGGCCTGCGGGACCCCCGTCGTCGCCTCGGATGTGGGCGGGCTGGCCTACCTGATCCGTCAGGGGCAGACGGGGTACCGGGTGCCGGCGCGGGACGCGGAGGCGCTGGCCGTGAAAATCATCCGTCTGCTGACTGATGAGGGGCTCCGGCGGCGAATGGGGCAGCGGGCAATCTGCTGGGCCGAAGGGTTCGCCTGGCCCCGCATCGCCGACCGGATTGAGGAATTGTATCGGTCCCTCGTCCCACTAACGGCTAACGCAACTATTCAGCCCGATGGAGATCGCCCTCCTGGCGCCGATGGGAAATCGGCCTCCCTGCCCCAGACCCCAGACCATAGACCCCAGACGACGGTGGTCGGTGGTCCGTCGTCGGTGGTCTGTCGTCCGTCATCTGCCGTCCATCCGGAAAGGACGGCGCAGGCTGTCCAGAGGCCACAGGCCC
>JASFBC010000168.1:0-6278 GCA_036172315.1 Anaerolineae bacterium | reverse complement strand
CCCTGTTCAGCGATAATAAAGACAACATCGTAGCACAGGGAAGGGCCTATGACACCTGAAGAACTCGATGATTGGGCTGACGATTTTGCAGCCTTTCATGCCCGATTTGCCCATCTGTTTGCCCGCAGCGAACCCCGTGTGCAGGCGGCGAAATACATGCGTGGGCTGATGGCAGAAATGGACCGCAAGAATGGGTGGCAATTGGCGGAGGCCGTTGGCGATCAGACCCCAGACCGAATGCAACGTTTGTTGTATCGGGCGCATTGGGATGCCGATGAAGCCCGTGACGTCCTGCAGCAGTTCATTATCGAGACGTTTGGTGATGAAGACGGTATTGGTGTGGTGGACGAGACTGGATTTTTGAAAAAGGGAGACCACTCGGTTGGTGTCCAACGCCAATATAGTGGGACGGCGGGCAAGGTTGAGAATTGCCAGATCGGTGTCTTCTTGAGTTACACCACGCGGCATGGCCATACCTTTCTGGACCGACGGCTGTACCTGCCCGAAGCGTGGTGCATGGATGCCGAACGGCGCGCCAAGGCTAAGGTGCCTGAAGAGATTGAATTTCAGACCAAGCCCGAGCAAGCGGTCACCATGCTGAAGCATGCTTGGCAGCAAGGGGTGCCGATGCGTTGGGTGACAGGGGATGAAGTGTATGGCAATGACCCTCGTCTCCGGGATGCCGTTCGTGCACATGATCGCTTGTATGTGCTGGCAGTCTCGTCCACCACTCCCATCTGGGTCGAACGGCCGCCGGTGGAAGAGCTCACTGGGGAGAGCGGGGGCCGACCTCGCACAAAAGTCCGTCCGGCGGAGGACGCACCGTCTCCGACAACCGTGGCGGCTGTGGTTGCCTCCTGGACGGTGAACCAGTGGAAACGGCTGACCGTTGCTGAGGGGGAGAAAGGGCCTCGTACCTACGACTGGGCTTGCCAGCAGGTGGTGGAAAGTCGAGACGGTTTGCCAGGACCTGATGCCTGGCTGTTGGCCCGGCGCTCGGTGACCGACCCCTCGGACATCGCCTATTACCTGTCGAACGCGCCTGTCGAGACGCCTTTGCTGAAGTTGGCTCAGGTGGCTTCGGCGCGCTACACAGTGGAACAGTGCATCGGGGAAGGGAAAGGGGAGACTGGGCTGGACGAGTATGAAGTGCGCACCTGGCACAGTTGGTATCGGCATATCACTCTCTCCATGATGGCCTACGCCTGGCTCGCCTCCATCCGCCGCAAGGCAGAGGAAAAAGGGGGGCTCCAGACCCAGACTTGGCTGAACTGACCGTTCCAGAAGTACGTCGTTTGCTGTCCATCGCACTGCCTTTGCCACCATGCTCACCAGCGCTGCGTCTGGCTTGGTCGCGTTGGCGTCGAGCCAAGCGGCAGCAGGCACGCCACAGTCACTACCGGCGCAGAGGGCTCACAGCACCGTCCAAGCCTTACCATAATAACTCCCCATAACTCATGTACGGTTGTAATAATAACTGGGTGACTACGCTGGCCTAGAAGCAATGGCTACAAGGTCTCCCCCTCCTCCAAGGAAGGATGTCACTGTTGCTAGCGGCAGTAGTATCAGCTTGGGAAGCAAACCAGTATTCTCGTCAAGCCTGACATGTTTTGATCGCGACCTTAGCTGCCGATAGCTTAGAATCCATAACCCAAGTGGACAAACTGTAAGCACAGAAATGCGATCAAATCCGTTATTGATCAGCAACCTCTTCAAAGTGGATGGCGAGAAAAGGTTGAGGTGAAATGGTGGCCAGTAACCTATCCAGTACCTTCCAAAAAGAAAGGCTGCCAGGGAGCGAACATTAGGGCAGGATATGTAAAGCTGCCCTCCTGGTCTCAGTATCATGGCGAGTTTGCGCAACACTGCAGCGGGCTCTTGAATATGCTCAATCACCTGGCGCATACGTACTACGTCAAAGAAGTGCTCAGGGTAATTTAGAGTTTCGATGGGCCCGCATTCGAAGTGTCCCGGGATAAACTGCCGTAGCCTATCAATCGCCTTCGGGTTCAGGTCAACGCCATACACATCCCATCCGAGATGATGATAACGTATTATGTCCCGACCAGATCCGCAACCTATTTCCAGCAATCGCCGGCCCTTTCCCTCACCAGAAGGCAAGCTTTCCCATAAAGTGGCAAGACGCAGGACTTGCAAGCCAAGTTGATGGCCGAAAGCCCAGAAACCCCGGCTCAGGAAAACCGATTCCCATTGCAATACACTGCCCATGTCCGAATCTACTAAAGCGGGTGAAAACCTTGTTTCGCCACCATACAACACCGCCAATTCATGCCAGGCTGGCTGGGGGCAAAGATACACCATATCACAGACCGTGCATCTCACATAATCGTATACGCCGCTGATGCGGGGATCACGTAGATTCTCACATCTAATGTACAATACTTTATTGTCTGATCCGCAAACGGGGCACGGAACATCATTCATCACAATACTCCTGTAGGGAGGCAAGCCCGGCTGAACAAGTGGCGCGAATAGAAAAATCCTACGTAATCTAGCGATGGGACCCACCCCGACAAGCCGGCACGCTTAATTCAACGAAGAACACGTCATCAAAATAAGCCCTTCCCTCTGCGTTCAGAAACCAAATTCGAGCACCCCTGGCTTCTTCAAATGGTTTCAAAACACCAGCGTAGTACGTCCACTGGTTGTCGTTTAGCGCCCCTGCAATGTAGCTATAAGGAAACCTCTTCTTGCTGTTTACCCACTCGGCCCCTATCGCTGCTTTTCCATAGTCGGTCCGCACCCAGGCTCCCAATACGTAAAGTGCAGCAGGATTTAGTGGAACAACGACCGAAGCTAGTCCGGTGTCCTGCGGTGGATCGCCACTTGTCAGTGCAGCCACTTTGGTAGTCTTTCCGAAGCGTTGATCCGCAACTATGGAATAGCTTTCAACGGGCGCATGATAAATCGCAAGCTGATGGTATCCAAATGGGTACATGAAGCCGATGCTGTCATCCCACTCAAAGCCTGCGTTCGGTGCCAGATTCTGAACTTCCCGAATTTCAATCCAATGATCTCCGGCCTTATACCACCTCTTGCCAGGCCTCGGCTCAGGTTCCACGGTCGGATCATCAGCACGCCAATAGAGTGTCATTTCTATGCGAGCTCCAGACTCCAACGCTTCTTCATCAAGATCATATCCAAGCAAGGTCCAGCGGCATTTCGCGCTCTTGTCTAACACCCAAGTACGAGGAGCGTTGTCACTTCCAGGTAAAAACCAGCCCTCTAGTGCTACCTCTTGATTGACCTTATACTCAGGTTGCAGTGCTGCCAAGGCTGACTTCAAGGATAACACTTTGTCAAGAGCGCCTCTCTTCGCATATAATTGCATCAGGTGGTAATATGCTGGCACGATTCGTGGATTAAGATCGAGCGCACGCGTGTAAAGCTCAATAGCACGGTTATTGTTCCCCAAAACAGCCTCTCGATTCGCCAGTTTGTAGAAAGCATCTCCCAAATCCGCACTTGAAACTTCGGCTACCTTACCTTCATTTACTATCCACTCGTACTCTTGATAGGCTCTTGTTGTCTGCCCACTCCTCTCCAAGTACTTGCCAAAGAGGTAATGCCATCTTGGGTTGTCAGGTGATTCACGTACCCTCAAGCCAAATGAAGCCGCTAATAGCTGGTCAAAAAGGGGATAAGCGTGCGCATTTCTCGTGCCAAGCCCCAATCCAAGTGCCCACTGAAAGTCACGCACTGCTTTCTCCCACTTGGAAGCCCGTGCCTCTAGGAGGGCTTCGAGAAGGTGGTATCGATACTCTCCTGGATGTATTGCAAGGTCTTGTAAACCCAGCGTTCTTGCCCTCTCGAAGGCATCAGCTGCCGCATCATATTGCTCTGCAAGGACACGGAGATGCATGAGGCCCCGCCAAGCACGTGAGCTGTCTTGATGCCAATTAACCGCCGCAGTGAATCGGGATTCAGCAAATTGCACCATCTCTTTCCCTAACTTTGCTGCAGAACCTCCTCCCAATAGTTCATGCCGGGTTTCAAGTTTAGCCAGAACCACCCATCCCATGTTGTTGTTCAGAGCTGCTACGAGTTCTGCACTTGAAGCAACACACATGAGTGCGAATAAGCCAAGGATTATCCTGAGAGCGAATTCCTTGAGGCTGATCTTCGTCCCAAAACCCAAGCTCATTACATCACCCTCGTCGTAGTCTTTCTCTCCGCCTCCCGCGCTGCCCTCACCTGCGCCTCAATCCACGGATACGTCCGCGCGATGCCCTCTTTGAGGGAGTACTTCGCCTCCCACCCCAACGACTTGATGCGTGCCTTGCTGAAATTACGTGCGTGCACGCCCACCGGCCCTGGCACGTACTTCACCTTGAGCCGCTTGCCCGAAACCTCAATCACCGTCCGCACCAAATCGGCTACCGTCACCCGCTCATCACTGCCAATGTTCACCGGACCCTCTAAGTCTGATTGCATTAGCGTGTAAATCCCGTCCACCAGATCATCCACGTAGGTGAACACCCGGATAGCCGTTCCATCGCCCCACACCTCAATTATACCACCATCTTCCGCTTGCGCAACCTTGCGGCAGATCGCCGCCGGTGCCTTCTCCCGCCCACCAGTCCAGGTCCCCTCCGGGCCGTAGCAGTTCTCAAAGCGGGCAATACGCACCTTCATCCCGTAGCGCCGCCCATAGGCCATGGCCACCCGCTCGGCATACAACTTCTCCCAACCGTACTCGTTGTCCGGGTTGGCCGGGATGGCATCGTCCTCGGTCAGCGGCGGCTCATCGGGCCCCATGTCCCGGTACACGCACACCGATGAAGAGAAAAAGTAGCGGGGGACGCCCATCTCGGCGGCGGTGTGGGCCATATGAATGTTAATGAGGGCGTTGTTGTGCAGCACCTCGCACTCGGCCACGGAGATGAAGCCCATACCGCCCATGTCGGCGGCCAACTGGTAGACCTCGTCAAACGTGCCACCATCGGGAAGGGTCAGCGCCCTCTGGCAGTTCTGGGGGTCGCGCAGGTCCAGCAGCAGGAACTCGTCGGCCTGGGTAGGGGCGAACTCGTGGTGCTTGATGTCCACCCCGCGCACCCAGTAGCCCTCGCGCTTCAGTTTCTTTACCAGGTGCCCGCCGATGAACCCACCAGCACCGCAGACCAGAGCGGATTTCGGATTTGCGATTTCGGATTTCGGATTTGACATGTCAGAGTCCTCAGTCAATGACCGTTTGTCGAAACCTCTTTTGCCCACTCCCGATTCGCTTGATACCAGGCGACCAACCGGGCCACGCCTTGCTCAAACGACGATTGTGGTCGCCAACCCAGCAACCGCTCCGCCTTGCCAATGTCCGCCCACGTCGCCAGCACATCGGCGGGGTGGCGGGGCTTGTACTCAATACGCGCCTTTTTCCCCACCAGCTCCTCCACTCTGAGCAGAGGAGCAGAGGTGCTCCCTGTGCAGAGGAGCGGAGGTGCTGAGGTGCAGAGGTGAAATCTCCCTTGCCCCCCTGCTCCTCTGCTCCCCTGCTCCCCTGCTCCTCTACCTCCGCTCCCTTGCCCCCCGGCTCCTCGGCTCCCCTACTACTTGGTTGCTCCGTAACATCAGCCAGGGTTGAGGATTGATTATCATATTCACAAGTTTGCCGATGATGTGGTCATAGGTTTGATATAGCTCGTTGCTCACATCCTCGGTAAGATACCCACACGCAATGGAGAAACGGAGCCAGACTTGTGTCTCCGCCGCTTCTCCTTCCGCGTCGTTCAACTTACTCACAAACGCTGCTTCGTAACGCCGCTTTCTCCACGCCTCCGCAATGTTCGTACATACCGAGCGCGAAGCACGGCGGATCTGGTCGGTTAACGAAAACCGCTCCTCCGGTGGGAACGACTTAGAAAGCTCAAAGATCCGCATCGCCGCCTCAAAAGCGAGCTTATACACCTCTAACTCCTCATGACTCTGAATCCTGCTCACCCTAGCTCCTCCGCTCCTCTGCTCCCCAGCACCCCTGCTCCCCTGCTCAAGTCGCCGGGCCGTAGACAGTAAAGTAGCGCAGCACGGTCACGTCAATACCGTACAGGTAGTGATAGGTATAGCACAGCGCCTCGGCCGCCTTCTTGGAGGCCGCGTAGGGGGAAAGCGGCCCGTCGGTGTTCGCATCCTCCCGAAAGGGCCGGGGATTGTTGGCTCCGTAGAGGCTGGACGTGGAGGCCAGCACGAACTTCTTCACCCCGAACTCCCGGCACAGCTCTAACAGATTTAGCGTGCCGATGACGTTGGTCTCGTAGTAGACCCAG
>JASFBC010000167.1:0-20712 GCA_036172315.1 Anaerolineae bacterium | reverse complement strand
CGATCACAAGGGCTACGGGACCCCTCAGCACCGCCAGGCGCTCCGGCGGCTGGGGCCTTCTCCCCTCCATCGGCGGACCTGGAGGCCGGTCGCTGACCTTGCCACACAGGCCGCCAGGCCTGCTTTTGCAGGCTAACAGCCGCAGGCTAACAGCCTGCGCTACAGGCTAACAGCCTGCGCACGTAGCGCAGGCCGCCAGGCCTGCTTTTGCAGGCTAACAGCCTGCGCTACAGGCCTGCTTTTGCAGGCTAACAGCGCGGGATTCCTGGGTAGATAGTTACCAGCCCTGAATAGTTACGCGTTTCGTTCCATCCGTTCAGAGGAGGCGCAAGATGTCCGTTGTCCAGGCATTTCTCAGCCTTTCTACCGCATTCGGCCTTTCCGCCTCCGCCGGGCTGAACGCCTATATCCCCCTGTTGGTCATTGCGCTGGTGGATCGCCTGACCAACGGCCTGATAGACTTGCAGGGGCCCTGGGCCTGGCTCAGCAGTTGGTGGACCATCGGCGTCCTGGCTGTACTGCTGGTGGTGGAGGTCCTGGCGGATAAAATCCCTGCTGTAGATAGCGTCAACGATGTCATCCAGACGGTGGTGCGCCCGACGGCCGGAGCCATCCTCTTCGCGGCCAGCACTCATACCATCCATCTCCACCCTGTCCTGGCGGCCATCTGCGGGGTCATCGTGGCCGGTGGAGTCCACGCGGTTAAAGCCACCGGGCGCCCCCTCCTCTCCATTACGACCGGCGGCACGGCCAACCCCATCGTCAGCACGATAGAAGACATCATTTCCATTATCACATCGGTCGTTTCCCTGGTCGCGCCCTACCTGGTACTGGCGCTGATCATCGTCATCGTCTCCCTGGTGGTCCGGTGGGTCGTCCGCCGACGGCGGGCGAGGAGGTGAACGTGACCGTTCTGAAGACGACGCTGGAAAACGGGCTCACCGTCCTCCTGAAAGAAGTGCACACTGCCCCGGTCGCCAGTTTCTGGATATGGTACCGGGTCGGCAGCGGGCGGGAGCACGTGGGCATCACCGGTATCTCCCACTGGGTGGAGCACATGCTCTTCAAGGGCACCCCGCGCTGGCCCAAAGGGACCGCTGATAAGGCCATTTCCCGCGAGGGCGGGGTTTGGAACGGCGCTACCTGGTACGACTTCACCACCTTTTATGCCACCCTCCCGGCGGAGAAGATCGGGCTGGAACTGGAGATTGAGGCCGACCGGATGACCGGTGCGCTCTTTGAGCCCCAAGAGGTGGAGGCGGAGCGGACCGTCATCATCAGCGAGCGGCAGGGAGCGGAGAATGACCCGCTCTTCCTGCTGGGCGAGGAGGTTATGGCCGCCGCCTTCCGCGTCCACCCCTACGGCCACGAGACCCTGGGGCATATGTGCGACCTCCAGAAGATGACGTGGGACGACCTTTATCGTTTTTACCGCACCCACTACGTCCCTAACAACGCGCTGGCGGTGGCAGTAGGGGATTTTGAGACGGAGCGGATGCCGGACCTCATCCGTCGTCACTTCGGAGATATTCCCTCCGGAAACCTTCCGGATGGAGCCGCCCCGGTGGAGCCGCCCCAACGGGGGGAGCGGCGGGTCGTGGTGGAAGGGGAGAGCAACACCGCTTACCTGACCGTCGTCTTCCATACCCCACCCCCCACCGATGCGGACTTCCACCCGCTGGTGGTGCTGGATACAGTTCTCAGCGGGGCCAGTGGGATGACTCTCTTCGGCGAAGGGGGTACCAATAAGACTTCCCGCCTCTACCGCGCGCTGGTGGATACGGAACTAACCGCCGATGTCTCCGGCAGTCTCATCCCCACGGTGGACCCCTTCGTGTACTCGTTGACGGCCACGGTGCGGGCAGGCCGCACTCCTGCCGAGGTGGAGGAGCGGTTGTGGGCCGAACTGGAGCGGATTGCCGCCGAGCCGATTTCGGAGGACGAACTCCGCAAGGCCATCCAGCAGGCCCGGGCCCAGTTTGCCTACTCCAGCGAGTCAGTCACCGGGCAGGCTTTCTGGCTGGGATGGAGCGAGATTTTTGCCGACTACACCTGGTTTGAAGGGTACCTGGGCCGGCTGAGCGCGGTCACGCCGGAGGACGTCCTGCGGGTGGCCCGGTCGGTTCTGCGCCGCTCCAATGCCACGGTGGGATGGTACGTGCCGCAAGGGCCAGACTGCTGAAGAGGCGAGTTTGGGGAACTGAGAAAGCCCGTATGCGCTTGCGTTTCGTCCTTCCCTCTTGGACCATCCCGGCCCTGATAGTCTTCCTGCTGGGCTGGCCTGCAGTCCGGGCGGGGGTTGGCCCGGCCCTCCCTTGTGGTGACGACATCACTTTTCACCTTCTGCGCATTGTCCAACTGGATCACCTATGGTCGCAGAGGGTTTTCTACGCCCGCCTGGCGCCGGACCTGGGTTGGGGATATGGATACCCCATCTTCAATTTTCACCCCACTCTTTCCTACTATTTGGGGCTTCTGATCAGCAAACTCGGTTTCGGCCTGAACCTGGGGGTGCGCATCACCCTGGGTCTGACGTTCCCTGTCCTCGGGCTGGGGGTCTATTTCCTGACCCGGGATTTCTTTCGGGACGAGGCGGCGATAGCGGCCGCGGTTGCGGCGATGTACGCACCTTACGCGGCGTACAACACGCTGGTCCGGGGCGCGCTGGCTGAGGCGTTGGGATGGGCTCTCTTGCCTTGGGCTTTCTGGGCTATCGGCCGGGCCGTCCGGACCGGCGGACGGCGCTGGATATTTACCGGGGCTCTGCTCTACGGGGCACTCCTCTTCACCCATATGGCCGGCGCCGTCGTGGGCACGCTCCTGCTGGCTCTCTACGCCCTGATAGAAGCCTCTGCTGCCTCTCCCATCCCCTTCCGAACCCGTATGCGAAGCACTTTCCTCACCCTGGGACTGGGATTCGGACTGGTGCTCTTTTTCTGGCTCCCCGCCGTAGCGGAACGGTCCCTCATCCAGTGGGAGCGGACGCTCTACGGATTTCCCGGCGGGTACGCCGCCCATCTTCTCTCTCTAAACGAACTGTTTGCTCTCCAACCGGTCCAGCCCGACCTGGTGAACCCTTCCCCTTCGCGCTCCCTGGGGTTGGTTCCGGCACTGCTGGGACTTCCGGGCTGGGCTGGTCTGTGGCGCTTCTCCGGTCGCCGACGTCGCTTAGTGGCCTTCTTTGGGACGGTCCTGGTCAGTACCCTCTTCCTTACATTGCCACCCTCTTCTCTACTGTGGGAAAGGGTCACCCTTCTGCGAACCTTCCAGTTCTCCTGCCGATTCCTGGGGCCAGCCTCTATGGCCCTTTCTATCATCATTGGAACTGCGCTGGACCTCCTCCCGGTCCGTCTCTGGCGATTTATAGGAGCATTGCTGGCGATACTGGTCCTGATAGCGGCGGATCTCTTCTGGCTGAATCCCTCATATTGCCCCAGTTGGGAAAATCCGTCCCTCCAGGGCCTCCGCCAATTTGAGCAATCCACCGGGTTGATGGGCGTCACATCGTACGGAGAATATCTCCCCCGCGCGGTGAAAGTCTGGCCGACCCGCCCTGCGGATACAGCCTTTGACCCCGCCTCACTCCCCGAAGGCGCCGTCCTCCAGCAGGAACAGACCGGGCCGTTCTCTGCCGAGGCGTGGGTAGAGAGCCCGCAGCCCTTCCGAATAACCGTCAACCGCTTCTTCTATCCCGGCTGGCGGGCCTGGGTGGACGGTCGGGAGGTAGAAATTGCCCCGGAGCCGGAATGGGGCCGGTTCACCTTCCCGGTCCCGGCGGGAAGCCACCACCTCGTGATCCGCTTCGGCGAGACCCCCCTCCGGCTGGGGGCGGACCTCCTCTCCGCCCTCTCCCTGCTGGCCTTGATAGCCTTTCTCGTCTTTTCTCCGCGCCCCCTTGTCCCAGAGGCCCGAATGGAAGAAGCGGATTCGCCCAGAGACGCCGGAGGAGCGCGACTTCTCCTCCTCCCCTTAGCCGCCACCGCGCTGGTCCTGCTGGTAGAGCGGTTCCAGTTGCCGCCCATCTACGAGCATCGCCTGACCGACTCCGGCATCAGGGGGGTCTCCATCCCCCTCCACATCCTCTACGACGGCCAGTTCCACCTGCTGGGGATGGAGCCAATCCCCGCCCCTGTGCCCGCTGACCAGCCCGTGCCGGTCCGGCTCTACTGGCGGGATACCGTCCCCGGCGGCCCCGATTACCGGGTGCAGCCCGACCTTATGGACGAAGCGCGACAAATCTGGAACTCCCCCGCCATTCCCCCCGCGTCGTACCGTTCGGCTCCGAGGTCTCCGAACTGGCCTCCAAACCAGTATGCCATCACTGCCTTAAACATCCATCCTTTTCTGGGGACACCACCCGGGGCATATACAGTCACGCTGGTGGTTTTTGACGGCGAGACGTTGCTGCCATACACCGCCTACCAGGACGGGCAGGCGCTGGGCCCGGAAATCCTCCTGGGCCAGGTCCTTCTGACCCGCCCCTCCGCCCCGCCCTCCCTGGCCGCGCTGGGAATTGCGGAGACAACTCCGATGCCAGCATGGGGCCCCATCCGACTGCTCCGGGGAACCGTTCGGGAGCGGGAAAGCCGCCCCGGCGACCCGCTGCATCTGGAGGCCTACTGGGAAGCGACGGAAGCCCCGGACGGGGACTACCGGATGCGGCTCTGGGTGGACGGCCCCGGCGGTCGGGAGTGGGAGCGGCCGCTCACCCGGGCGGATTTCCCCACGACCCAGTGGCAGGCCGGTGACCGCTGGCTGGGGCTCCATACGCTGCGGCTCCCCCCCGGCCTGGAAGGCGGGGAGCACGGGATATGGCTGGGGCTCTGCCGTCGGGAGGGGGAAGGATGCCGGGCGTTGGGAGAGCCGGTCCATCTGGGGAGAGTGCGGGTGGAGGCTCCGGCCCGCTCCTGGGCCCTCCCGCCGCTGCGGGTGAAGACGGATGCCCTGCTGGGCGGGGAGGTGACGCTGGTGGGGGCCGATTGGGAGCCGGCGGGGGAAGTCCTCCGGCCCGGCTCCCCGCTGACCGTGACACTGGTCTGGCGGGGGGAGCGGGAGATGGAGACCGGTTATCGGGTCTTCCTGCACCTGCTGGGGCCGGACGGGTCGCTGGTGGCCCAGTCGGATGGGGAGCCGGCGGGGTGGCGTCGCCCCACCACGGGCTGGCTGCCGGGGGAAGTGGTGGTGGACCAGCGGGTGCTGGTCCTGCCGCCGGAGTTGGGGCCGGGGGAGTACCGGCTGATGGTGGGAATGTACGTCTACGGCGGCCCCCGCCTGACCATCCCCGATGGGGCCGATGTGGTCCTGCTGGCAACATTTAGCGTGCCAGGCACTTCTGGCAGTGCCCGGCACGTCCCTACCGCAATTTGACAAGAAGGCCAAAACCGGTATAATAGAAGCAACATCCGAGCGGGCGTAGCCCGCTGCAACGACGACGAACGGGAGGAGTAGGTCGGGACGGCCCTGGCGAACCGGCCTGCCTGCAGGCCTGAGAGCCTGTGCTACGGGTCGGGCAGAGAAAGGGGTCACTGGCTGCAAGCCCCTGCAGCGCCGCCGACTGAAGGTCGCCCGGGAGTCGGGAGGCCGAACCGGCCGTGGGTAGGAGCAACCCGGCGGTTGCCCGACGCGATGCCCCGCTGGCTGCAGTAGGTCTCTCCGGGATTCGCCCGTTACAGCGGAGGCCCTTGCGGTTCGTAGTGAGCCACGAAGCGAAGCGGCGTCCGCGAGGGCACCGAGAGCGCCGGCTCCGACCGGCGAACCAGGGTGGTACCGCGGAGCGTCCCTTCCGTCCCTGGACGGGAGGGACGTTTTGTTTCCGCTTACTGATTAAGGAGGAACTATGGCCTGGTGGGAGACGTTTTTTGACGACCGGTATCTGCGCATCTGCGGGCCGCTGGCCTCGCCTGAGGCAACCCGTCAGCAAGTAGAGGGCATTATCTCCTACCTGGACCTCCGGCCGGGTGCTTCGGTGTTAGACCTGGCCTGCGGCTACGGCCGCATCGCCATCCCACTGGCCCAGCGAGGTCTCCAGGTGACCGGCCTGGACCTCAGCGATGTCCTGCTGGGGCAGGCCCGCACGGCAGCCCGGGAGGCCGGAGTCCAGATTCGCTGGCACCAGGGCGACATGCGGGAAATCCCCTGGAACGACGAGTTTGACGCTGTCATCAGCGTCTTCACCTCCTTCGGCTACTTTGCCGATGACCGGGAAAATCTGCGCGTCCTGGAAAGGGTCCGTCGGGCTCTCAAACCCGGTGGTCTCCTGCTGATAGACGTGATGAACCGGGACTGGCGGGTTCGCATGGACGTGGACCGCCACTGGTTTGAGGCGGGCGAACTGATCGTCCTGGCGGAGCCCTGGCTGGACCCGGTGGCGGGCCGCACCGGGGAGACCTGGCGCTGGCTGGAGGGCGGTGAGTGGCAAAGTATGGAGTTTGACGTTCGCATCTACACCGCCACCGAACTGAAGACGATGACAGAGAGTGCCGGTCTGCGCTGGGTGACGGTCTACGGCGGATGGAGCGGGGAGCCGCTCACCCCTCTCTCCCGTCGCATCGTCGCCATCGCCCGACGCAACGCCTAACATCCAGATAGGGTTTAGTACTGCCTTTGCAGGCGAACAGCCTGCGTGCCATCGAGGTGCCCCTTGCGGGCGCCCCCAATAGCGCAGGCCGCCCGGCCTGCTTCACCCTGCAATCAGGAGGAAAACTATGACCGAACCATTAGCCCGAATCTACAATCCTGCCGAAATTGAAGAGCGCCTCTACCAGTGGTGGGAGGAGCAGGGTTTCTTCCGCCCCGAAACCCTCATCCAGAAAGGGCTGGCCTCCTCCGACGGCCCCCGCTTCTGCGTCACCATGCCCCCGCCCAACGTCACCGGCGCCCTCCACCTGGGCCACGCCATAACCGCCGCCGTGGAGGACCTCCAGACCCGCTACTACCGCATGCGGGGGTACGACACCCTCTTCCTGCCCGGCACTGACCACGCGGGCATCGCCACCCAGAACGTCGTGGAGCGGGACCTGCGCAAAGAGGGCCTGACCCGCCACGACCTGGGCCGGGAGCGGTTTATCCAGCGTTGCTGGGACTGGGCCCAGAAACACCGCGCCATCATCACCCAGCAGCACAAGCGGCTGGGCGTCTCCTGCGACTGGACGCGGGAGCGCTTCACCCTGGACTCCGACCTCTCCCGCGCCGTCCGCACCGCCTTCGTCCGCCTCTATAAAAAAGGGCTCATCTATCGCGGCAAATATATGGTGAATTGGTGCCCCCGCTGTACCAGCGCCATCTCCGACCTGGAGAACATCTATTACGAGGTACCGGGCCATCTCTGGACCGTCCGGTATCCCCTTGTGGAGGAGAACTGGGATGGGCCCCGGGCCGAATGGGGGAGCGGGCGATGGGCCGAAGGAGCCACCCAATTCATCACCGTCGCCACCACCCGCCCGGAGACCATCCTGGGAGATACCGCCGTCGCCGTCCACCCCGACGACGAGCGGTATCGGGACCTGGTCGGCAAGACGGCGGTCCTCCCGGCCCTGGGCCGCCGCATCCCCATTATCGCCGACGAAGCGGTGGACCCCCACTTCGGCACCGGAGCGGTTAAAGTCACCCCCGCCCACGACCCCACCGACTACGAGATCGGCCTGCGCCACGACCTGGAGCCGATCAATGTCCTCACCGAAACGGCGCGGATCAACGAGAACGGTGGCCCCTACCAGGGACTGGACCGCTTTGAGTGCCGCCGCCGCATCGTGGACGACCTGGAGCGGGAAGGATTGCTGGTGAAGACAGAACCGTACTCCCACCCCGTCGGCCACTGCCAGCGTTGTGACACCATCACCGAGCCGTACCTCTCCGTCCAGTGGTTCGTGCGTACCAGGCCCCTGGCCGAGGCCGCCATCCAGGCCGTCCGCGACGGGCGTATGCGCATCGTCCCCCAGCGGTTTGAGAAAATCTACTTCCAGTGGCTGGAGAACATCCGGGATTGGTGCATCAGCCGCCAACTCTGGTGGGGCCACCGCATCCCCGTCTGGTACTGTGACGACTGCGGCGGCCAGACCTGCGAATTGGAAAACCCCACCGTCTGCGCGCACTGTGGGAGCCCCCACATCCGCCAGGAGAAGGACGTGCTGGACACCTGGTTCTCCTCCGGCCTCTGGCCTTTCTCCACGCTGGGCTGGCCCAGGGAGACGCCAGATTTCCGCCGCTACTACCCCACCGACATGCGGGAGACCGGCTACGACATCCTCTTCTTCTGGGTAGCCCGCGAGGTGATGCTGGGGCTGGAGATGACGGGAGAGGTCCCCTACTCCACCGTGTACCTGCACGGCCTGATCCGGGACCAGTACGGGCGCAAAATCTCCAAGTCCATACCCGATGCGGAGAAGTACAACCCCCTCAACATCATCCAGGACTACGGCGCCGACGCGCTCCGCTACACGCTCCTCACCTCCTCCACGCCGGGCAACGATATGAACCTGGACCCGCGCCGGATTGAGGGGGCGCGTAACTTCGCCAACAAAATCTGGCAGGCCACCCGCTACGTCCTCTCCGTATGCAATCAGTGGCCAGACGACCTCCCGGACCTCCGGGAGTTGAGCCTGGGACGGCCGGAGCGATGGATTCTGAGCCGTCTGGCCCGCCTCATCGCCGACGTGAACCACCTGATGAAGGAGTACCAGTACGGCGAGGCCGGTCGGCAGATCAACGACTTCCTCTGGAGCGAGTTCTGCGACTGGTATCTGGAGATTTCCAAGATCGCCATCTACGCGCCGGAGGCCACGCCCGAGTCCACCGCCCCCGCGCGCCGGGTGCTGCTGACGGTGCTGGACAGGGCGCTGCGGCTTCTCCACCCCTTCATGCCCTTTGTGACAGAGGCGCTATGGCAGGCGTTGCCCGTCCCCCAAGAAGCGGAATCGCTCATGCTGGCCCGCTGGCCCGAAGAGGCCCCCTGGCCGGTGGACGGACAGGCAGAGGAGGAGATGGAATTGCTGATGGAACTGATTCGGGGCATCCGCAACGTCCGGGCCGAATACAACGTGGAGCCGGGGAAGCGCATTCCGGCCCTCTTCGCCGCCGGGGGCCGGGCGGGGCTTCTGCGGGAAGAGCGGGCCATCCTCTGCACGCTGGCGAAACTGGACCCGGAGCGGTTGACGGTGGCGGAGGAAATGGACGCGCCGGCCCAGGCCGCGACGGTCGTGGTGGGCGACGTGGCCGCGTACCTGCCGTTGGCGGGGCTGGTGGACCTGGAGGCGGAGCGAGCACGGCTGGAGAAGGAACTGGCCGAGGTGAGGGCGCGCATTGCCCGCAGTGAGGCGCTGCTGGCCGGGGAGTTCGCGCAGAAAGCCCCGGCGGCCGTTGTGGAGCGGGAGCGAGAGAAACTGGCAGACCTCCGAGCGACCCGCCAGCAACTGGAGGAGCGGCTGGCCCGGTTAGGGTAAATGAGAGGTTGGGCGGCGGGGGCCTTCGGCCCCCGCCACACTCCCCCTTGTCATTGGGTTGACAAAATTTTTCTCCGCTGGTAAAATACAACTCACACGGCCCGTTCGTCTAGTGGACCAGGACGCTGGCCTCTCAAGCCGGAAACAGGGGTTCGAATCCCCTACGGGCCACAGAGTAGCGCAAGATCAATCTTGCGCTACTTTCTTTATCCGCCATCGCTGCATCCCCCAGCCGATGAGCACCCCCAGCGGCGCCAGTATCACCCCCAGAAGCCCCGTCGGCACCATCTGCAGGAGGTCCATGTAGTACTTGAACCCCAGTTTCAGGTCCGGGAGAGCCCAGGGGAAGCGGATGCTATAGAGCCAGTAGAACAGGTCCACCTGGAGCAGGAGCGGGTAACCCACGAAGAAGGCAAAGCTCACCATCCGCTCCAGGGTCTGCAGGAGAGGCCGCTTCCAGGAGATCAGAGCCAGCAGAAGGCCCGCCACAATGAAAGAGATGGCCGCGTCCAGCAATCGTTCGTTGAAGAAGGCTTTGATCTGGGCCTCAGTGTTGAAAACGGAAAGGGACCAGTTGTACCCCCGCCCGAAGAAGAGGGCGTTATAGAAGACGAAGTAGAGCAGGGCAAAGCCCAGCGGGAGCAGCAACTGGCGCAGCCGCCGCCGGAAGAGGAGCAGGTAAAGGAGTGGGACCAGAAGGATGCCCAGCGCGATGGGCAACCGCAGGAGCCGTTCCCGCCAGAAGCGCTTCGCCCGCGCCGCCTGGGCCCGCGCCGTGATCTCTTCCCACATCCCGCTCAAGGCCCCCTCCTCTCCCCGGGCCAGCCGCTCCCGACACCTGGTCAACACCTCCCCGGCAAACGGCCTGACCCCCAGGGTCTGAGCGTAGGAGTCGTAGAACCCCACCAGTTGCAGGCCAGCATTTACCCCGATCCGTCCCTTCGCGTCGGCAGAGGCTTCCAGCATCTCCACCAGCGGGCGGCCCTGGGCGTGAACAGGAATGGGGAGCCCCAGCAGGGCGGCAATGGTGGGAGCAATGTCGGCCTGGAGCCGTTCCGTATAGGCCCCGTGACGGATGGCCTTGCCCACCATCACCAGCGGGACATGCAGGACCGACCGCTCCCAGCCCCCGTGCCCGCCGATGTCCACATGTCCGTGATCGGCAGTGACGATCAGGACATCCTTCTCCCAATCCAGCCGCTCCACCAGTTGGCCGATGTACCCATCCACCAGTCGCACCTCATCCAGGTACTGGGGACTGACGCCACCGTACTGGTGCGCCAGTTCGTCCGTCCCTCCGAAATAGACCAGGATGAGCCCCTCAGGATAGTCGTCCAGTGCCCGGATGGCCAGGCGGAGACTCTCGCCATCCATCTGGATCCACGCTTCCGGCGGAGCGTTCTCCTCCTCGGGGCCAGATACTTCCACGAACTGGGTGAGATGGGAGCCGTAGAGTTTCTTCCACCCTCTGGTCCCTACGACGACGGCGGGCATTCCCGCGTCTCGCGCCGCCTTAAAGGCGGTGTCCACCCGGACCTCACCCTCGTACCAGTTGGTGGTCACGCCACTGATTTCCTGCCAGGTGCCCGACGCGATAACCGTCCAGGACGGATAGGAGAGGGACGGTTGCCCGACCCGGACGGAGAGGTCAGCGCCCTGCTGGCGGAGTTCGTTCAGGCGGGGCATGGTCCGGGAGGCGTCCAGCCGTAGCCCGTCCACCAGGACCAGGACGACCCGTCGGGTCAGGGGTTCGGCCGCGCTCCCCCGGGGCAGATTGGTCAGGTAGGGGGTCTGATACTCCACCACCGAATCCCATCCCATCACGGCCACATTCTGGGCCTGGTAGCCGATGGCGGCCAGGACGAGGAGGACCAGGACCAGAAGCAAGATTTTCCCCACGCGAGCCATGTTGCACCTCCATTTTGTAACGCAAGATGAACCTTACGTTACAGCGACGCCAGTTTGTGGCGCAGTTTCTCCAGCATATCCGCCACCATGGTTGGCAGGTCATACTGGGGCGACCAGCCCCACTCCTCCCGAGCGGCGTGGTCGTCCACCGTGCGGGGCCAGGAGTCAGCGATCTGCTGACGGAAGTCCGGCTTGTACTCACAGACGAATTCGGGGATGTGTTTTTCGATCTCGGCGGCCAACTCCCCGGCGGAGAAACTGAGGCCCGCTACGTTAAAGTCGGTGTGGTGTTTGAGGCGGGCGAAGTCGGCCTCCATCAGCATCAGCGTCGCCCGGATACAATCGGGCATGTACATCATTGGCAGGACGGTGTCCTCCCGTACAAAGCAGACGTACCGCTTGTGTCGGAGGGCCTCGTAGAAGATTTCCACCGCGTAGTCGGTGGTGCCGCCGCCGGGCAAGGTCTCGCTGCTGATGATACCCGGATAGCGGATGCCCCGCACGTCCAGCCCGAAGCGGCGGACATAATAGTTGCCCAGCAGTTCGCCCGCCACTTTGGTCAGGCCGTACATCGTCGTCGGGCGAAGGACCGTCTCCTGGGGAGCCGGGTCTCGGGGCGTCTCCGGCCCGAAGACAGCGATGGAACTGGGGACAAAGACCCGCACCATATTGGGCTCCCGGGCCACTTCCAGGACGTTGTAGAGGCCATTGATGTTGACATCCCAGGCCAGGTGGGGGTTCTTCTCCCCGGCGGCGGAAAGGATGGCGGCCATATGGTAAATGGTGTCTATGTTGTATTTGCGGACCACCCCCTCCAGTTCGTCTCGCTTCGTGACGTCCAGAAACTCAAAGGGGCCGGAGTCCCGCAGTGCCGGCCCAGGTGGGGTGCGGTGTCCGGCGGCGACGACATTCTCGCCGCCGTACTTCTCCCGCAGCGCCAGGGTCAGTTCGGACCCGATCTGCCCGCAGGCGCCGGTGACCAGAATGCGCTTCATCTCTCGGTGGTTGGACATAGGAGTCTCCTTGAGTTCGTAGTCAGCGACGCAGCGAAGCGGAGTCGCGTTAACCGCTGCGCTCCATACCTGACTACGAACAGCAGGGTTACGGTTCCCAGACGTGCTGAATCTGAATGCCATCTTCCCGGAGGGCCTTCAAGAGGGCATCCCGGTCCACCCGCTCCACCCGGATGGCGATGACCCGGTCTTCGGGCCGCTGGCCCCAGAAGGTACCCAGGGAGTGGATGTTGCCACCCAGTGCGGCGATGCGGTCCACCACCCGTGCCAGGCTTCCCACCTGCTCCGGGATAACGACGGTGATGCGCAGGCTGGGGTGTCCTCCGCCCAGCCCCTCCACAAAGACCCGGAAGATGTCCGTATCGCTGATAATGCCCACCAATCGGTCGTTCTCCAGGACGGGCAGGCAGCCAATGCGGTGGCGGATCATCACCTGCGCCGCCTCCTCAATGGGCAGGTCCGGCGAGACGGTGACGACATCCCGGTGCATCACCTGTCCTACCGTCATCCGGGAGAGCAGGTACTGGATTTCAAAATGGCTGAGGGACATCTCCGGTTTCGGGGAGGCATAGACCAGGTCTTTCTCAGTGGTGATGCCGACCAGTTGGCCGTTCTCGTCCACCACGGGCAGGTGGCGGAACCGCTTCTGGCGGATCAGATCCAGCGCGTCCTTGATGGAAGTATCAGGGGTGACAGTGGTCGGGTTGGGGGTCATCCGGTCGCGAACCAGCATAGGGCCTCCTGTGAATCGTGATGTGAAAAGTGAAATGAAGAAGGCGGAACGTGCAGTCAACCGGGGGGCCAGTGGAGGGGACGGCCGCCCAGGAGATGCAAGTGCAGATGGAAGACGGACTGGCCGGAAAGGGGGCCGCTGTTCACCACCAGCCGGTAACCGTCGGTGACTTTCAGGTCTTCTGCTAGTTGCTGGGCCACCATCATCATTTTGCCCAGCAGGGGCGCGTCCTCCGGCTTTGCCTGCGCGATGCCGACGATGTGCCGGTTGGGGACGATAAGGACGTGGACGGGCGCCTGAGGACGCGCGTCGTGGAACGCGGTCACTTCCTCGTCCTGGTAAATGATGCGGGCCGGGGCCTCCCGGCGGACAATGCGGCAGAAGATGCAATCGGTCATGCTCGTGGCTCCGTGGTCCGATATGGAGTTACCAGCGCCAGAAGAGCATCTGCCAGATGAATCACCTCCTCGGCATCCTCTTTCGTGAGACGGGCGCCGGGGCGGTAGCGGGCTTCGTTTCTCAATTGGAGGGCCCGGTTCAACCGACGGCCTAACTCCGGCTTTACCTCTCCTGTTTTGGTGTATAGTGCGCCGAACAGGCTCACGATACCTCCGTGACTGCCAGGTACATCGTCTTGTTTTAGCAGGATGAGCGCCTTCGCCGCCAGTTCCGCCGCATTGTAGCCGGCATCTATGGCCAGCCGGATTCGTCCTCGCTCCAGAACCTCGCGGGCTGATTCCAGGTACTCCCCCGCCAGGCGTGCCAGGTCTTCCGCCATCGCCCGCTTAATCTCCCCAGCGTCCATGGAATAAACCTCCACCCCATAGCGGCTTACGTTGTAAAGAAAATAATCCCGGGGCGGGAAGAGATCATATATTGAAGAAAAGATGATTTCTATCGGAGCCTGCTGCGCGGCCATAAAATCGTAGACCCGGTCCAGAATGGCCCTCTCCACCTCCCGGCCATCCAGGGTGGCGATCAGGATGTCTATATCGGAATCAGGTCCCGCCATTCCCCGCGCGTGGCTCCCAAAGAGAATGATACGCGCAATTTTATCCCCTCCCTCCCCGGAGAGCAAGTGTTCTTTCAAGTGATTCAGGATTTCCTGGAGGTCCTGGTCCACCATAGCCCACCTAATTATACCACCTCTCCCACCAGAAAACCATCCTGCTCTGCCACCAGGCGGGTAAGAGTAATCCGGTTATACAGATCGGCCGGGCAGGCAGTAACCACCTGGAGATAATTGTCGGTCAGGCCGTGCCAGAGGCCATCCCGCCGACGGCGCTCCCAGAGGACATCCATCTCCCGGCCCAGAAACTGCCGCCGGTAGCGGGCCGCCAGACGTTCTCCCAGTTCCCGCATCCGGGCCGCCCGCTCCCGTATCACCGGTTCAGGGACCTTCCCCCCCATCCTGGCGGCGGGCGTCCCTGGCCGGGGGGAGAAAGGGAAAACGTGCAGGCGGGCGAAGGCCATCCGCTCCACGAAGGCCATGCTCTCAGCAAACTCCGCCTCGTCCTCCCCGGGAAAACCTACTATCACATCAGTGGTGATAGCCATCTCGGGGACAGCGGCGCGGATCCGCCCCGCCAGGCGGGCGTACTCGGTTGCCGTCATCCGGCGGCCCATCCGCCGCAATGTCGCTTCGCAGCCAGATTGCAAGGGCAGATGGAGTTGGCGACAGAGGCGAGAGTCAGACCAGAGGGTCAGAAGAGAGTCATCCACGTCCCAGGGCTCCACTGAAGAGAGGCGCAGGCGGGGGAGATCAGTCTGGGTCAGGATGGCCTTGATCAAGCCTGCCAGTCCGTCCTTCCGTCCCAGGTCCTGGCCATAAGCGCCGATGTTGACGCCGGTCAGGACGGCCTCGCGGTAGCCCTCCTGAACCCGCGCGGCGATTTCCGCCACCACCTCCTCCGGCAGGCGGCTGCGGACCGGGCCGCGCAGGATGTGGACAATGCAGTAAGTGCAGGCATTGTCACAGCCGTCCTGGATTTTGATAAAGGCACGGGTACGGGCCCTCACCCCCTCTCCCGCCGCCTTCAGCGGCCTGGGCAAGGGAGTGGAGGGGGGGAGAATCCGCTCCGCTGCCCGGTCCTTCTCTTCGTTGGGGATGACCCAGGTGACGTTGGGGAAGGAGGCCAGTTCATCGGGCCGGAGAGTGGCCGCACAGCCCAGGACGGCGATGCGGGCCTGGGGGTTGGCCCGTGCCAGCGCCCGCAGCAGATGGCGGGTCTTCCGCTCCGCCTCGGCGGTGACCGCACAGGTGTTGACCACGCAGATGTCCGCCCGGGCAGGGTCATCCACCACCCGGTGGCCCATCGCGGCCAACTGGCGGGCCAGAGCCTCCAGTTCGCTCTGATTCAGGCGACAACCCAGACTGTGCAGGTAGAACGTGGCCACAGATCGCTTCGGGGCTGACTATGAATGACGCCACTCCACTTCGCTTCGGGGCTGACTACGAACCGCTTCGGGGCTCAATACAAACACTCTAATCTTCCGGCCATGCTATGAGAATAGCCGTGACAGTAGCGCCCTCCGGCAAAGCAGTGGGGCCGGGGGGAACACGCAACAGGGCACTGGCACCCACCATAGAGAGCAGGCGACTACTGGCCTGGGCGCCTGTTGTACGGGCCCACCACTGATCGCCGTCCCGCTCCAACATCGCGCGCACAAACTCCGTCCGCACCGGGTCGGGCCGGAGCGGATGTCGCAGCCGGACCGGCATCTCGGGCCGCCGTAACCGGGTATGCCCGGCCATCCGCCGGAGCGCCGGCCGCACATATAACTCAAAGGAGACGAGCGCGGAGACAGGGTTGCCCGGCAGGGCAAAGCAGGGCTTGCCCCGGACGGTGGCGAAGGTGAAGGGCTTGCCCGGCTTCTGCCGTACCCGGTTGAAATGGACGGTGCCCCATTCGGCCAATAGCGGCCCGATGTGGTCCCGGTCCCCCTCGGAGACGCCGCCGGAGGTGATGAGGACGTCGGCCTGAGCCAGGGCCGCTTCTATCTTTGCCCGCAACAGTTCAGGCCGATCCGGGATAATCCCCAGCGAAATCGGCTCTCCTCCCGCCTCCCGGACGGCGGCCATCAACGCGTAGCGGTTGCTATCCCGGATTTGTGCCGGACCAGGGGTCTCCCAGGGTTCCACCACTTCGTCACCGCTGGAGAGAATGGCCACGCGCGGGGAGGGGTAAGCCCACACCTCATAACGCCCCACAGTTGCCAGCAACCCGATTTCCGCCGGCCCCAATACCGTCCCCTTTACCAGTACGACCTGCCCGGCGGCCAGATCGGAGCCGGCCGAGCGGACATTCTCGCCGGGGCGGACAGCGCGGGTGAAGCGGACGAATTCCCCTTCCACAACGCTATCCTCCACCATCACCACGGCATCGGCGCCGGGGGGGAGAGGTGCACCCGTCATCACCCGGGCGGCGGTGCCCGGAACGACGATGACAGCGGGCACCTCCCCGGCTTCTCCCGCCCCCTCCAGAATCCGCCGCCGGGGCGAACCATCCCCGGCTATGACCGCCCACCCGTCCACGGTGGACGCTGCGAAAGGCGGATGGTCGGTTTCCGCGCGAATCTCCTCCGCCAGCACCCGTCCAGCGACCTCGTTCAGCGCAAACCGGCGGGATGGTAGGGGAGAGACTTCGGCCACCACCCGCTTCCAGGCATCCTCTGGCTCTATCATATTACCCATGCTCTTCCTCCAGCAGTCGCTGCGTTGCCGCCACCAGGCCGAAGCAGCCGGTCAGCATCATATCACCGTAGGGCGCAGCGAAGTAGTAGCCCAGAGGGGCAGCCAGATGGCGTTGCGGGCCGGTCACCGCGACGAAGCGGAACCCGCCGTCGGGGACGTAATCGGGGCTTACATAGGCACCGTGACCGCTGTCACCGTAGACCTCCTCATCGGTCAACGTGCCTGCACGGAGACGTTCTACCAATTGTCGGAGTTTCTCCGTCGTGATCAGGACAGTGTGGTGCTCAAAGAGGCCCAGGATGCGCCCGGCCCGCAAGAGCACCGCCACAGTGTGCTGATTGCCAACGTTGACGGCGATAATCCCCTCCTCCTGGTGGGCCGCCGCCACCGGGTCCTCCAGGATGCCCCAGAGCGCGGCTGGACCGGTATCCATCAGGATAGCCCCGGGGACATCCCGCTGCACCGCTTGCATACGGGTGTAAGGGGCGGGGATCTCCCGGTAGGCCAGCCGGATCATTTCCCCGCCGCTCCGGACGAACTCCCGCCACAGGTGGAAGCGGAAGCGGCGATTGGAGCCCTCCAGACACTCTCCATGGTCCTGCACCGCCACCGCCACCGTCTCCGGCAGGGAAACGCCGAAGGGGGCCAGCATATTCGCCAACACCTCCGGGTCCACATCCCGCGTCCGCAAAGAGAGCAGGCCAGGCAGGTCCGGGGGCTCATCGGTGATGATGTACCCCAGCCGCCGTACTTCTTCCAGGTTGTCCCGCACTGTCAGCGCGGCGCGTGGGGTGATGTAGAGGGGGTACCCGGCCCGGATGTGCCGCTTCATCGCACTGACAATAGGTCCCCCGCCCATCAGATTGCCCGATAGAAAGAGGGGACGCCCTTCCCGGGTCGCTTGCTGCACCCGACGGGCCAGCACCGTCGTCCACGATGGCAGCACCAGTTTGACGTTGTTCTCCATCGGCTGTCCGGCCTCCCAGAGGAGGATGTCCTGGGTGCCTGCGCCGACGTCTATAGCCAGAATCCTTTCCAATCCCATGAGATGTCCTCCGATTTGTTATCATCCTACGGCAAAAGAGGGCTTCTGTCAAGTTTGAATAAAGAAGGGATTTCGCGGTGGGCAGCGAAACCATCCACCGCAAAATCCCCCTTTATAACGATTCAGTGCTGACGGAAAGTCCGCCTCTCCGGGCCTGCAGCCGGCGGGTGGCTGCGCTGCTGCGGCCTGTAGCGCAGGCTGTTAGCCTGTGCGCAGGCTGTTAGCCTGTAGCGCAGGCTGTTAGCCTGTAGCGCAGGCTGTTAGCCTGTAGCGCAGGCTGTTAGCCTGCAGCGCAGGCTGTTAGCCTGTAGCGCAGGCTGTTAGTGTAGCGCAGGCTGTTAGCCTGTAGCGCAGGCTGTTAGTGTAGCGCAGGCTGCTAGTGTAGCGCAGGCTGTTAGCCTGTGCGCAGGCTGTTAGCCTGTAGCGCAGGCTGTTAGCCTGTGCGCAGGCTGTTAGCCTGCAAAAGCAGGCCTGGCGGCCTGCGCTATTTCTGCTTCTCAATCACAATTTCCCAGGACCCCTGCTCCCCATCCGGGCATGAGGGGAGGGCCAGGCCGGAGATGACCGGCGCGTTGGGTTCATCCACACTCAGCGCGTAGAAGATGCCGGGCCGGAGGTTGAAGTCGGCATAGCCTGGACTCACCCAGGGGCGCATCCCGGTAACGGCCCAGTCGGCCCCGTCGGCCCAGAGAAGCCAGAGCACTACCCCTTCCAGCGGCTGGGGCCCCGCCGGAGTGGGTGTCGGTCGGCGGGGGGACGGGGTAACCGTCGGCGCCGGCGGCGGGGCCTGGACCCACACGCGCAATTGCCCCGGCGTCCCTTCGCAGGCCATGTTCTGGGCGACGACCCGATACGGGGAGAGAACCAGCGCCCCTCCGGGGAGGTAAGGGGCGGTGGCCACGGGTATCGGGAGGGAGGGTGTCGGCGAGGTCGGGATCGGAACAGTCGGCATCGGGGTCGGGAGGATGCCCCCAGGGGAGGCCACCGGTGTCTCCAGATACACCCGCATCGCCGGGGTGGTGACGCCCAGGCGCTGGGCCAGTTGGCTCAGACGTCGCATGATCGGCGCGGGCTGACCATGGGCCGCGTACGCCTCTATCATCGCCGCCAGCGCGTCCTGGATGTCCTTCTCGCTCAGTCCCTTCAGCCGGGCCAGGGCCCGCTCCATATCCCCGTCGGCAACGTACCCCAGCGCGGCCAGCCGAATCCATTCGTGCCGGTGGTCGCTGCGGAGCAGGGGCGGGGTCGTGTTGTAGAGTTGGACAGGATCAATCAGCCAGGCATAGATCAGACCCAGAATCAGGCCGAAGATCGCGCCGAGGGATAAGGCGAGGAAACGGGCCCGAGAGATCACGGCGAACCTCCCAGATAGGGCTTCATGGCCGGGGTTGTGGCTCCCAGTGCTTCGGCCAGTCGCACTAACATCTGAATGTCACTGGGACGGCCACTCTGGGCGATGAGGGTCTCCGTCAGTTCCACCAGGGGGCGGGTGGGCTGTGCGGGGTCCAGTTGGGCCAGCCGCTCCCGGGCCACGTCGGGGTTCTTTTCCACCTGATACGCGGCGGCGACCATCAGGATGTAGTCGTTCCGGTAGTCCTGGCGCAACTGGGCGGGGGCGGTGTTGGTGTATTGGACCGGCCAAAGGGCCCAGCCGATCAGGAGTCCCAGGGTGACGCCCAGGGCCAGCCCTATCAGTCCCAGGAGAAACAGGTTGCGCATAGGGGGCCCCTCATAAACGTAGGACAACTCTCCAGGAGTTGTCCTACGGAGTGCCGGAGGTGGGAGTCGAACCCACATGGGCCAAGCCCACACGATTTTGAGTCGCGCGCGTCTGCCTGTTCCGCCACTCCGGCCTATCTATAGTATACTGGCAAACGGGCTTTTCGTCAAACCGCTACCCCTAACGGGCCTCCTTCAGACATCCCGCCCGAGGACTTCCACCGGGTCGCCTAGGGCGACCTCGCCGCCTTCCAGGACACGGACGAAAATCCCCTCGCGGGGCATGACGCAATCCCCCACGGCCCGGAAGACGGCGCATCGGGTATGGCAGAGTTTGCCGATCTGGGTGACTTCCACCAGCGTCTGCCCGATGCGCATACGGGTGCCCACCGGAAGGGTGTGGAGTTCTATCCCCCGGGTGGTGATGTTTTCGGCGAAACTCCCCTCCCGAACATCCAGGCCATGCTCGCGCATGCGTTCAATGGATTCCCAGGCCAGAAGGGAGACCTGGCGGTGCCAGGGGCCAGCATGGGCGTCTCCTTCCACGCCCCAATCCGGGCGGAGGATGGCCCGACCCACGTTCCGCTTGGAGGTCCCCTTCCTCTCGCTGATGCAGACAGCCACTACTTCGCCTCTCATTGGCTCGCCCATCCCTCACCTCCTGCGCCCCGCTTCCCTGCGGCCGGCCTTCCCGATCATTCCAGCACAATCTCTCCGCTTTTGCCGCCGCTCTTGCGCAGCAAGCGGACATTCTGGATGCGCATCCCCCGGTCCACCGCTTTGCACATGTCGTAGACTGTGAGGGCAGCGACGACGACGGCGGTCAGCGCCTCCATCTCCACACCAGTAACCCCGGTGCAGCGGACACGGGCGGTGATGCCCACCACCGACCGTTCCTCGTCAAACGAGAAATCCACCTCTACGGCGGTGATGGGCAGCGGGTGGCAGAGGGGGATGAGTTCGGGGGTGCGCTTGGCGGCCATGATGCCCGCGATGCGGGCGACGGCCAGAACATCCCCTTTGGGGACGCCGCCAGACTGGATGAGGGCCAGGGTCTGGGGCTGCATCCAGACCTCTCCAGCGGCCACCGCCTCCCGCGCCGTAGGGGCCTTTTCGGAGACGTCCACCATGCGGGCCGCGCCCTGTTCGTCCAGATGGGTGAG
>JASFBC010000166.1:0-2935 GCA_036172315.1 Anaerolineae bacterium | reverse complement strand
GCGGGTCTGCCCTGGCGCGAACGGCCAGACGCCCCGGCCCTGGGGGATATTCTACCCGGCCCAGGAGCGGTCGTCAACGTGTTTGCGGGGGAGTCGGTTGCAAGGTTTGTTGGTGTACTGTCATTCCGAACCGTGAAGCGGCGAAGAATCTCGTTCACTGACACCCTTTGCTGCCCCTTCGCTGCGCTCGGGGTGTTGGCTCGGGGTGACGGGCACCCTTGCATCATACTAATGACCGAGGGAACGGCGGCGCGTGCGATCCTCAGGTGCGACGCACCTCGCAGGTGCGTCGCACCTACCTCCTGTCACTTCAATCCCGCCATCTTCATCGCGTTGACGAACTGGGGGGCTGGGGCGTCGGGCTTTTGAAGGTCAAACAGTTCGGGGTTGGTGGCACGGGGGTCGGGCACGGTCAGGTCGCCCACCTGGAGGGTGGGGAGGGGCGTCGGCGTGGCGGTGGGCAGGGGCGCTGCGCGGGTCGCAGGCACAGGGGTCGGCGCCGCGCCGGGCGCGCAGGCGGAAAGGATGAGCGTCACAAGTCCGAGAAAAGCGAGTGCGCGTCTCATGGCTCCGATTCTCCTTCGGCAGCGATGCCGCCCAACGGCACCGAGCTCAGCCGCCGAGGGAGCAGTCGGCTGGAGCGAGTGGTTAGGGCGCAGCCCGCTTCTTTGCCGAAGACAGCAAGATGAAATCTACCTCGCTGCCCTCCTTACGGTTCAGTAGTTCTTCAGGATAAGCGGCAGATACACCCGCCGCGTCTCCCCCAGTACAGCCCAGAGCGAGAAGTGGTTGGGTGTAGCCGTAACCGCGTTGGAGACCGTATCCACCACGCTGCTGGACTCCTTCACCCACTGGTTGCCATCCCACCAGTATAGCGCCAGGGTGCTTTCTATGGCTGGTCCCTTCTCCGCATCCGTATAGCGCACGGTGAGGGTGTACGTTTGCCCAGGGGCCAACTGCGCCGGCTGGCCGGTATTACTGTAAACTGCCGTCACGTCAAATACGTGGCCGATGCCGGTCAGATCGCCGCCAGGCGGCATCCCATAGGCTGGCGTATGGGTGATGACGATAGTATCGGTGATCGCACCAGGTGAGAACTGGATGGTGGTGTCGCCGTGATACGAAGTGAGCGTGCCGCCACCCGTGCCGATCGTCCCCGTGACCCGGGTGATGCGCCAGGTGGAATAGTCCACCGAGCCGCCAGCAGCAAAGGTGCGCTCCAGGTAGGGTTTGACCGCTACCACGGAGGCGTAGTAGTAGAGCGGAATCATCACGGCATCGGTTTCCACCAAGATCTCCTCCGCCTGCTTGTACAGGGCCTTGCGGGTGTCCGGGTTTTGCTCTCGCGCCGCCTGATCCAGCAGGCCTTCGTATGTGGCGTTGTACCATCCCCCGTAAGCACCACGTTGGGGAGCGATGGCATCCCGCAGGAAGTTGTTGGCATCAGGATAGTCCATCCACCAACCCAGCCACCAGATCTGGAACTGACCGTTATTCAATTGCCCCAGATAGTCTCGCCAGGGCAGGCTTTGCAGCGTGACACTCACCCCCAGCGTGGCATACCAACTATCGCGCAGGTATTCGGCGATGCGTTGATGGCCAGTGCTGGTGTTGAACCACAGCGTAATGGGCGGCAACCCCTGGCCGTTGGGATAGCCGGCCTGGGCCAGCCACTGGCGGGCCTGGGTCGGGTTGTAGGGGATGCCCACCCCCTCAGCATAGCCGTCCACGTGGCCGAAGACGCCGGGCGGGGTGAAGGTGAGGGCCGGACGGTTTACACCTCCCAGCATAGGCACCAGCCCCTCACGGTTGCTCGCCGCAGCGAAGGCCTTGCGTACCAGGGGGTTGTTGAAGGGCGGCTGCGAGATGCTGAAGCCGTAATAGTAGGTGCAGGCGATAGGCTGGAAGCGCACCTCCTGGCGCAGGACCGGGTCCAGCGAGGTCCCCAAAGGTACGGCGGCTGTGTCCAATTGCCCGTCCAGGTACATTGTCCAGGCCGTGGACTCATCCACCATCCACATCTTGACCCGCTCGATCTGGACGTTGGCAGCGTCGTAGTAGGTTGGGTTCTTGTCCAGAAGGATGTGGTCGCCGTGCACCCACTCCGTCAGCCGGTAGGCACCGTTGGTGACGATGTTTGCCGGTAGCGTCCAGGTGGGGACACCGTGCGCTTCAATGGCCCACTGGGGCATCGGGCGGGCCACCCCCAGGGAGAAGATGGAGAGGGCGTAGGAGGCCGGATACTCCAGGGTGATGCGCAGATGGGTGTCATCCAGCGCCATCACACCCACCTGGTTGGGATCGGTGATGGTGCCGTTGTTGTATCTTTCGGCGTTCTTGATGACGAAGAGGGGATAGACATAAAACGAATGAGTGGCCGGGTTCAGGGTGCGCAGGATGCCGTAGCGGACGTCGCCGGCGGTGACCTGATGGCCGTCGGTCCAGTAGACATCGCTGCGCAGGGTGAAGGTATAGACAGTGCCGTCCGGCGAGACAGTCCAGGAGGTGGCCAGCTCTGGTCGGACCTCGGCCGTGTCGTCGTCCAGGTCCACCAGGCCGATGAAGAGCTGCTCAATGACGGTGACCGATGTTGTATCGGTGGCCAGGGCGGGGTCCAGGGTAAGCGGGTCACTGCCCAGGTTGACGTTCAGAGTAAGGGGTTCAGACCCTTGCGCGCTGACTGCCCAGGCTAACGCAAGACCGAGGGCAAGCGCCAGAACTACCATAGTACCAATCAATTTCACTTTCATTGAGTATGCCTCCTTTCTGAGTTCTGAGTGGTGCCAGGCTGCGCCCTAACGGGGCGGCGGATGAGCCGCCAGCCGGAGGCCGCTTGCGAGCCGACGGCTGGTCGGCTCCATCCGCTAGTTAGGCGGACGCGAGCGGAGCGAGCGGGAGCCTAACTGCGGATGGGTACAGCCGCCGCCCCGTTAGG
>JASFBC010000165.1:0-8444 GCA_036172315.1 Anaerolineae bacterium | reverse complement strand
GCCCGACAGGGCATTAAGACCATTTCAGTCCACGGTTCGCGTATTCACGTTTCAGTTCCTCAGGGCATTTCCGCCCGACGGTAAACCGTCGGGCTCATTCTGCCCAAGCCCCCTTCGGGGGCTGGGGAGAGCCCGCAGGGGTAACTATTCAGCGCTGACGGAGGTCAGCCTCCCTGGGCCTGCGGCCTCTGGACAGCCTGCGCCGTCCGTTCCGGATGGACGACGGACGATAGACCACCGACCACCATCGTCTATGGTCTGTGGTCCGTGGTCTGTAGTCTGTGGCAGGGGAGGCCGATTTCCAATCGGCGCCCAGAGGGCGATCTCCATCGGGCTGAATAGTTACCCCAGGAGTTCATTCGGGAGAAGGGATGCCGCTGGAGGCGGCAGGGGAGGGGGAGGACTGGTCGGAGAAGGGATGCCGCCAGAGGCGGCGGGGGAGGAGTAGGGAATCTGGCGCTGCGACCATGGCTTCGTCCCGAGCCCATCGCTTCGGCGGCGACCGGCCCTGCACCAAAAAACAGGCCGGGACAGACTCATCAGCCTGTCCCGGCCCGTTTCTATCCCGACCATCTCACCGGCCGGCCCGTAGACGCCGAAATACCCACTTCCGGCCCCTTTTGTCCCTCCAGTGCCCCCGGCGCGACTCGAACGCGCAGCCAACGGATCCGAAGTCCGTTGCTCTATCCAATTGAGCTACGGGGGCATACAAAAATGGCACGGCGCCGCCGTGCCTGAATCTGGGGTGGATGGTGGGACTCGAACCCACAATCTCCTGGGCCACAACCAGGTGCCCTAACCCTTGGGCCACACCCACCGTGCACAATTATTTTACCACAAAAGGCGGATTTGACAACTCGGCGGAAACGGAGATAATATCCGGTGATGGCCCTTCGCGCCGAAATTCACTCCCACCCGTCGGTCCTTGACACGCTGGCAGACGAGTGGACAGCGCTCCTGCGCCAGGCCTCCACCGACGTGCCCTTTCTCACTCCCTCCTATCAGCGAGCCTGGTGGCGCCACCTGGGCGGAGGTACCCTCTGCCTGGTGACGGTCCGGGACAAAGCCGAACTGGTGGGAATCGTCCCTCTATTCCTGAGTCGCTCCCCGGAGGGCCTCACACTTCAGTGGGTCGGCTGCGTGGAGGTCTCCGACTACCTGGACGGCGTCATCGCAGCCGGGCGGGAGAAAGAGGTCTGGGAGACCGTGCTGGATGCACTGACGGGTCCCTCCGCGCCCCCTTGGGCACGGATGGACCTCTGCAGTATCCCCGCCTCCTCCCCGACGCGGGAAGTATTGCCCGCCCTGGCCCGAGAGCGCGGCTGGGTCGCAGAGACGGAGGTCCAGGAAGTCTGCCCCGTCGTCCTCCTGCCGTCCACGTGGGAGAAGTATCTGGCCTCCCTGGACCGGAAGGACCGGCATGAATTGCGCCGCAAACTGCGTCGGGCGGAGGCACTGGAGGGTTTACGCTGGTACATCGTCGGGCCGGAACACAACCTGGAGGCGGAGGCGGAAGATTTCCTGACCCTGATGGCCAAAAGTACCCGCGCCAAAGAGCAGTTCCTCACCCCTTCAATGCGCGCATTCTTCCGGGAACTCATGCGATCCGCTTTCGCCGAAGGTTGGCTACAACTGGCCTTCCTGGAGTGGGACGGGCGAAAACTGGCCGCATATCTCAACCTCGCCTATCGTGACCGCGTTATGGTCTACAACTCCGGCCTGGACTGGCAAGCCGACCCCGGCCTGGGCGCGGGCATCGTCCTTTCCGCCTTCCTGATCCGGCACGCCATCGCCGAGGGCCGGGAGGCCTACGACTTCCTGCGCGGAAGCGAGGACTACAAATACCGCCTGGGCGGGAAAGACGTGCCGGTATATCGGGTAGTGGTCTTGCAGAGGGAGAAAACCGTCGGAATGAGGTACGCTCTCTGGTCAGCAGTATCCGCCGGCCGAAGGCCCAGGAAGGCGGACTTTCCGTCAGCGGTAAGGGCCTCTGCTGAGATTTCTGAGAGTCCTATGGAGCGGATTCTGGAGGGCCACTTTTCCCCTGAGGACCGGGACCGGAATGAGTTTCCCCTCATCCCCTTTGAGGTGCCGCCGGGCGTGGCGCGCCTCTCCGTCGCCTACGAGTTCAGCCGTCCCCTGAGCGCCGACAAGGCTGGCTGGGAAGAGGGCAACATTCTGGACATCGGCCTCTTTGACCCGCGCGGGGTAGAATTTCCAGGCGGGCGCGGCTTTCGCGGCTGGAGCGGCTCCGCCCGTCGGGGGTTTACCCTCTCCGCCACCGACGCCACTCCGGGCTACCTCCCCGGCCCTATCCTCCCCGGCACCTGGCACATCCTCCTGGGCCTCTACCAACTGGCCCCGGAAGGCTGCGACTACCGCATCGTCGTCCGAATGGAACTAGGAGGCGCAGACGACGCGCCCTTTCCCCTGCCCTGTCCCTGCGACCCCGCACCGCTCGCCCCCGGTCCCCGCTGGTTTCGTGGCGACCTGCATACCCACAGCCACCACTCCGACGGCGCCGCGCCGCTGGAGGACCTCTTCGCCGCCGCGCGGGCTCAGGGCCTGGACTTCCTGGCCGTCACCGAACATAACACCGTCAGCCACCTGCCGGGCCTGTGCCGGCGTCTCCCTGTGGGGGCAGGCCTCGCCCCTGCCTCGAATGGGCGACCCTTGCGGTTGCCTCTTCTGATCCCAGGCGTAGAAATCTCCACCTACCACGGGCACGCCAACCTCTGGCCTGTGGCAGACTGGGCCGATTTCCGCTGCCAGCGGGACGACCAGATGCGTCAGGTCCGAGAGTGGGCGCGGGAGCACGGTGCCCTCTTCTCCGTCAACCACCCCAAAGACGACGGCCCACCCTGGATGTTTGGCGATTTCTTTGACCCGGACTGCATGGAGGTCTGGGGCGCGCCCTGGTTTCTCTCCAACTACCAGGCGCTGGCGGTCTGGGATTCCCTGCTGCGGGCAGGCCACCGCATCACCGCTGTCGGCGGGTCCGATAAGCACCAGGGCCCCTTCACCGGCGAACTGGGCTGGTACGAAGTGGGCACCCCCACCACCTGGGTCTGGGCGGAGGAACTCTCCATTCCGGCTATTATGGCCGGTCTGCGGGCCGGACACGTCTTCATCTCAGAGGGGCCGGCGGGCCCGAAAGTGGAACTGACTGCCGGGACAGCCGGGAGGTGGGCGATGATGGGCGATACCCTCTCCCTCCCGCCGGGCGCGACCCTTCGCCTGACCTGCCGGGTCCAGGGCGCGGCGGGATGCCGGCTCCGGTTGGTCTCCGCCTGGCGGGTCCTCCAGACCGAAATCCCCGCCGACGACTTCACCTACACCTGGGGGATTCTTCCGGAGGACGACCGCTATTTCCGTCCCGAGGTGATAGACCCGCCGGAGGTGCCGCTGGAAGAAGAGCCGGCCGCGCTGACGATGCGCGCGATGGGCAACCCGGTGTACCTCCAATGACCAATTACCAATCCACCAATTTACCAATTACCAATTTACCAATTACCAATCTACCAATTTACCAACGACCAATTACCAATCTACCAATTTACCAACAACCAATGGTCATCGGTCTCTGCCGCATTCAACTCCACCTGCCGGGCAACGGTTCGTTGAAGGAAAAGCGCGGCCGTTTGAAGCCCTTGCTGAACGGACTGCGTAAAGAATTCAACCTGGCAGCTGCCGAAATAGATGATAATGACCTCTGGCAATCGGCCGTCATTGCCGTCGTCACCGTTGCCAACGATGCCGGATACATTCACACCCTCCTGGAGCGGGCCGTCCACTGGATACAGACCCACCGCCCCGACCTGGAGGTGGTGGATTGGGAGATAGAAGTGGTGTGAGCCCTCAGCCGGCGCAGGCCGCCCTGCGATATGAAACTCTGCGACCCGTGACCTGCCATGATCCCATACAAACTCCGTCTAACCAACTTTATGCCCTATAGTCAGGCCGAACTGGACTTTTCCGGCATCCACGTCGCCTGCCTGAGCGGTGAGAACGGCGCCGGCAAGTCGGCGCTCCTGGACGCCATCACCTGGACCCTCTGGGGCAAGGCCCGTGCCCGTCGGGATGACGACCTCATCCGTCACGGCGCCGACGAAATGGAGGTGGACTTCACCTTCCGCCTGGGCAACGACCTATACCGGGTCATCCGCCGACGGCGCGGCGGCAAACGGGGCGCCTCCCTGCTGGAATTCCAGATTCAGGATGACAGCCGCTGGCGCTCCCTGACGGAAAGTTCCATCCGCGCTACCGAGGAGAAGATTGTCCGGATTCTCCATCTGGACTACGACACTTTTGTCAACTCGGCCTTTCTCCGCCAGGGTCGTGCCGACGAGTTCACTATTAAGACCCCCGCCGAGCGCAAGCGGGTCCTCAGCGACATCCTGGGCCTGGACATCTGGCAGGAATACGAGGAACAGGCCAAAGCCCGCCTGTTGATGATTCAAAACGAGTCCCACCTGAACGATATGCGCCTGGCGGAGATAGACGAGGAACTGGCCCGCCGTCCGGAGTACGAGGCTCAGGAAGAGGCGGCCCGGAAGGAAGTGGAGAAATGGAGCGCCGAACTCCGCCGCCTGCGCGCGGCCTGGCAGGAGATGGAGCGGGCGCGCGCCGACTACCGCCGCGTCCAGGAACAATGGCAGGAATTGACCGCGCGCCTGGACCAGGCGCGGCGGGAACTGGAGGACCTGGAGCGGGAACAGCGGGAGCGGGAAGCGCGCCGGGACGAGTACCGTGCCCTTCTGGACCGGGCGGAGGAGATAGAGCGGGGGTTTGTCGCCTACCAGGACGCGCTGGAGCGGGAGCGGCAGTACGGCGAAAAACTCTCCGCCCTGGCCGAACTTCGGGAGCGGCGGACCGCGCTGGGGAACGAAATCCGCCAGGCCCGTCACGAACTGGAAATTCGGTTGGAACGGGCTGCCCAGCAGGTCCGGATGCTCCAATCCCGTCAGGTGACCCCCGACGACCTGCGCCGGTACGACGACCTGCAGGCCCGCGTGGCCGCCCTGAACGAACTCCGTCACCAAAACGAAGCCGCAAAGAAAGAATTGGCCCGCCTGGCCCTGGAGATGACCGAACTCCGGACCGTCAACCAGGCGCTGAAAGGAGAAATGGAGGTCCTGAAAGAGCGGATCGCTATGCTGGAGCAAGCGGAGGCGGCCTGCCCGCTCTGTCGCCGTCCGCTGACGGAGCCGGACCGCCGACAGTTGCTGGAAGAGATGCAGCGGGAAGGACGGGAGAAAGGGGATACGTACCGGTCCAACATTGCCCGGATGAAGGAAATGGAGGCCGAGGCGAAACGGCTGGAAGCGGAGATTCGGGACGCCGAGTCTCGGCTGGAAGCGCTCCCCCGGCTGGAGCGGGAGGCGGCGGCGCTGGCAGAGCGCATCCGGGCGGGCCAGGAAGCGGCGCGGGAACTGGAGGCGGCGCAGGCCGAACACGACCGTCTTGCCGCCACATTGGAGGCGGAGGAGTACGCCTATGAGGCGCGCGCGGCGCTAGAAGAGATTCAGGCTCAGGAAGCCGCTCTCGGCTACGACGCGGTGGCCCACGAGGAAGCCCGCCAGGCCGTTCGGAAACTCCAGGTCTACATCGGGGAGCGGGAGCGGCTGTTAGAGGCCCGCACAGGCCTGGAACGGGAGGAGCGGGAACTGACCCGACTGGCCGAGGCCCGGCGCCGTCAGGAAGAGCAGATGGCCGCCGATCAGGCCCGCCAGGCCGAGTTGGAGCAGATGGCGCGCGCTCTGGAGGAGCGGCTCAAAGAGGCCCCCGCACTGGAAGAGAAACTCCGGCAGGTGGAAGGAGTGGAGGCGCAAGCCCGTCAGCGCCTGGGTGCGGCCCAGCAGCGGCTGGCCGCCTGCGACGAACTGGCCCGTCAGAAAGAAAGCCGTCTCCGGCGACGGGCCGAACTGGCCCACCGGGAGTCCCTCTACGCCGAACTCCGCACCGCTTTCGGCATGCAGGGCGTCCCGGCGATGATCATAGAAGCCGTCGTGCCGGAGATAGAAGGGGAGGCCAATTCCCTGCTGGCCCGGATGACCGGCGGACGGATGACAGTCCGGCTGGAGACCCAGAAGGAAATCCTCTCCGGCGAGACCCGAGAGACCCTGGACATCCGGATTGCGGACGAACGGGGCGAGCGTCCTTACGAGATGTACTCCGGCGGCGAGCAGTTTCGGATCAACTTTGCCCTGCGGGTGGCTCTCTCTCGCTTGCTGGCCCGCCGGGCCGGCGCCCAACTCCGGACCCTTTTCATAGACGAGGGCTTTGGCTCGCAGGACGCCCAGGGCCGGGAGCGGCTGGTGGAGGCCATCCGCGCCATCCAGGAGGAGTTTGACTGCATCCTGGTCATCACCCACCTGGAGGAGTTACGGGACGCCTTCCCGGTCCGTATCGAAGTCACCAGGGCTCCCAATGGTTCAGTGGTGACCATTATTTAAAGAAAATCCATGTTCATCTATCTGCCTTTATCTGCGTCCACCTATCTGCGTTTATCCGCGTCCGATTCCGATGTCGCCGTGATACGGGCCCTCCGGCCCGGGCGGCTGATGGAGTGTGTGGCCTGCTTGTGGCGGTTGCTGGGGGGTGAGGGGTGAAAGTTAGAGAAGCAAAGGGTGGCAGATAACTCGCTGCCGAAGAAAATCCTGGGCCAGGAGCCGCAAGTGCTCTTCCGAGGGGACTGAAGTACGCTTGTTAAGATAAGATTCGCCGAGGTTGGGGTTCAAAGTCAGTGGCTATCCGTTATACCCAACACGCCCGTTATAAGTTTGATGTTCTGGAGCGGCACGGCTTTCCCGTCACCGAGCAACAGGTCGCCGATGTCCTGATAAGGCCGGACAGGGTGGTATCCCAACCGGGGAACAGGTACATTGCCCAGAAATGCGTTACAGAAGATCACGTGTTACGGGTTATTTACCGGCAGGAGGGCGAAGACCTGGTGGTCATCACCTTCTATCCCGGCCGGAGGGAACGCTATGAAGGTAAGATATGATCGCGAGGAAGACATACTACTGATTGAGGTGATGCCTGAAGGCATTATAGAGCATGCGGAACAGACGGACTCGGTCATCGCACATTTTACGGCTGGTGGGCGGCTGGTGCTGCTGGAAATTCTGGATGCCAGTCATTTCTTAAGCACGGTTTTCAGGGCGGCATTGCGTGGGGAAGAAGTGCCGGCGTAAAATTGTAACTTGGCGCGGGGCATGGACCTTAACGTGTTATCTTTAATCGTGCGGACGGGAAGGCCGGCCTTGTTGCTACCTTCTTCGCCGTGATGCGGGCCCTCCAGCCCGGGCGGCTGATGGAGGGCGGGCCCACCGATGAAGGGCTCTGGGAGGGGGCCGGTATCAGACCAGGGCTGATCCGACGGGTGGGGGGGCCCCCCCTGGCCCGCCGCGCGGGGCGGGGTGGGGCGTGGTGGAATACCTGTTTTGAGCCGATGGGGTTTTTAGGAGCCCTTGATCGCTGACCGCTGCCTGTCCGTTGACGAGATTAAGGGAAGATGAGAAATCACGATCTATCACCGGTTCCTGATGAATTGACCTCGCTCCTGCGTGAATATCTCGCCGGCCAGCCGGACGTAATGGCGGCCTATGTCTTTGGCTCGGTGGCCCAGGGCCGGGCGCGGCCCGGTAGCGACGTGGACATTGCCATCCTGCTGGCCGATGACCTGGACGAGGAGGCCCGCTTCGACCGCCGGCTGCGGATCGGCTGGGAGGTGGAGAGCCTCATCGGCCGTCCGACCGACCTGGTAGTCCTGAACGATGCCCCGCCGCTATTGCAACACCAGGTCCTGAAGCACGGGCGGCTGATCTTTGAGCGGGACCGGGCCGCGCGGGTGGAATTTGAGGTCCGGGCAGGCAAAATCTACGCCGACCTGAAGCCGATGTACGATTTCTTCAGGGTAATGTTGTTCCAAGAGATTCGGGAGGGAGGCCTTGGAGAACGCCAACGACGTCATTGTAGAACGGTTGACGTACTTGCGGAACGAACTTTCCTATCTGAAGCAGGAGCGGGATAGGCTTGGTTCGTTCCGACAGTATGTGGAAGATGTGCGGCTTAAAAAAGCCGTGGAGCGGAGCCTGCAGGTTGCTATTGAAGCCTGTCTGGACATTGGCCGTCGTCTGATTGCCCTGGAAGGATTCCGCTACCCCGAAGACAACAAAGACGTATTCCAGGTCCTGTATGAAGAGGGTGTTGTTCCAGAAAGCCTGCTGCCGAGGCTGATAGAGATGGCCCGCTTCCGCAACCTGATCATCCACGATTACGCCCGGATAGACGATGCTCGGGTCTACGGCCTGCTCAAAAAACGTCTGGACGACTTTGACGCCTACGCTCGGGCCATCGCGGCCTACCTGGAGCAGGAGGGGGAATCCGGTGGCGGATGATACTCCCCTGGCCTACCGCGCGGTGCGGGGTGGCCTGTGGGT
>JASFBC010000164.1:0-54919 GCA_036172315.1 Anaerolineae bacterium | reverse complement strand
CGGCCCCTTTGCCTATCGGGCCCATGGACAGCCAGGCTGATCCCCCACCGGAAACGAATTCACATTTCCTTCACATCCCCTTCATCATCTCTTCACACTTCCCGGATATACTGATGGCGCCAATCGGCGGAGAGCCGGTTGAGCCAGATACATCCAGGAGGTACCGATGAGTAAGAGAATCCGACCAGTACTGGGGATCGGGGCCATATTGGGAATGGTCGCCCTGGTGGGCCTGCTGGGCCTGCTGATGGCCGCACCCGCTTTTGCCCAGGGGAATGCGCCGCCCACCCCGCCGATTCCGGGCTCCGGTCCGGGGCCGGGCTGGTGGGGCCGGGGCTTCGGCTTTGGCCGGGGGTTCGGCGGCTCATGGGCTGTCTTTGATGCTGTCGCCAAGGCGCTGGGACTCACCCCCGAACAACTCTTCTCTGAATTGCATTCCGGTAAGACTCTGGAGGACATCGCCACGGAGAAGGGGGTAGACATCCAGAAAGTCTACGAGGCGGCACAGGCGGCCCGGGTCCAGCATATGAAGGACGCCATCCAGCAGGCCGTAAAGGACGGGCGGATGTCCCAGGAGCAGGCGAATTGGCTTCTGGAAGGGCTGGAGAAGGGATACCTCCCGATGGGGCGAGGTTTCGGCCGGGGCTTCGGCCGGGGCTTCGGCTGCCCGGGCTGGGGGAATAACCCCTCCACCCCCGCAACCCCCTCTTCTTCCTCATAACTAACCGATCCACCCCGGCGCAGGACAACTCCACAGGGGCTGTCCTGCGTTTGTTTATAGCGCGCGGCAGATGAACCCCTTTAAGTACGTCCCCTCCGGAAAGTTCAGAGAGACAGGGTGGTCGCTCCCCTGATGCAGATGCCCGAGAATCTGCACGTCCCGGCCAGCATCCAGCGCCGCTCCGAAAAGGATCTTCTGAAAGAGGTCGGCGGAGACGGCACCGGAGCAGGAGGTGGAGAAAAGAATCCCCCCGGACTTGAGCAGATGAAAGGCCTGAAGGTTGATGTCCTTGTAGGCACGGGCCGCGCGGGGCACGTCCTGCGCCGAGGGCGCGAATTTGGGCGGATCCAGAATGATGAGGTCAAATCGGCGGCCGGCGGCCCGGAAGGCCCGCAGAACCTGCGCGAGGTCGCCCTCTATGAACTCCTGGTCATCCGGTGAGAGGCCGTTCAGCAAGAGGTTCTCCCGCGCCAGTTCCAGCGCCGGGCCGGAGGAGTCCACGAAGGTCACCCGGGCCGCGCCGTGCCGGGCCGCGTAGATGCCGAAGGCGCCGGTGTAGCAGAAAGCATCCAGGACTTCCGCCCTATGGCTGAAGGGGACCAGACGCGCCCGGTTCTCCCGCTGGTCCAGATAGAAACCCGTCTTCTGACCCGTCCGCACGTCCACCCAAAAGCGCAGGCCGTTCTCCCGAATCTCCACCGGCGGAGGCGGGGACTCTCCCCAGAGCGGGCCGTTCATCGGTGGGAGGCCCTCCTTCTCCCGCACATCCAGATCGGAGCGCTCGTAAATGCCTCGCGGGGAGAGCAGGTCTACCAGCAGGGAAACCAGCACGTCTTTCCAGCGCTCTATCCCCAGGGTCAGAAATTGAAGGGCCAGAAACTCGCCGTAGCGGTCTACAATCAGGCCCGGCAAGCCATCGGACTCCGCATGGACCAGGCGGAAGGCGGTGGTATCAGGGGAATGGAGGAGGTCCGCGCGCCCCCGGAGGGCACGCTGAAGACGACGTTTCCAGAAGTCGGCGTTGATCTCTTCGCCCGGGTCCCAGGTGAGGAGACGGACGGTGATCTGGGAGTGGCGGTTGAGGTAACCGCGCGCCAGCCACCGGCCTCCGGCGTCCCGCACGTCTACAGTGTCCCCGTCAGCGGGGTCGCCCCGGATATGGGCAATGGCGCCGGAGAAGATCCAGGGATGCCGCCGCAGGACCGAACGCTCCCGCCCTGGGTTTAGGACTACCGCGCTGGATATAGGCATCGGGTAACGATTCAGCCCGATGGAGATCGCCCTCCTGGCGCCGATGGGAAATCGGCCTCCCCGCCGCAGACCATAGACCACAGACCCCAGACGACGGTGGTCGGTGGTCCATTTTCCGTCGTCCATCTTGAAGAGAGGCCGCAGGCCCGGGGAGGCGGACTTTCCGTCAGCGCTGAATAGTTGTAACATCGGAACGAAGGCACTCCCCAGAGGGCCCGGCACGTCTGAATTACATCCGCTCCGGAGCGGTCATCCCCATCAGGTGGAGGACGCGGGCCAGGACGACTTTCGCCGCCCGCACCAACCGCAGGCGGGCCCGGGTAATCGCCTCGTCGGCCGGGTCGGAGGAGACGACCCGGCAATCCCGGTAGAAGGCGTGGAAGGCCGTCGCCAGTTCCTGGGCGTAGTAGGGCAGGAAGTGCGGGCTCAACTTCGCCGCCGCCTGCTCTATCACCTCCGGCAGTTCCAGCATCTTGCGGATCAGCGCCAGTTCGCCCGGATGACGGAGCAGAGAGAGGTCGGCGGGACGGTCCACCTCCAGGCCCTGCTCCTGGGCATACCGGAGGATGCTGGCGATACGGGCGTGGGCGTACTGGACGTAGTAGACCGGGTTCCGCTCTGATTGCTCCACCGCCAGGTCCAGGTCAAAATCTATCGGCACATCGGCGGTCCGGGAGAGGAGCATGAAGCGGATGGGGTCCGGGCCCACCTCCTCCAGCAGGTCCCGCAGGGTGACGAACTCCCCGGTGCGTTTGGACATGCGCACTTCCTCCCCGCCCCGCCAAAGAGTCACCAACTGGTAGAGGATGAAGACGGTCCGCTCCGGGTCCAGGCCCAGGGCTTTCGCCGCCGCGCGCACCCGGGGGACGTCGCCGTGGTGGTCAGCGCCCCAGATGTAGATGGCCCGGTCAAATCCCCGCCGGACCAATTTGTCCCAGAGATAGGCCACATCGGAGGCCAGATAGGTGGGGCGCTCCGATGGTTCGGGGACAACCCGGGGGGAGCGGATGAGCACGGCGTCCTTCTCCAGGTCGGGGTGGCGGAACCAGAGGGCGTCGTCGTACTCCACCACGTAGCCCTTCTGACGCAGGACGGCCAGCGCCTGGTCAAAGAGGCCCTCTTCGTAGAGGTGGCGCTCGTGCCGCCAGACGTCAAAGGAGACCCCCAGGTCGGCCAGGTCCTGGCGGATGCGGGCCAGCATCTGGGCGACGGCCCAGTCGGCGATGGCGCGCACTGCCTGGCGGCGGTCCATTTCCAGGTACCGGCGCCCGGCCTCGGCGGCCAGCCGTTCCCCCAGTTCGGTCACGTAGCGGCCGTGGTAGCCGTCTTCGGGGAACGGGACCTCTTCCCCCAGCGCCTGGGCGTAGCGGGCGAAGACACTCTCGCCGAACCGGCGCACCTGAGAACCGGCGTCGTTGACGTAATATTCCCGTTCCACCGTATAGCCTGCAGCCGAAAGGACGGAGGCCAGGCCGTCGCCCAGGACGGCGTTGCGGGCGGAGCCGATGGTGATGGGGCCGGTGGGGTTGGCGCTGACGAACTCCACCTGGATCCGCCGGCCCGCGCCGATGGGGATGGTGCCGAAGGACTCTCCGGCCTCCAGAATGGCGTCCACCTGCTGGGCCAGCCACCCGTCGTCCAGCCAGAAGTTGATGTAACCGGGGTGGGCGGGTTCGGCGCGGCCGATAAAGGGAACCGATGGCAAGGCAGCGACCACCCGCCCGGCCAAGTCCATCGGGGGCAAGCCGGCCTCCCGCGCCATCCGCAGGCAGGCAGAGGTGGAATAGTCCCCGAACTCCTGGCGGCGGGTCCGCTCCACCAGAACGGGGGGGATTTCGTCCCTGCCCAGAACCCGGCGCAGGGTCTGGGCCACGATGTCGGCGATTTGAGTACGGATGGGAATCTGCATACCGATGCTCTTCTTCCGGGATACTCTAACGTTCGGGTTCGGGACGGAGGCATCGGGTAACAAACGTCACCACCTCCTCGGCCAGTTGGACTGCTTCACGGGCGGCTTCCCGGTTATAGACCTGGGCGGGGATACCGTCCGGCAAGCCATTGGGGTAGCGCGTGGGAATGTAGTGAGTGTCCAGAATTCCCCACCGGGCGGCCCGCTCAGAAAAATCGGAATTCCACGCTGTTGCCTCCTCTGTTAATCGGCGGACCGAATGGCCGATGACCACTTCCTCTCCTTGAGCGTAGAGGAAGGCCTTCAGCGCTTTTTCTGCGACCTGCTGGGCCAGAAAACAGGCCAGATGATAACCGCCCTCCTGGAGCAGATGGCGGGCCCAGCGAAGGTCTTCGTTCGCCTGATCTAACCAGCGAGAGCCTTCTTCAAGAGGGGACCTTCTCATAGAGCACCTTTCCCTCCCGCATCACCCGATGGCCAAAAGGGGTGTCCTGCATCCGTTCCCACTCCTGGGGGGTATAGACCAGGATATCCGCGTCTACGGGTAACGGACCGATCCGGCGATGGAGTTCCAACATCCGGCTCAGAAAATCCTGTTCCGAAGACCGCACCACCACCAGGTCCAGGTCGGTCAGCAGGTCGGCCCGTCCGCGAGCGTAGGAACCAAATAGGATAACCCGCTGGACGGTGGGGTCTGCGGCCAGCAACTCCACCAGGCGGGCAAGGGTCTCCTGAAGTTGTTGGCAGTAGCGCTCCCGCCGTTTCTTTAGAGAGGTTGGGAAGGGCGGATTTCGTTCCATTCCGCAAATTGCTCCCGCAGCGTCTCTCGTGCTTTCCCGGATAGGAAGGCGGCCTCCAGAGCATTGAACACCATTGTACGAATCTGCTTCAGCCCCAGTCCCATCGCGGTGAAGGCGACCAGATACTCGTCGGTCAGGGTGGTGTCGGAGATGCTGGGGTCGTCGGTGTTCAGGGTGGCCCGCAGACCCAGGGCCAGCATGTCCGGGAGGGGATGGTGGCTGAGGGAGTAGATGGCCCCCGTCTGCAGGTTGCTGGTAGGGCAGACTTCCAGCGCGATAGATCGCTCCCGCAGTAGCCGCACCACCTCGGAATTCTCCAGGGCGTGGATGCCGTGGCCGATGCGCTGGGCGTGGAAGAGGAGGAGGGCATCGCGCACGTTGGCCGCGCCGCCCACTTCCCCCGCGTGGATGGTGACCCCCAGCCCCTCCTGGCGGGCTCGCCGGAAGAGGTGGGCCAGCCGATGGGCCGGATAATTCACCTCGTCCCCCGCCAAGTCCAGGCCCACAACCCCCCGCTCCCGGTAGGCCAGGGCCAGTTCCAGAATCTCTTCGGCCACGGGCGGGGTCTCATCCCGTCCGATCTGAAGGATCAGGCGAACCGCGATGGGATAGGTCTGCTGAGCCCGGGCGATGGCATCGGTGACCCATTCCACCACATCCCGAAGCGGGAAGCGCTGAGCGCGGGAGAGGGCAACGGGGTTAAAACGCAGTTCCAGATACCGGACATTATCGCTCGCCGCGTCGGCAGTCGCTTCAGTGGCAACCCGCTCCACTGCCTCCCGACTGCGATAAAAACGGCGCAGGAGGCGGAATTTAGCCAGAAATCGGTGGTAATCCGGCTGCTCATTCCGGGCCTGGACATACCGGCGGAGGTCCTCCATTCTGTACGACGGGAGGTCTATCCCGTGCTCCGTCGCGATTTCGGCCAGCGTCTGAAGGCGCAGGGAGCCCTCCAGATGCCGGTGCAGGTCTATTTTCGGCATCCGTTGGAAAAAGGCGCGGAGTTCGTGAAGGGACGGGTTCTGTTCCGTGTTCTGGGACAAAAGGGCCAGGGAGGTTTCGCTACGATGAAGGTTGCGTTGAAGGGTCGTCATCCATTTTCACTCCCCGGTCAGCAACCAGGACCAGTAGCGCCAGGCGGTGAGAACGCTGACGGAAACCCCGATAAGCAATGGAAGATGAAAGACCAGCAGGCCGAAGGCGGGCGAAAGCAACCGGGTGGCCTCCGGATTACAGGAAATGAATGCCGACACCCGGATGATCTGGGCCAGAGTAGCCACTCCCACAAACCCGCTTCCGATGAGAAAACGCCGGTAGTAGGGGGGCATGCGGTTCACCTCCCCCAACCGCCGGCTGAGATTAGAGTAGACGTCCAGTATAAACAGGAAGCCGATCAGGCCGATCGGCCCCAGTGGGGATAACAGGATTTCGGCAAGACTCTGATGGTCGTTCATGGTCTGCGCATCATTGCTCGGGTGAGGATAAACGTGCCCAATATCGCGAGAATTCCTCCCGCGCAGAGCAATCCGTCGGCCAGAGGAGCGTCAACGAAGAGAGGGCTCCTGATAATATACCATCCGGCCCCGGCCAGGAACAGGCCCATAATCAACAGAAACAGCCAGGAATATACCCGCTGGCCGGAGGAGCGCTCGTAGAAGCGAGCAATCCGCCAGAGCAAAAATACTAGGAAGAGGATGCCCGACCAGATCAGTGCCGCAAGAACCCGAAGCAGGATGTTCATCCGGCTTCCTCACCGGCGGACAAAAGCCTGAACAAAGGAATCGGCCATCCGGCGGGGGCTGCCGCTCATGATACCTTCGTGTCCCTCAAACCGGCTGCGCACCTCAATCCCCCTGCTGGTGATGTCAAACTGGCGGATGTCTTTATCGTGGTCGCTGCCGCGCATCTTGAGCACCAGCAAGGCTTTGTAGACGGCACTTTCTATCTCCACGTAGCGCAGGAGGATATAGGTGTCAATAATAAACGGAATCCCAATATCGTGCTCCCCGGATGCTCCGAGGAGGACCGGGTTCTCCCAGGTCAGGATGGCCGTCAGGCCCTCCCGCTTCAGGCCGTTCACAAAGGCATACACCAGGTGGCGCAACTGGAGAGGGTCGGGGGTCAGGCGCTGGAAGTGGGAGAGGCTATCCACCAGGATGCGGCGGGCACCCATCTCCTGGGCCAGCGCTTCAATCTGTCCGCCCACCCTCTGGAGGTCCTGGAGGGAGACCTCCGGACTGGTCATGATAATCCGCAGTTTCCCCTCTTCTTCCAGCCGCCGGAAATCCCACCCGAAGTTGGCGGCATCCCGGTAGAACTGGCTGGGGAACTGCTCAAAGGTCAGGATGATGCCTGGCTCATGGTACTTCACGATGCCCGAATAGATGAATTGCATTCCCAGGGTGGTTTTGCCGGTGCCGGGAGCACCCTCCACCAGCGTAGCCGTCTGGGGAAGGAGACCTCCACGCAACATCTCATCCAGCCCTGGGATTCCGGTTTTCACGCGCTCCATGGGGCCCTCCTTTCGCCGAATCCCTATCGCATCCCCCGGATAATGTGATAGATGGCCTTCACGCGGAACTGCCGGTCATTGGAAGCCTCCAGAAACCGCTGGATGAGCCGGCGGACCTCCCGATCGCTGGAGAGGGAGTAGACGGTCATCTCCCCCAGCCGCTGCTCCACCAGCACCCCCTGCGCGGCCAGTTCCGCCAATTCCGCCCGGGTGGTCTCCACGTTTCGGCCTGCGTAGCGGGCGATGTTCTCCGCCGTATCGGTGGTGTAGGGGTTCTCACCGAAAAACCGGATCAGGTCCCATTTCACGAAGGAGTTCACCCGCGTGCGCAGAAAATGCAGGAGTTCGGGATCCATATCCGCCATTACGCGGCCCACCAGGTCTTCACGCTCCATACGAGTCCTCCGATCGTTGACCACTGACGACGGACCACTGACGACGGACCAACAGCCTCTTTCATTCCAGCGGTAACTATTCGGCTCTGGTAACTATCTACCAAGGAATCCCATGAAGCTCCTTAAAGTCTGAAATGGGACGCAGATTTTCGCAGGCTTCGCTGCAGATGTAGCGCAGGCTGTTAACCTGCAAAAGCAGGCCTGGCGGCCTGCGCTACTTTACCTGCCTCTCCACACCATCGGAGTACTTCGCCCCAATCCGGTGTGTTTACCTCCTCCTCCGGTGCGGGCTGGGGGTCTGCGGGGGGCGGGTAGCAAGGGTCGGCACCCGCCCGGCCTCCTCGTCCTGCCGCAGGTGGCAGTTCTTGTACTTTTTCCCACTCCCGCACCAGCATGGGTCATTGCGACCCAATTTGCGCGCTGTCGGGGGCGGGGATGCCGGGGCCCGGCTCGCCGATGGGGCCCCCTGGGCCGCCGGACGAGTACCCACCGGGGCGGGGCGCAGGGGGCGCGGGCCGCCCGCCGGGCGGGATGCCGGAGCCGGCGCGGCCACCGCCGGGGTCGGAACACCGGGCCGGAAGGCCTGCAGCGGCCGCGCGCGCCGGGGCGGCGGCATCATCTGGGGCACCAGGAAAATCGTCCGCGCTACCTGGGATTGAATCCGGCCCAGAAGCATCTGATACATCTCATGGGCCTCTTTCTTGTAGGCCACCAGCGGGTTCTGCTGTCCGTAGGCCCGCAGCCCGATCCCTTCCTGCAGGACCGACAGGTCGGTCAGGTGACGGACCCATAGGGTGTCCACCGCGTTCAGGATGACCTGCCGGTCCCGGAAGAGCCGCACCGCTTCCAAAAACGCCGCCTCTATTTTCCCTTTTATCCGGTCGGGCAGGCGGCGGAGGGGAAGAGCCGCCGTCTCCTCGTCCGGCTCCGCGCCCAGGTGTTCCACTACCCGCCGGTAAATGAGCCGCCGCAGGGGGTCGTTGCCGGCCCGCAGCAGTGCCAGCGTAACGTCCTGCTGAACCATGTCCCGGTAGACCTGATAGCCCAGGTTCCGGTTCAGGTCGTCGTACGTCCGCTCGGCCAGTGCCGTCAGTTCCTCCAGGATTTCACCCCGGGAGAGTTGAGGCCAGCGGGGGTCCGGCTTCTCCGGCAGCGGCAGGAAGGTGCGCAGTTCGCTATGCAGAACCTTCAGATCCCACTCCCCCGGGTCCGGGCCGGGACAGTGGAGGAGCAAGAGGCCCTCTATCTCCTCCCGCACCATGCGCAGGACCTGGTCCCGCAGGTCGGATTTGGCCAGCACTTCCCGCCGCTGGGCATAGATGACCTCCCGCTGTTTGTTGACCACGTCGTCGTACTCCAGGACGTGCTTGCGCAGGTCAAAGTTATAGCCCTCCACCCGCTTCTGGACGGACTCAATGGTCTTGCTGAGGATGCTGAACTCCAGGGGGGCGTCGTCCATACCGGCACGGGCCATAAGGCCCTGGACCCGGTCGGCGCCGAAGCGGCGCATCAGTTCGTCCTCCAAGGAGAGGTAGAAGCGGGAGGAGCCGGGGTCGCCCTGACGGCCGGAGCGGCCGCGCAGCTGGTTATCTATGCGCCGCGCTTCGTGCCGCTCTACGCCCAGGACGTGGAGCCCTCCCAGCACAACGACTCGCTTACGGTCTTCTGCGCAGTCCGCCCAGGCCTTCGCCAGCACCTCCGCCCAGCGCTCCGGGAACCGCTCCGTGGGGTTCTGCCCGCGCCGGAGCATCTCCACCGCCTCGTTCCAGTGAGCCTGGCGGATGGTGGTCAAATCGTATCCTTCCTGACGGAGCCACTCCCGGGCCAGTCCCTCCGGGTTGCCGCCCAGGAGGATGTCCACGCCCCGGCCGGCCATCTGGGTGGCAATGGTCACCGCGCCGGACCGTCCGGCCTGAGCGATGATGACGGCCTCCTGCTCGTGGTACTTGGCGTTGAGGACGTTGTGAGGGATGCCCTTCGCCCGGAGCATGCGGGAGAGCCGCTCCGAGGTCTCAATCGCGGTGGTGCCCACCAGGACGGGCCGCCCGGCCCGATGGAGGGCCTCAATCTCGGCGACGACAGCCCGGAATTTCGCCTCCTCGGTCTGGTAGATGACGTCGTCCAGGTCCAGCCGTTTGTAGTACCGCTCCCGGCGCCCCTCCCGGCTCTCGTAGACGGTGACAGGGATGTCGTCCCGCCCGTTGAGGACATCCGCAAAGGTCACCTCCGGGAGTTCCCGCGCGGGGACCTCCCGCGCCACCAGGTCGCCGAACATGGCCCGGTACTCCACGTTGGTGGGCAGGACGACCACGTCCATATTGTAGATTTTCTGGAACTCCTCCCTCTCCGTCGCCGCGGTGCCGGTCATCCCGGCCAGTTTTTTGTACATCCGGAAGTAGTTCTGGAAGGTGATGGTGGCGTAGGTGAGCATCTCCTCCCGGACGGTAACGCCCTCTTTGGCCTCAATGGCCTGGTGGAGCCCCTCCGCGTACCGCCGACCGTACATCAGCCGCCCGGTGAACTCGTCCACAATGATGACCTGGCCGTCCCGGACGATGTAGTCCTTATCCCGCTGGTAGACGGCCCAGGCCCGCAGGGCATTATCCAGATACGGGAGCATGTGGGCGTGCTGGGGATCGTAGAGGCTTTCGCCCGGCCCGATTTCGGGAAGCATAGACTCCACTTTGTGGATGCCCTCTTCGGTGAGGACGACGTTGCGGGTCTTCTCGTCCACTTCGTAGTGGACGTCCCGCCGGAGATGGCGGACCAGGGCGGCGAAACGGCGGTAGAGTTCGGAGGATTCCTCGGCGGGGCCGGAGATAATCAGGGGGGTACGGGCCTCGTCAATGAGGATGTTATCCACCTCGTCCACGATGGCGTAGTAGAGTCCCCGCTGGACGCACTCGGAGAGGTCTCGCACCAGGTTATCCCGCAGGTAGTCAAAGCCGAACTCGTTGTTGGTGCCGTAGGTGATGTCGGCGTTATAGGCCTGGCGGCGGGGGACGGGGCGCAGGTTCAGGTAACGGTCGTCGGTGGAGGGGTAGTCGGGGTCAAAGAGGAAGGAACCCAGTTCCGGCCGCTCCGCCGCCGACTGGATGACGCCGACGGTCATCCCCAGGGCGTGGTAAATGGGGCCCATCCACTGGACGCCGAATTTAGATAGATAGTCGTTAGGGGTGACCAGGTGGACTCCCCGGCCAACGGGCACGTCGTCTATGGGGACGAACTCCCAGCGGTCGGGGTCTTTGCCCCACCGGCGGCGGGCCAGGTCCACCCACTCCGGGTTGAGGGAGAGGCCGTTCAGGTAGAGCGGCAGGGTGGCGACGAGGGTTTTGCCCTCGCCGGTTTTCATCTCGGCGATTTTGCCCTGGTGGAGCACCATACCGCCGATGAGTTGGACGTCGTAGTGGCGCAGGCCGATGGTGCGCTTGGAGGCCTCGCGGACGGCGGCGAAGGCCTCTACCAGGAGGTCGTCCAGCGATTCGCCGCGCGCCAGGCGGCGGCGGAATTCCAGGGTTTTGGCCCGCAGAGCTTCGTCGCTGAGGGCCTCGTAGGCTGGCTCCAGCGCGTTGATGCGCTCCACAACTTTCTGCAACCGGGCGATTTCCCGGTTGTTGGGGTTGCCGAAGAGACGATCCAGAAATTTCATGTCACTCTCTTATCGGTGAGGGTGGCCTCTCTTAGTTCTGTGACCAATCCCAACGCATTGCCATACCGCTCAATGTCTTCTGGGATGGATGCCAGATTTAACCACCAGGTAACCATTCAGCCCGATGGAGGTTCCCATCTTGGCGCCGATTGGGAATCGGCCTCTCCTGGGCGCTTCCGCGCCAGGCGTCAACCTCCCTTGACGCCCTGAGAGGAGGCCGCAGGCCCAGGGGGCTGACTTTCCGTCAGCGCTGAACAGTTGCTCATTTTGATTATACTCCTCTTCCTGTGGAGGGCAAGCGGAAAGGGGGGCCCTTCTATCACTTTCCCTGTTTTGTGTTATAATACGCCCGACCGAGCGGCGGGCAAGCGTCTCTGCCCTACCGCCGATGCCCGGTTGCAAAACTCTTCGGTATGGAGGCAACAAGAATGCGACTGATCCCCCGCAAAATGTTCTTCACCCGTGGCATCGGGGTTCACAAACAACAACTGACCAGTTTTGAAATGGCCCTGCGGGAGGCGGGGATCGCCCAATTCAACCTGGTCCGGGTCTCTTCTATCTTTCCCCCCTTCTGCCAGGTCATCAGCCGGGAGGAAGGACTGGCGCTCCTCCAGCCTGGCGAGGTCGTCTTTGTGGTTCTGGCAGAGATGTCTACCAATGAGCCTGGGCGACGGATCGCCGCCGCCGTGGGCATGGCCCGCCCAGCCGATCCCACCAAATACGGCTACCTCTCCGAGCACCACGCCTTTGGCCAGACGGAGCGAGAAGCCGCCGACTACGCCGAAGACCTGGCCGCGACGATGCTGGCCACCACGCTGGGCATCCCCTTTGACCCGGAGCGGGATTACAACGAGCGCAAGGAGCAGTACGCGATGGGAGGGGAAATCGTGGATTCCACCAGCATCGCTATGGCAACCACGGCCGAACCCGGCGGCGTCTGGACCACCGTCGTGGCGGCGGCGGTGTTGATATGATGATAGACCACAGACGATAAACCACGGGCGACGGTAGTTAGCCGTCAGCCCTCAATCGGCGGTGGTCAGTGGTCAGTAATCCGTCCCCGGATCATTTTCTCGGCCTGCCAGAACCGTACTCCCTCCTGGAAAGGGCAGGGGTGCTGGTCCTGCCGCTCCCGCTGGAGGTGACCGTCACCTACGGACGGGGCACCCGAAACGGCCCCGAGGCCATTCTGCGCGCGTCGCAGCAGGTGGAACTCTACGACCGGGAGTTCGGGCGGGAGGTGGCGCTGGAGTACGGCGTCCACACGCTGCCCGCCCTCTCCCTCCCGGAGGCCGCAGGGGCAGCCGTGGGGGCTATCGCCGACGCCGCCGCGCGCTGGGCCGCCACCGGCAAACTGCTGGTCGGGCTGGGCGGCGAGCACACGGTCACCTTGGGGCTGGTGCGGGGCATTCGGCGGGCGCGCGGCGGCCCGCTGACCATCGTCCAGATAGATGCCCATGCCGACCTGCGGGCCGAGTACGAAGAGAATCCCTACAGCCACGCCTGCACCGCCCGGCGGCTCCTGGAGATACCCGGGGTGGAGCAAATCCTCCAACTGGGCGTCCGCTCCGTCTGCCCGGAGGAGGTGGAGTTTGCCCGCGCCCACCCCGACCGGGTGCGCGTCTGGTACGCCGAGGAGGTGCATGCAGGGGACTGGCCGGGGGAACTGCGCGCGCGCCTGCACGGGCGCACCGTCTACCTGACCATAGACGTGGACGGGCTGGACCCCGCTGTCATCCCCGCTACCGGCACCCCCGAACCGGACGGGCTGACATGGAGGGAGGCAGTAGACGTTCTCCGCGCCGTTGCCTGCGCCGCGTCGGCGGTGGTCGGGATAGACTGTGTGGAACTGGCGCCCGTCCCCGGCCTCCACACCGCCGAATTCGCGGCGGCGAAATTGGTGTATAAGGCCATATCGTATTCGGTCCTCATGGCGGAAAACGATAAACGCAGATAAACCTGGAAAGGAGCCCCATGCAATACGCCCGCGAAGTCAAAGCCTTCATTCAGCACCACTTCCGTCACTTCAATGCCGCCACGCTGGTGGACGCGGCTGAGGCCTACCGGAAATTCATCGCCGAAGGCGGCGGTATGCTGGTAGCGATGGCCGGGGCGATGAGCACCGCCGAGATCGGCCTCTCCCTGGCCGAGATGATCCGGCAGGGGAAAGTCCACGCCGTCAGTTGCACCGGCGCCAACCTGGAGGAGGATATCTACAACCTGGTCGCCCACGACTACTACGTCCGCATCCCTCACTACCGGAGCCTCACGCCGGAGGACGAACTGGCCCTCTGGGAGCGCCACCTGAATCGGGTGACCGATACCTGTATCCCGGAAGAGGAGGCCATCCGCCGGATAGAGCATGCCATCCTGGAGGAGTGGCTGGAGGCGGACCGGAAGGGGGAGCGGTACTTCCCCCACGAGTTCTTCTACCGCATCCTGCGCAGCGGGAAACTGGCCCCTTACTACCAGATTGACCCGCGCGATAGTTGGGTCTACGCGGCGATGGAGAAAGACCTGCCTCTATTTGTCCCTGGATGGGAGGATTCCACTACCGGCAACATATACGCTGCCCATTGCATCCGGGGGGAGATCCGCAACGTTCACACGGTCCGCAGCGGGATTGAGTATATGATGGCCCTGGCGGACTGGTATCGGAAAGAGACGGCTCACCGGAAACTGGGCTTCTTCCAGATCGGCGGCGGGATCGCCGGTGATTTCGCCATCTGCGCCGTCCCGATGATGCGGCAGGACCTGCGCTGGGAAGGCATCCCCCTCTGGGGCTACTTCTGCCAGATCAGTGACTCCACCACCAGTTACGGCTCCTATTCCGGCGCGGTGCCCAACGAGAAGATTACCTGGGAGAAACTGGGGATAGATACCCCGCGCTTCATGATGGAGTCAGATGCGACCATCGTGGTGCCGTTGATTTTCGCGTGCGTGTTGGCGGAGTAGGGGCAGGGCTTGCCCCTGCCCCTATAGAGTTGCGCAGCGCCATGCGCCTCAAAGTCGTCCCGGAAGACTTCCTCGTAGAGGAGCAGATTCGCTTCCCCTCAGGCGATGGTCCCTATGCCCTCTACCGGGTCCAGAAGCGGGGTATCACCACGCTGGAGGTCCAGGCGTATCTGGCCCGGATGCTCCGCCTCCCCCTCTCCGCTCTCTCCTTCCCCGCCCTCAAAGACCGGGACGCGGTAGCGATTCAGTACGCGACGGCGCGCGGGCTAGGACCCGACCATCTGAGCGGGCCCGGGTTCACCGCCGAGCGGGTGGGCCGAGCTCCCCGTCCCCTGACCCCTTCCGACCTGGTCGGCAACCGCTTTGCGGTGACGGTGCGCGACCTCTCCTCGTCCGAGGCCGACTGCCTGGGCGGGCGGTTGGCGACGGCGGCGGAGGAGGGAATCCCCAATTACTTTGACGTCCAGCGCTTCGGCTCGCGGACAGAATCCGGGGACTTTCCGGGGCGGCGAATCCTCCGGCGGGACGCCGAGGGCGCCTTGCGGGCCGTTCTGGCCGAACCCCTGGTCGGCGACCCGGCGGAGGTGCGAGCATTCAAACAGGAGGCCGCCCTCCGCTGGGGCCAGTGGCGGACCCTCCTGGAGATGGCGCCTCGCCCCTCCAACCTGCGCTCTGTCCTCACCTTCCTCTGCGACCACCCCACCGACTTCCGCCGCGCGCTCAACCTGGTCACCCCGCGCGTGCTGAGCCTCTATCTGGCCGCCTATCAATCCTTTCTCTGGAATCGCATCGCGGCCGGCTACCTGCAGGCCCACCTGGGCCCCCCTTCCGGCTTCGTGGAGGTGGCCGGTGAGATACTCCCTCTCTTCCCCGCTCTCTCCTCTCGCCTGCCCGCCAATATGACCATTCCGCTCCCTCACCATCGCGCCATCTACAGGGATCCGCTGATTAGAAAGGTCGTGGAGGACGTGCTGCGGGCCGAGGGGCTGGCCCTTTCCGACCTGAAATCACGCATCCTCCGCCGCACCTACCTCCCCCAAGGGGAGCGGCAACTGATCCTCCGGCCCTCCGACGTCTCTGCATCCCCTCCCGCCCCCGATGAGCGCTTCCCCGGACGGCAGAAAATCACCCTGACCTTTGCCCTTCCCCCCGGCTCGTACGCCACCCTGGTGGTGCGATCTCTGCTGGCTATTCAGCGCTGACCGAAAGTCAGCCTCCCTGGGCCTGCGGCCTCCGGACGGCCTGCGCCCTCCTCTCAAGATGGATGACGGACCCCCGACCACCGTCGTCTGTGGTCTGCGACGGGGAGGCCGATTTCCCATCGGCGCCAAAAGGGCGATCTCCATCGGGCTGAATAGTTACTGGCGGGATAAGGTGCCAGCAGGCAGGGTGCCGGGAATAGATGATTCGCTCCGGTACGGGCAGGTTTTCTATTGACAAATTGCCAATAGTGGGGTATAATACCTGCAAAAGCAGGCCAGGAGATAGGGAATGGAAGGGAGAGGCCCCCGATGGCGCTGGCGAGGGTGTTCCCGCCGAGCGGTGCGGTTTCTGGAGCCCGCGCTGCTCCTGCTCCTGCACCACGGCCCCGCCCACGGCTACACCCTGCTGGAACAACTGGAGTCCTTTGGCCTGGGGGGATTTGACCCTACCGTCGTCTACCGGGCACTGAGGGAAATGGAGGAAGAGGGTTGGGTCGTCTCTGCCTGGGACCGGGAGCAGACCCAGGGGCCGCCCCGCCGCGTCTACCGCCTGACCCCCCTGGGGGACGAGGTGCTTCGGTTCTGGGTTCAGGACCTGGAGGAGACCCGCCGAATGGTGGACCATTTCCTGCAGCGATACTATCAGCATATAGAAGAACATCCCATTCAGGAGGAACGATGAAGATCGCCGCTGTATCCGACGATGGCGTGACCATCAGCCAGCACTTCGGTCGCGCTCCACTCTACGTGGTCATTACGGTGGAAGAAGGCCGGGTAACCGGCCGGGAAGTCCGGGAGAAGATGGGGCATACTCACTTTGCCGGGGAGCACCATTCGGAACATCATTACGGCGCCGGAGCGCGCGGCCACGGATTTGACCCCGCCGCGCAGAGCCGCCACGCCCGGATGATCGCGGCTATTGCCGATTGTCAGGTGCTCCTGGCGGGGGGGATGGGTGCCGGGGCCTACGAGAGCCTGCGACAGGCCGGCATCCGCCCCGTCCTCACGGACATCGCCCGCATTGATGACGCCGTGCAAGCCTATCTGGAGGGCCGATTGGAAGACCATCCGGAGCGGCTGCATTGACGGAGTACGGAATGCAGGGATGCGGGAGACGTAAAGGGAGAGACCTATGTTGACCGCTGAAGCAGTCCGCAGCGCGCTGGCGCAGGTGGTGGACCCGGAGTTGCGCCGGAATATTGTGGAATTAGGCATGGTGCAGGACCCGCAGGTAGAGGATAGCGTCGTCTCCTTTACCCTGGCACTGACTACCCTGGCCTGTCCCTTGCGGGAGAGCATCGTGGAGCAGGCCCGGAGAGCGGTCATGGCCCTGGACGGCGTGCGGGATGTCCGGATTTCCCTGCGGGAGATGACGCCGGAGGAGAAAGCCCGCCTCTGGCCCCGGGAGCAACGCCGACAGCAGGAGAGCGGCGTCGCCGCTCATCTCAATCACATAAATCGGACCCTGGCGGTGATGAGCGGCAAGGGCGGCGTGGGCAAGTCGTCGCTGGCGGCGCTCCTGGCAGTGGGCCTGCGCCGCCAGGGGAAGCGGGTGGGCATTCTGGACGCCGACATCACCGGCCCCAGCATCCCCCGAATGTTCGGCTTACGTGAGCCCCCGCCTCTGGGCCCTGTGGGCATTCTCCCTGCCCAAACTTCCACCGGCATCCGGGTCATGTCCATTAACCTGCTCCTTCCCGATGAGGACGAAGCGGTGATCTGGCGGGGCCCCCTGATCAGCGGCGCCATCCAACAGTTCTGGGGCGACGTCCTCTGGGGAGACCTGGACGTACTGGTGGTGGACCTGCCCCCGGGCACCTCCGACGCGGCCCTCACGGTGATGCAGTCCATCCCCGTCAACGGCATCCTGCTGGTCACCTCGCCCCAGGACCTGGCCGGAATGGTGGTCCGCAAGGCGGCGCGGATGGCGGAGCACCTGGGCGTGCCTATCCTCGGGCTGGTGGAGAACATGGCCTACGTGATCTGCCCGAAGTGTGGGGAACAGATTGGGGTCTTCGGCCCCAGTCAGGCGGTGCACACAGCCGCCCTGCTGGGTGTGCCCGTGCTGGCCCGGTTGCCGCTGGACCCCCAACTGGCCCGTCTCTGCGATAGCGGGCGGGTGGAGCAGTATGCCAACAGCGACCTGGATGCTCTGACGGAAAAGGTGGCCCGGGGGTTGGGGATAAAAGGGAAACGCGAGACGTGAGACGAAGCACGGGAGTACGGAATATGCCCGAACTGGCCCTCACTCCTCAAGAAAAGCAGACCCTGCTGACCTACCAGCGGGATGAGTTGACCGAACACCTCATTTACGCCCGGCTGGCGCGGACGGTCCGGGAGCCCCGGAATCGGGCCGTCCTAGAGCGCATCGCGGCGGACGAACTGCGCCATTCCCGCTACTGGGCGCGTCTCACCGGACAGGAGGTCCGCCCGGACTGGCTCAAAATCTGGTTTTATGCCCTGGTTGGGAAGGTCCTGGGCATCACCTTCGCAGTGAAACGGATGGAGCGGGGGGAAGAGGGAGCGCAGGACAATTACAACCGGATGGAGGGCATTATCCCCGACGTCGGGGCCATCGCGCGAGAGGAGAAAGCGCACGAGGAGGCTCTCCTGGCGATGCTGGACGAGGAGCGGCTGCGGTATACCGGCTCTATCGTCCTGGGGCTGAACGATGCCCTGGTGGAGTTGACGGGCGCGCTGGCGGGGTTGACTTTCGCCCTGCAGAACACCCAACTGGTGGCAATGACGGGCGCGATCACGGGCATCGCCGCCGCTCTCTCTATGGCCGCTTCGGAGTACCTCTCCACGAAAGCCGAAGGAGGCGGGCGGGACCCGCTGCGGGCATCCCTCTATACCGGTGTCGCCTACATCTTCACCGTCCTGGCCCTTATCCTGCCGTACCTGTGGCTGAAGAACCCGTACCTCTGCCTGGCCGCCATGCTGACGGTGGCGGTTCTGATCATCGCTTTCTTCAACTACTACATCTCCATAGCCCGCGACCTGCCTTTCCGGCGGCGGTTCCTGGAAATGGCCGGGCTGAGTCTGGCGGTGGCGGCGGTCAGTTTCGGCATCGGCCTCCTGATGCGGACGGTATTCGGCATAGAGGTGTAGGAAAGGCGGAAAACTGCCAACTACCTACCAGGCGGTGGTTTAGTCCTCACCCCTCCCCCTGGCGGCGAAGCCGCCGGGGGTTACGAAAACTCCCGTATTCCCAACTGGAGAGGAGGTGAGCAAGATGCCTGCAGGAGATCGGACTGGACCGATGGGTATGGGCCCGATGACCGGTCGGGCGGCGGGTTGTTGCGCCGGATACGACGTGCCCGGCTTCGCCAACCCGGGCCCGGGGTGCGGCTTCTGGGGCCGGTGGCGGTGGCCCTGCTGGGGCGGCTGGGGTCGCGGCTGGTGCCACTGGGCTCGCCGGGGCTACCCACCGGCCTGGTGGGGACCACCCGCTCCACCTACTCGTGAGGAGGAAATAGAGGCGCTGCGGGAGGAAGCGGAATGGCTCAAGGAGCGGCTGGAGGTAGTTACCCGGCGCCTGGCCGACCTGGAGAAAAATGAAACTGACCTGTCTGGTGGATAACGCGGTCCTTCCCTACACCCCTTTCTGGGGCGAGCACGGGTTCTCCGTCCTGGTAGATACGGCGGAGGGACCTGTGCTCTTTGACACCGGGGCCAGCGGGACGGTGCTCCTGCACAACATGAAGGCAGCGGGCTTGGACCCCCGGAGCATCCGGGCCCTGGTCCTCAGTCATGGGCACCGGGACCACGCTGGAGGTTTGGCCATGCTCCTGGAACGGCGCCCCGGCCTCCTCGTCTACGCTCATCCCGACGTGCTGAGGGAGCGCTTCGCGCAACGGGAGGCGGAAATGCGGGCCGTCGGGATGCCGATCTATCGCTCCCCGGACTCGCCACAGGAGGGGGAGATGCGCTCTATCGGGATGACGGTCCCCCCAGAGAGCCTCCGCCGCCAGGCTGACCTGCACCTGAGCCCCAAGCCCCAGGAAATCCTTCCCGGCGTCTGGACCACCGGCGAAGTGACCGACCGGACGGAGCCGGAGGGCCGGAGTCCCTACCACTTCGTTTGCGGTGAATCCGGCATGGAGCCGGACCCGTACCGGGATGACATGTCGCTGGTTCTGGAGACGCGTTGGGGGCTGGTCCTGCTCTGCGGATGCTGCCACGCGGGGCTCCTGAACACGCTGGCCCATGTGGAACGGGTCTTTGGGCGGCCCGTCGTCGCCGTTTTCGGCGGCACTCACCTCATTAGCGCCGACGCGGACCACCTGGAGCGAGTCCATCAGAGGCTGCGGGCGCTCTCGCCGCGCCGGGTCTCCCCCAGTCACTGCACCGGAGAGACAGCCTTCCATTTCCTGCGGCAGGCACTGGGCCCGGAGGTCGTCCGTCCGTTTCCGGCGGGAACCCAGGTTGACCTGGAGAAACTGTAGGCTCTTCAGGGGGCCCTCTTGCTGGAGATCGTTATCCCGTCCCGTGGCCTGCTTCGTCTGGAGCACCTCTCCTGGACCTGAACGGGCTGGTGGCGCTGGATGGGGCGCCCTTGTCCGGCGTTCGGGAGCGGGTCGCCCGACTGCATCCGGCCCTCACTGTTCGCCTTGTTCACCTGGTGAGCGCGGACACTCAGGGGTGCTAACGGTGGTGGCAGAGGATTTGAGGGCTACCCCGCATCGTCTGGGGGCGGAGAGTGAGATGGAGCAGAAAGCGGCACTGATGGAGTGACTGGGAGCCGACCGCGTGGTCGCCATTGGCAACGGGGCCAACGACGTCCGGATGCTGGAGTGGGCCGCGCGGGGCATCGCCGTTCTGGGGCCGGAGGGGCTGGCCGTCTCCTGCTTCCAGGCCGCCGATGTGGTGGCCCCGGACATCGGGGCGGCGCTGGACCTGCTCCTTCTCCCACGCTGCCTGATGGCGACGCTGCGAAGGTAACGCGCTCCGGACATCGGTCAGGGGAGGTGCCCTGTGAACATGACGATGCAGGTGGACTGGAACCGGTGTACGGGTTGTGGCCATTGTCTGGAAGTCTGCCCGACGGGGGCGATCCGGTTGGTGGGCGGAGTAGTGGCGATTGAGGGGTCCCTCTGCCAGGGATGCAAGGCTTGCCTGGAGGTCTGTCCGACCGGGGCAATATTCGCTGGGGAGGAGGTGACTGGGGCCGGCACGGCCCCGGCTCTTGCGCAGATGCCCGCGCCGGCCCGCATCGCCGATCGCCGACCTGCCGCGGGCATCCTACCCGTGCTGGGGGCGGCTCTGGCCTTTGTGGGCCGGGAGGTGGTCCCCCGGGTTGTGGCCGCGCTGCTGGAGCGGCAAGAGCGGCGGGCCGGCCTTTCCGCCGCCTCTACCGGGCAGGGCCACCGCTACCGAAAGCGCCTGTGGCGTCGGAGGCGCCCGGGACGGGAGGAGGGAGATGGCTCAGATTTCAGCTCAGGTCAGCCTTTATCCCTTGCGGCAACTTTCTATCGGGCCGATTATCCGGGAAGCCGTGCGGATCCTGCAGAAATATGACCTACAGGTGGAGATGGGCCCGATGAGCACAGTGGTCTGGGGGGAGGAGGGGGAGGTCTTCGCCGCGCTCCAGCAGGCCTTCCACCAGGCCGCAGAGAAGGGGGACGCGGTGATGGTCGTTACCTTCTCCAACGCCTGTCCGCGACCCGGGGGCGCGTAGGTGACAATGGGGGTCTTTGGCGAGGAGATTGCGGCCCGCTACGAGGCGTGGTACGAGACTCCTCAGGGGCGAGAGGCCGACCGGCAGGAGAAAAGCCTGCTTTGCCGGTTGATGGCGGCCTTCCCCGGCACCCAGACCGTCCTGGAGATCGGCTGTGGGACGGGTCATTTTACCCGCTGGCTGCGGGACGAGGGGTTTCGGGCCCTGGGGCTGGACCTCTCCGCGCCGATGCTGGCCCAGGCGCGGGCGCTGGACGGCCTCCCCCTGGTTCGGGGCGACGCGCATCGCCTTCCCTTTGCCGACGGGGCGGTGGACCTGGCGGTGATGATTACCACCCTGGAGTTTCTGGCTCGCCCGGGGGAAGCACTGGCGGAGGCGTTCCGGGTGGCCCGGCGCGGCGTCCTTCTCGGTGTTCTCAATCTCTGGAGCCCGCTGGGCCTGGCCCGGCGGTTGGGCAGCCGGCTCCGCCCGTCGGTTTACAGCGCTGCCCATTTCTACGGCGTGGGGGAACTCCGGCGGCTGGTGCGCTCCGTCGCCGGGCCGCAGGCGACCGTAATATGGCGTACCACGCTCTTCCCCTGGGGAATTCTTCGCCGACCCTCACCCCTGCCATGGGGCGGTTTCATCGGGATGGCGATGGTCAAGTGAAAAGGATGCTTCTGACCTCCACCCTGCAGTCCCCCGCCCGCAGGTCACAGCCCACGATCCCCAGCAAGGCCCGAAGGTCAAACTTCGGCCCGACCTCCAGCACGATGGCCGTCCTCTCCTCCTGATCCTCCAGATGCCCCCCGAACAGCACTTTTTTCTTTAGCCCGCGCGGGGGGACCTCTATCCCGTATCCCTTCCCTTCCCGCCGCAGAGAGAAGGGGACATAGGCCTCGCGCAGGTATCCCTCCAGCGCCGCGCGCGCCATCGGAAGCGGGACAGGGAGAGAGAGTGCCAGATAGGCCTTCGTAAAAACGCCGGGGGTGAAATCTTCCACCGGCTCCCCCAGCGTGGAGAGAGCAGATAATGCCGCCCGCAGCGCGTCGGCGTCCCAGGCTCGCAGGGCGAAAACCGTCTCCCCGCCCAGGCTCGGAAAACGGCGGTTGTTGGGCGGGACGGTGAAGAGTGCCTCCCGCACGCTGAGGAGGTTATCCGTCAGTTCGGGCGCGTGGGTCAATATTTGCCGGAAGACAAGGGCGTTGAGGAATGCCGGATGGACGCCGGAGAGCGCGGCGTCGGTGCGGAAGCGGTAGTGGATGGGACGCAGTCGCCGCTTGCGGTTCACCACATCCTGCAATTCGGCCAGATACGGCCCCAGGTCGGGGACGCGAATGCGGTGATGCAGGATCGCCCGACGGTGCTCCTCGTCCGGGCAGGCGCTGCACCCCCGGCATTGCCCCGGTTCCCTTCCGTCTCCCAGGCAGTATCCCGGGTCCAGGCCGGCGCGTGCCGCCTGGTACTGCCGGTACAGGAAATCCGCCGGGATGTTGGTCTGGACGAATTCCAGCGGGAAGGGGTAATCGGGGCCTTTCTCGCCCAAGAACGAGTTGCTCCAGAGGTCGGCGCGCTCCATCCAGGCTCGCAGGGCCTCCCAGTATCCCCGGGGCAAGCGACGGTCGTAGAAGGCCCCCTCCCGCGCCCGTGTCACCAGCGGCTCCACCAGCCAGTATCCCCCCAGTGCCAGAACCTGGGTCGTAGCATACTCGGCCCAGTCAAAGGCCAGACGGAACTCAAAGCCATGGGTCTCGCAGGCAGAGCGGACTGCGCCGACCAGGGGTCGCCATGGTTTCTCCTCCAGAAAGAGCCGGTCGTACCGGAGCGGGGTGAAGGGCATCCGCACCAGCGGCCCGATGCTGAAGATAACCCGAGGCTGGGAGGGGGAGGCCGCTCGCATGTCCCCCAGCCAGCGGACAAAGGCCCGGAACTCGCCCAGGTCATCCTCCGTCTCATAGCCAGTGAGGATGTAGAAGAGTTTGATGCGGCGGATGGGCTCCCGAATTAACCGCTCCAGCAGGGCGGCTATCTCATCGGTGGGGAGACTTTTTTGGAGGAACGCCCGCTGCCGGGCGCTGATGCCCTCTATCCCCAGGGTAAATTCCCGCTTCTCCGCCGCCAGTTCGGCCTCTATCAGACCGGGCACCCGCCACAGGATGTCGGCCCGCTGACTCTTCAGGCTCACCCGGTCAAAGAGACGGTGCAGTTCCAGGAGGAGGTCAAAGATTTCCCCGTGGGTGTTGAAGTTGAAACTGTAGAGGCCGATTTCCTCCGCGCCCTGGGCCTGCTTCAACTGCCGGGCCACCGCGAGGAGTTCCCTCGCCGGAAGTTCCCGGTAGGGCTTGCGGTCGTACCCCTCAAAGCAGAAGGAGCAGAAGGCGGGGCAGCCCCAGGTGATCTGGAGGTGGGCCGTGTGGGCCTCGGGGGTATCCAGGAGAGGGAAGAGGGTGGGGAGGTCCTGCGGGCGAGGCCGACAGACTGCCTTGACAGTTCGGCGGCGGGTTCCGGCGACCCAGAGGCCAGGGCCGGAGGCAACGGCGGCTTCCAGCCGTTCCTGCCTTCTGCCTCCCCCGGCCAGGGCGCGGACGATTTCCCCGACCCGCCCCTCCCCTTCGCCGAAGAAGATGCCGTCTGCCAGTGCGTCGCCGTCCTCCCGGATGATGGCCTGCACGGCCATAGCGTTGGAGCCCCCCAGGAGGAGGAGAGGGTCGCCCTCCGAGCGTTCTCCGGCAAAGAGGGGGATGCCGGAGCGGAGCAGGATGCAGGGGAGATTGAGCAGTTCCAGGATGTACGCATTGGAAACCAGGATCAGGTCAAAGTCCCGTGCCAGGCGGTGGGAGTGGATGCCGGTCAGTGGAGGAAGGGGGTCCTCTTTCCTGTCCGGCGGGAAGAAGGCCAGGTCCACATATGCCTCAGGGAGCGCCCGGCGGACTTCGTGGAAGAGAAACCGGTGGGGGAGAGAGCGGTCCACATCCCGCAGGGGGGAGAGGCGCGCGATGAGGACCCGATAGGGGGCGTCCTCAAACCGGGAGCAGAGAGCAGGTTGCAGGGGGCATGTCAGAGAGCGCATGTTGCAGAAACAGCACGCCCCTCCGTTTTTATGCCTGCTACGAACGGGCAGGATGTTTCTCGTAGAGTTCCAGCAAGACGCCGTGGGCGGATTTGGGATGGATGAAAACGTAACGGGTGCCGTCGGCGCCGACGCGGGGCTCTTCGCTCAGCGGGGTCGCGCCGGCGGCCCGCAATCGCTCCATCGCGGCGGTGATATCGTCTACCTGCAGGCAGATGTGATGTAACCCTTCCCCGCGTTTCTCCAGAAACCGGGCCACGCCGCTATCGGGGCCCAGTGGGCGCAGGAGTTCTATCTCCCCCTCCCCGGCGGGGAGGAAAGCAATCTCCACCCCCTCCTCGGGGACTTCCCGTCGCTCGGACACTTCCAACCCCAGGGCATCCCGGTAGAAGGCCAGCGCGGCATCCAGGTCGTTCACTGCAATGGCGATGTGGTGAATGGAAGGTGGCATAGGATATCCTCCGCTTTGACGCCGCTTGCTGTGTGGCTGACTACTAAGGACGGGTTGCTACGATCTGATCTCCTGGGCCTTCCGGATTTCTTCCTCCCGCAGTTGTCGCCGCAGAATCTTGCCGATGGCGCTCTTGGGCAGTTCGGTGCGGAATTCCACCTCCAAGGGGACTTTGTAGGGAGTCAGGTTCTGGCGGAAGTAGGCGATGAACTCCTCCTCGGTGGCCGTCTCCCCCTCTTTCAGGACGATGTACACCTTGATCCGCTCCCCTTTGTACGGGTCCGGCACGCCCACGGTGATCCCTTCTTTCACTTTGGGGTGCTGGTACAACAACTCATCTTCACACCTCCTGAAGGGGAAATAACCGTGGGGTCTGCGGTGGCTCTGCTTATCCGTTCTCCAACGCCAGCAGAGCCGCCCCGTATGCTCCCATCAGTTGGGGGTGGCGGGGCAGGATGACCCGCTCGCCCGTCTCCTCCTCCAGCATTCGGCGGACCGCCGGGTTGCGGACGACGCCTCCAGAGAGCATCAACGGCGGGGTTAGCCCCACAGTGCGGATCATCGCCACAACCCGACGGACCAGCGCGCGGTGGAGCCCGCCCAGGATGGGCCCGACCTCTACCCCGTGGGCGATAAGGGAGACGACCTCCGATTCGGCAAAGACAGTGCAGGTGCTGGAGATGGAGACCTCATCGGTCGCGGCCAGGGCCTCCTCCCCTATTCGCTCCAGGGGGACGCCCAATCGGTGGGCGGCGTTTTCCAGAAACCGGCCGGTCCCGGCAGCACACTTATCGTTCATCACAAAGTCCAGCACTTCCCCCCTGGGGCCGATGGCGATGACTTTGCTATCCTGCCCCCCCCCGATGTCCACCAGCGTCCCGCCGTGGCCCAGTTCCCGGAAGACCCCACGGGCGTGACAGGTGATCTCAGTGATCCGGCGGGTGGCCTGCCGGACCAGCCCCCGGCCGTAGCCAGTGGCGACCAAAGGCAGTCCCTCTGGCGGGCCAACGGCTTCCCGCGCCAGGGCCAGAAATCGGTCCACCTGCTCCTCCACCCGCACCTCGGTCGGTTCCAGGTGGTGCCAGAGGGGGTTCCCCGCGCGGTCTACAGCGGCGATTTTAACCGTTGCAGCGCCGACGTCTATACCCAGGGCGCGACAGAAGTTCTTCGCGTTCGGTTCCATAGGGCGTTCTGATAGCAGAGAGGGCCGCTGGCTGCTAACTATTAGCATAAAAGGGTCGCAAGATGGGAACGATTCAGCGACGCCCCCGGAAAGAAGGGCGCTGGCCATCCGGAGGCGGGATTCACAGCACTTCCACCCACATAAGGACTCCCATTACCCCGAAGGCGGCGGCGGCCACCTTGCGCAGAACGGCTTCCGGGACGATGGCGATGAGGGCCTGCCCGACGACCACGCCCAGCGCGGTCACGATGGCCAGCGCCAGAGTCGCCCCCAAGGAGACGGCCCATGGCTGGTTGAACTTGCACGCCTGTGCAATGACGGCCAGTTGGGTTTTATCACCCAGTTCCGCCAGCAACAGCAGTCCGAAAGTAGAGAGGAACGCTTTCCAGAACACAGGAATCAACCTCCGGGGATTGAGGTTCAGACGTACCAGTCAGCAGCGGGGTCTGAGGCGGCAAAACAGCCTCAGACCCCGCCGGTTCCCGAACGTCGGCTTTACGAGAGGGCCTTCTTCAGCGCGACCCCCAGCCGCCGGATGCCCTCCACAATCCGGTCCGGCGGGGAGTAGGAGAAGTTGAGCCGCATCGCGTTGAAGCCGCCGTCGCCGTTGGGATAGAAATTCTCTCCGGGGACGTAGGCCACCTTTTCCTCCAACGCGCGGCGCAGGAATTCGGTGGTGTTGATGGGATCCGGCACGCGTACCCAGAGGAAGAGCCCGCCCTGGGGATGGGTCCACGAGCACCCCTCGGGCCAGAATTCGGCCAGCGCGTCCAGCATAGTATCCCGACGCTCCTTGTAGGCCCGCCGCAGCCGTTGCGCGTGCGGCTTGAGAAAGCCCCGCTGGCAGATGTCGTTGGCGATGTACTGGACGAAAGTGCCGGTGTGGAGGTCGGAGCCCTGCTTGGCCATGACGAATTGCTTCATCAGCACTTCCGGGCAGACGATCCAGCCCAGCCGCAACCCCGGCGTGAGGGTCTTGGAGAAGGTGCTCATGTAGATGACCCGTTCCGGTACAAAGGTGCAGATAGGCGGCAGGTCCTCCCCCTCAAAGCGCAACTGGCCGTAGGGGTCATCCTCCACGATGGGGAGATTCAGGCGGGTGGCGATTTCGGCGAGTTTCTCCCGCCGCTCCAGGGAGAGGGTGACCCCTGCCGGGTTGTGGAAGTTGGGGAGGACGTAGATGAATTTGGGTGGACGGCCCGTCTCCTTCACCACATCCCGGTACGCTTCCTCTATCTCGTCCACCACCATGCCATCATCATCCAGGGAGACAGTGCGGTAACGGGCGCTGTAGGCATTCCAGGCCTGGATGGCTCCCAGATACGTGGGCCGTTCGGTGATGACGGAGTCCCCCGGCTCCAGGAAGACCTTGCCGATGAGGTCCAGCCCCTGCTGGGAGCCGGCGGTGATGAGGACGTTGTTGGGGACGGCAGGAACACCGTATTTGTGCATACTGGTCGCCAGCCATTCCCGCAGGGGGAGATACCCTTCCGTAGAACTGTACTGGAAGGCGCGGGCGCCCTCGTTCTGAACCACGTACCGACAGGCCTCTTCAATCTCCCGCAGCGGGAAGAACTCCGGTGCCGGCAGTCCTCCAGCAAAGGAGATAACGTCGGGCTGTTCAGTCAATTTCAGCAGTTCCCGGATGGCCGAACTTTTCATCGCCCGGGCCCGGCTTGCCAGATAGGGGGTCCAATCCAACACTGGAATTTCCCGATCCAAACTGAAGTTGACTTCCATTGGATCACCTCCTGAGATGATAATTGGAGAAAAATAGACGCCGGGTAACCTCAATTACCCGGCGCCAGATAGCCGTTTAGAGGGGGTAAGACCATAATCAGGTACCCCCAAAACAAGCATAGCCAGGAACACCCTTTGCAGTACAGGCAATTGGTCATATCTCGACGATTTACGGCGAGATGCTTACGGGCCCCTTCCGTTGCACGATTCCATCGGTCGCTTCACCTTTCATTTTAGCATTGAGGGATAAAACAGGCAAATTCTACTCCCCAAACACCACCGCCGTAAACGCGTAGAGGGCGGCACCCTCCCGCCAGCACCCCTCGGGGAGGCCAGCCTTGCGACACAGGCCCTCCAGAAACGCCTCCCGGTCCCACCCCTCCTCCACCGCGACCTGTGGCAATAACAGCCCCTGTTGGCCCCCCTTGAGGATGAGCAGGCCGTGAGTTCCCACCTCTATCGGTGTCGGGTCGGTCAGGCGGCGGAAGGGGGAGAGGACGGAAATCTCCAGCCGGACCCGCCCCAGTTCCTCCCGCGTCAGGGGCGGGAAGCGGGGGTCTTCGGTAGCGGCTGCGACGGCCATCTCCTGCACCACGCGGTAGAGAGCGGTGTCGGCCCGGAGATGCCCAATGCATCCCCGCAACTCCCCGTCTTTCCGGAGGGTGACGAAGGCCCCCGAAAGCCGCCGCAGGTGAGGGTCATCGGTCTCGTAGGGCGGAAGGGTCCCGTCGGTGAGGTAGGATTCCAGCGTCCGGCGGGCCAGCGTCAGGAGCGCCTCCCGCCGCGCGGGGGTCAGGTCGGGCGGCGTGTAGCGCCAGAACATCACCGCGCCGTAGCCCACCACCTGCCGGGGGTCACCGTAGGGGGAATCGGCGGAATTGGCGTAGCGGAGAACGGAGACCGTATCCGCCCCCAGTCCGGCAGCGACGCGCATAGCCACCCGAATCGGCCCCTCACCACAGGCGCAGGTGACCAGTCCGGGAACGCCCCGTTTCATCGTCGCCGCGATCGTCTCCCGCACCCGCACCGGGTCTCCCGTCTCTATCGCGGCCAGAGTGGCCCCGTCCACCTGCCAGGCATCCTCCCGAGAGGGGTAATGGGAGAGGTCGGAGGAAGCGATGACGACGGCCCTCCGGCCCGATAGCGCGCGGACGAGCGCGTCCGCCAGGGCCTGGACCGTCTCCTCATCGTCGGTGCCCATCAGAATGGGGACGATGCGGCAATGGGGGCAGACCCGCTGGAGGAAGGGGAGTTCTATCTCTATCGGGTGCTCCCCCTGGTGAGCGGCGAAATCGGCGGTGATGCGGGGGTCGGCCTGGACCAGGGCCTGGGCCAGGTCGGCATCCACCGGCACAGCCCCCAGCGGGGTCTCCCATGCCCCCTCCGCCCAGACGGAGACCGGGTTGGAAAGCGGAGCCTGGTGGTCGGAGGCGATGATGACGGCGACATCGTACTCCCCGTTGCGCAGTTGGCGGAAGCCCGCTGCCGCCACTGGCCCGGAGTAGACGTATCCGGCGTGGGGAACGATAAGGGCCAGCGGAGCGCCGTCCACCGCCCCCTCCGCTTCTAGCATCCCATCTATCATCTGCGCCAGTTCGTCCGGGTTGGCGGGGTACCAGGACCCGGCGACGGCGGGCGAGCGGATGCGGCCGGAGGGAGTAAGGGGGGTGGCCGATGGGGATAGTGGCATCTCCGCCGTCGGGGATGGGGCGGCGCAAGCCGCCAGGAGCAGTATCCATGCTATCCAGCAAGTGACAACTGTAACGCCCTTCATTGCCGATCCATCCGTTGCCTTCTCATCGGCGATCAAACGTTGATGACGCTGATGCAGTTGGGGCCCACGAAGCGGATGTCCCAGCGGCGGGCGATTTCCTTGAGTTGTTCCTCCAGCCGACGGCCCTCTTCCGAAAATTCGGAAAAGCCGCCGGACTCAATGACCACGCGGCGGATGCCTTTCCGTCCGCAGGCTTCCATAAAGCCGGGGACCAGGGAGGCGGGAACCAGAATGACTGCCAGGTCCAGGCCGTCGGACACCTCGTCCAGCGAGGGGACGATGGGGACGCCGTAGGCCGCCCCCCGCTCCCGTCCCACGGCGTAGAGGGCACCGGAGTAGCCAAAGGTGCGCAGGTTGAGGAGGATGGTGCGGGCCAGGTTATCAGGTTTTTCCGAGACGCCGATGACGACGATGCTCTGGGGATAGAAGATGCGCTGCATGAAGCCTCCGGTGATATGGGATAGCACGGATTGTGCCGAATTTCGGAAAGGCTTTTGGGATGGGGCTGTGCAGGGGCAAGGCCTGCCCCTATGGCGGTTGCCCCTACGGCGCCGATGATTTCGTGCCCCTTTGTGCCCTTCGTGGCCGCCTTCATCCGAGCGCCAGCATCCGTTTCACCCGGTCCCCTTTGCGCAGGGAGAGGAGGGGGCGACCCTGTGCGGTGCGGTCCATTCGGGGGATGGAGCGGGTGTCTACCACCCGGACCGCGCCGGCTTCGGTGAGCAGGACCAGGGTGGCACCAGTCGGGATGCAGGCGGCGCCCGCCAGCCCGACACCGGGAGCGGCGAAGCGGGCGGTGATCACCCCTTTCCCGTAGCGGCCCTGGGTAGGGTACTCGCTGAGCGGAGTCCGTTTGCCGCGCCCATCTTCCGCCACCACCGCCAGGTCCTCCTGGTGGCGCAGGCTGTCGGCCTGCGCTACCTTGATGCCCGCGACGCCGCCTGCCGGAAGGCCCATAGGGCGGACTTCCTCCTCCCGGAAGCGGATGGCCTGGCCCGCGCGGGTGACCAGGACGACCTCATCCGTGCCCGTCGTCCAGGCGGCACCGACCACCGCGTCTCCCTCCGCGACGCCGATGACGGTCCCGGAGCCGACGGTGGGCAGGTCCGCCACCGCGACCCGCTTGACCATGCCGCGACGGGTGGCCAGGAACAGATAGCGGCACTCCGCTTCGCTGCTATGAACGGTAGGGAGGGCCAGCGCGGCAACGGCCGGGAAGGGGCCACTCAGGGAGACCAGATCGCCGATGGTTTTCACGCCCCTCCGCTTCGCTTCGTGGCTCACTACCTCTTCCCAGACCGGGCCCTCCGGCAACTGATGGGCCGGGTAGGCGGCAAACCGCCCGTCGGCGGAGAAGACGTAGAGGATGTCCCGCGTGGACGCCCGGAGCAGGGCCACCAGCAGGGCCGTCTTCTCCAGTTTGTCGGGGAGCACGGGGGGCCCGCCCTCATCGGCCATGCGGGCCACCTGGCCCGTTTCCGTCACCCCAATCCATACCGGGACGTCCGGAACCAATTCCTCCGCCGAGACTGCCGCCCGCGCCCCGGCGATTTCGGTCCGGCGCGGGTCGGCGTACTTCTCCTTCAGCGCAACCAGTTCCTCCCGAATGACCTCCCGGATTTTGGCCGGGCTCTTCAGAAGCGCCGTCAGATAGCGGATTTGTTGCTGCTTCTCTTTGTACTCTTCCTGGAGTTTGTGCCGCTCCAGCGCGGCCAGCCGCTTGAGGGGCATGTCCAGAATCGCCTGAGCCTGGACTTCTGTCAGTTTGAACCGGCGCATCAGGTTCGTGCGCGCTGTCTCCGCCGTCCGGGAACGACGGATGAGGTCAATCACCTCGTCCAGGTTGTCCAGGGCGACCAGGAGCCCTTCCAGGATGTGGGCCCGTTCCTTGGCCCGCTCCAGGTCGTAGCGGCTGCGGCGGGTGACGATTTCCTGGCGGTGTTCCAGGTAAAGGAGCAGGGCTCGTTTGAGCGTGAGCAGGCGCGGCTCGCCGTCCACCAGCGCCAGCAGGATGATGCTGAAGGTGCTCTCCAGGGGGGTGTGGCGGAAGAGTTCGGCCAGGACTGCCTCCGGCTCGGCCCCCCGGGCCAGTTCTATCACCACCCGAATGCCCTGCCGGTCGGATTCATCCCGCAGGTCGGTGATGCCTTCCAGGTGGCCCTCCCGGGCCAGTTCGGCGATGCGCTCCACCAGACTGCTCTTGTTGACCTGGTAGGGGATTTCGGTGACGACCAGCCGCTGACGGGCGCGGTCCATTTCCAGCCGTACACGGGCGCGGACGGTGATGCGGCCGCGACCGGTGCCGTAGGCTGCCGCCAGCGCATCCTCCCCTTCCGGAGTCTCCCGATAGACGATGCCGCCGGTGGGGAAATCGGGGCCCTGGATGAAGCGGAGCAGGTCCTCCACGCCGATGTCGTCCAGCCGCTTCCAGTTATCCAGCAAATAAATAAGGGCGTCGCAGACCTCGCCCAGGTTGTGGGGCGGGATGGAGGTGGCCATGCCGACGGCGATGCCCGAAGAGCCGCTGACCAGCAGGTTGGGGATGGCCGCCGGGAGGATAGCCGGCTCCCGGAGGGTGTCGTCAAAGTTGGGGACGAAGTCCACCGTTTCCTTCTGGATGTCGGCCAGAAGTTCAGTGGCGATGGGGGCCAGGCGGGCTTCGGTATAGCGCATTGCGGCCGGGCTGTCGCCATCCACCGAGCCGAAGTTCCCCTGCCCGTCCACCAGCGGATAGCGGAGGGAAAAGTCCTGGGCCATGCGGGCCATGGCCTCGTAGACGGCGGCGTCGCCGTGGGGGTGATACTTGCCCAGGACCTCGCCGACGATGCGGGCGGACTTTTTGTAGGGGGCGCCGGGATGGAGGCCCAGTTCGTGCATGGCGTAGAGGATGCGCCGCTGGACGGGTTTGAGGCCATCGCGCACATCCGGCAACGCCCGCGCGACGATGACGCTCATCGCGTAGTCCAGATACGCCCGCTGGAGTTCATCCCGAATCTCTACTTCACGGACTACGCCGATCTCCATGGGTCTCCCTATCGGGGCGGGGAGCCGGTGATGCGGCGGATCTCCTCGTAGAGGGGCCGCAGTTGCCGATACATCCGCCGATACACCCGCTCGTATAGTGCCTGGTATATCTCCCGCACCTCTGGGCGGGGATAGAAGGTCTGGCTGATGCGCGTCATTTCGGCGACGGCGGTCGCAAAATCGGGGTGGAGTCCCAGGCCGACGGCGGCATCTATGGCCGCGCCCAGGCCCGCCGTCTCGTAGATGTGGGGGCGAGAGGCGGGCAGGTTGAAGATGTCCGCCGTGATCTGCATCGCCGCGTCTGATTGCGACCCGCCGCCGGAGACCCGAATCCCCCGCGTCCGGACCCCCAGCCGCCGCTGAGTCCATTCCAGCCCCTCCCGCAGGGCGTAGGCCAGTCCCTCCAGAATGGCCCGATAGATGTGGGCGCGGGTGTGGACGTCGCCGAAGCCGATGATGGCGCCCTTCGCCTCCGGCCCGGGCCGCCGCAGCCCCGGCGACCAGTACGGCTGGAGCATCAGGCCCATAGAGCCGGGCGGTACGGCATTCACCAGTTCGTCAAACAAATCCTCGGGAGCGCATCCCCGCTCCCGGGCCCGTTGCTCCTCTCTCAGGCCGAACTCCCGCCGGAACCAACTGACCATCCAGTAACCCCGGTAAATCTGCACCTCCAGGTTATAGGCGCCGGGGACCGCGCTGGGATAGGGCGGAATGAGGGGGATAACCTCCACGTAGCGGCGACTGGTGGTGTTGACCGTCGCTGTTGTGCCGTAGGAGAGACAGGCGATCTCCGGCACCAGTGCGCCGGCCCCCAGGACCTCACAGGCTTTGTCGGCAGCGGCGGCGATGAGGGGCAGTCCCGCCGGAATGCCCGTTGCCTCGGCGGCCTGGGGGGTGATGCGCCCTAACTCCTGGGCCGGTGGAATCAGGGCGGGCAACATCCGCTCGTCCATCGGCACTACCCGCCATTTCCAGTCCCACTTCCGGGCCCAGGTGAGCCGCTTGTAGTCAAAGGGGACGTACCCGACCTGACAGCCCACCGAATCCACGAACCGGCCAACCAGCCGGTAGGTCAGGTAACCGGAGAGGAAGAGGTACTTGTGGGTATTTTGCCAGATTTCGGGCTGGAAAGCGCGGAGCCAGTTCGCCTCCGCCTCTGCCTGGAGGTAGGCGACGGTGTCGGTAAGGCCGATCAGGCGGAAGGCCAGGCCCCAGAGTCCGCCGATAGGCTTCAGCCCCTCTGTGCGGCGCGCGTCCAGCCAGACGATGGCCGGGCGCAGGGGGCGGCCGTCCCGATCCACATTGACTATGGTCGCCCGCTGCGTGGTCAACGCCACGCCCGCCACCGCGTCTTTGGGGATGGGGGATTCCTGCCAGAGGCGGCGGCAGGCCGCACAGAGGTTCTCCCAGAAGTAATCAGGGTCTTGTTCCGCCCAGCCGGGCTGGGGAGAGACATAGGGTTCTATGGGGATACGGACTTTGTGGACCAGATGGCCCTGGAGGTTAAAGAGAAGGGCCCTGACGGACTGAGTGCCAACGTCTATGGCGAGGATATGGTCGCCCATCGCGCCTCCGCTGAGGGGGGTAGGGAGAGCAGGGGAATACGGGGAAAGGCCTGGCAGCCACGCCAGTCTCAGATGGCCCCCGGCGTGCCGGGAGCATGGTCTATCCTTCCAATTCCCCTTCCTCTGGTCGCTTATACCGGTAGACAATCCGCCCCCGGGTCAGGTCATACGGGGAGAGTTCCACTCGCACCCGGTCGCCCAGGAGGATGCGGATATAGTATTTACGCATCCGGCCGGAGAGATAGGCCAGGACTTCGTGGCCGGTATCCAGTTTCACCCGGAACTGGGTGCCGGGCAGGGTTTCCACTACCGTCCCCTCAATTTCTACTTTATCCTCTCGTTTGGCCATAGACCGCCCTTTCTGGTGTTGCTGGATCGGTGGCAAATTCGCTGCAAAGAATGCAAAGAGCGCAAAGACTTCCGGTCTGCGCTCTTTGCATCCTCTGCGGTTTTCCCGTTGGTTCCATGCCCGAGCATCGCCGGGGGAATCGTGCAGGCTGAATTCCCGATCACTCCTTCTCCACCTCAGGGACAGTGATGGGTTCGTTGGGCGCTTCCGCTGCAGGAGGGGTGATCTCCCATCTCAAGGGGCGGTGCGGCTGCCCGCTCGCGGGCGGCCTTCTCGGCGGCCCAGCGCTCCCACTCATCCCGACGGACCCGTTTGGCACTCAGGCGGATGCGGCGGCGGGAGGGGTTGACCTCCAGAACCTTCAGCAGAATCCTCTCGCCCGGTTTCAGCACCTGTTGAGGGGTCACGTTCGGAGCGCCGATCAGTTCGCTGGTGTGCAGCAATCCCTCCACCCCGGGCTCCAGTTCTACGAAGGCGCCGATGTCGGTGACGCGCGTCACCTCCCCTTCCACCAACTGATTTTCGCGGTACTTCTCTCCCACCCGGGTCCAGGGGTCTTCCTGGGTCTGCTTGATGCTGAGACCGATGCGCTCCCGGCGTCGGTTCACCTCCAGGACGACGACCTCCACCTCATCCCCCACCCGGACTACCTGATGGGGGTTCTCCACTCGCTGCCAGGAGAGTTCGGAGACGTGGACCATTCCCTCCACGCCCCCCAAGTCCACGAAAACGCCGAAGTCGGTGATGCTGGTGACTTTCCCCCGGCGGCGCTGCCCGACCTCCAAACTATCCAGCAGCCGCTTCCGGAGGAGCCGTTGCCAGGCCCGATAGGCCCGTCGCTGGGAGAAAACGAGCCGCTTCTCCTCCCGGTTAACGTCCACCACCCGCAGGCCAACGGTCTGGCCGACCATTGCGGCCAGCCGCTGGCGCCGCTCCGCTTCCTTCAGGCCGCGCGGGATGCCCACCACCTGGGAGACCGGGATAAAGCCCCGGATACGACCAAACGGAACCGTCAACCCACCCCGATTGTATGATGAGATGCGCCCCTCGTAAAGGGTGCCGCTCTTCATCATCTCCTCGGCCCGAATCCAATCCTCCTCCAGGCGGGCTTGATAAATGGAGGCCTTAATATAACCATCGCTCTCGCTCTCCAGGAGTTTGACAAATACCTCGTCGCCTTCGTGGATTTCCCCCATCTCTTTGCGTACCTGACGCAGGTCGCTGGCCGGAACAAATCCCTCCCGCTTGAGCCCCACGTCCACCAGGGCACCATCCTCGGTGACCTGGATGACCCGTCCCTTACGGATTTCTCCGGGGCGAGCGACGTACCCCTCCTGCTCCTGGAGCAGACTTTCCATATCCACAGCCGTCTCCGGCTGGGTAGATGATGATGCGGTGAATTCCAATGACATCGTTCCTCTCCTCAAACCCGGTACCCGTTCACAAAAAACCCGGCCTCGCCAACGCTTTTACCGCCGCGCGGGCGATGCCGGGGAATCGGCCATACCCAGCATCGCGAAGCCCCGTGCCTTCTCTCGCCTCCTTCTTGCGAAACTGGCAGTAGGAACGGTCTATCCAGCGCGCTCTGTGGACAGGTATCCGGAAATCGTATAGATATTTTATCACGTCATTGGGGAAAGTCAAATGCATTTGCGCTTCTCCCCTCTTGGGGTATAATCAGAGAAAGCGCTTTCACCATTTTCCCCATGACTGTCCGCATAGGAGGGTATCATGCAAGGCCTATTGACGACTTTAGGATGTATGGTTGCCGCTGGCGTCCTCTTCCTCATCGTGGTTGCCAGCGCCGCGATTAAAATCGTCCAGGAGTACGAGCGGGGCGTCATCTTCCGCCTGGGACGGCTGATCGGCGCCAAGGGGCCGGGCCTGTTCTTCATCATCCCCTTCATTGACCGGATGGTCAAAGTGGACCTGCGGGTGGTGACGCTGGACATCCCGGCCCAGGAGTGTATCACCCGGGATAACGTGACTGTCAAGGTGAATGCAGTGGCCTATTTCCGTGTTGTGGAGCCGACCAGCGCCATTGTTCAGGTGGAGGACTACAAGCGGGCCACCTGGCAGATTGCCCAGACCACGCTGCGGAACGTCATCGGGCAATCGGAACTGGACGAACTGCTGGCCCACCGGGAACGGATCAACACCAAGTTGCAGCAAATCATTGACGAGCAGACCGAGCCCTGGGGGGTCAAGGTGAGCATCGTGGAAATCAAGGATGTGGAACTCCCGGCCACCATGCAGCGGGCGATGGCCCGACAGGCGGAGGCAGAGCGGGAGAAGCGGGCGAAAATCATCCACGCTGAGGGCGAGTACCAGGCCGCCCAGACCCTCGCCCAAGCCGCCGAGACCATCGGACGGGTGCCTGCGGCCATCCAACTCCGTTATCTCCAGACGCTCACCGAAATTGCCACAGAGAAAAATTCCACCATTATCTTCCCCGTGCCGGTGGAGTTCCTGCGCGGCCTGGCCGGTATCTTGGGCGTCAAACTGGAGGAGAGTGGGAAAGAGTAACCCGATGCCCCTGGAAAAACTGAACCTGCAGGATGTAGCCCGCCGGCTGGACCGTCCCTTCGCGATGATAGATATGGCTCTCGTCGGTGATATTATGGTGAGCCTCTATCTCTGTCAGGGGACGCTGGCCTGGCACCGGCACCTGGACCAGGATGAACTCTTCTGGGTCCACCAGGGAGTGATCCTGCTGGAGACGGAACGGGGGGAGGTACGGCTGCGCCCCGGCGAGATGTCCATTGTCCACAAAGGGCTGGCCCACCGCTCCGGTTCTCCTTTCCCGTCCACCGTCCTTCTCCTCCGATGCGCCGTGTTGCCGGAGCGAAAGAACGGGCGCCGTTTCCTCTACGGCACCAGTGAAAGTCCGCCGCAACGGATCAACCTGAATGCCGCGGTGAAAAACCTGCAGATGCCGTTCCGGCCGCAGACGGTCGCCCGTATAGAGGACTCGGTCATCCAGGTGATGCGGGGGGAGGGAGAGTGGCCGCTGATGGAGCCATCTCCCCATGACGCGATGCTGCTATCACTGGCGGGCACGGCGATGATTTACGAGGTCGGAGCCCACCGGGTGACCCCTCTGACCCTGGGGCCGGATGAGTTGACGGTGTTGTATCGGGATACGCCCTACCAAATGTTCACGAAAGGGGAAGCCATCTTTGCGAGGGTGACTCGTGAGGCGGAGGAACCCCGATGAGCGAAGAACTGAAAGTCGGAGAACCCAGGCCCCAATATCGGGCCAGTGGGAGCGGCCCGGAGGAATCGGTCCTGGAGCGGGTCCAGATTCAATTCCCGCCCTACTTTGAGCGCTTTCTGGATGAGCGGGACCAGCGGATTGCGGCCGAAATTCACCGTCTGGAAGCAGCGGTAGAGCGCAACAGCCAGGACATCGCCCGGGTCTTGCGGGAGATGGACCTGCGCTTTGATCAGGTGGAGCGCCGCCTGGCCGAGATGCGGGCAGAGGTGGGCCAGCGTTTCGGTGAAATAGACCGCCGCTTCGGTGAAATGGAGCGCCGCCTGGCGGAGATGCAGGCAGAGACGGACCATCGGTTCGCCGAAGCCGCAGAGGCCCGGCAGTCCCTGCGGGCGGAGATGGAGCGCCGGTTCGGTGAGGTGGACCGCCGGTTCGGTGAGGTGGACCGCCGCTTTGCGGAGATGCAGGCAGAGATGAACCGCCGATTCGCCGAGGTGGACCGCCGCTTCACCGAATTAGTGGAGGGGCAGAAATCCCTCCGGGCGGAAATGCGGACTCATTTCTACTGGACCATCGGCCTGCTGTTTCCCGTGGTCGCCAGCGTGGTAGCCATCGTGATTCGCCTCTTCTTCGGTGGCACACCCTGAGACCGGACGCCCGGCCCATCCCGGCTACTGGCTACCAACTACCGGCTAACTCGTTTATGGCCCAGGCACTTTACCGCAAATGGCGTCCTCAGACCTTTGACGAGGTCGTCGGGCAGGAGCACGTTGTCCGGACCCTGCGCAACGCCCTCCTCTCCGGCCGCGTCCACCACGCCTATCTCTTCGCTGGCCCGCGCGGTACTGGCAAGACGACGACCGCGCGCCTGCTGGCGAAGGCGGTCAACTGCCTGGACCCGGAACCGGCCAACCGACCCTGTAATCAGTGCGCTATTTGCCGGGCGATCAACGAGGGGCGGCTGATGGACCTGATAGAGATAGATGCCGCCTCCAATACCAGTGTGGAAGACGTGCGGGAACTGCGGGAGCGGGTGGGCTACCGCCCCTCCGAGGCCCGGTATAAGGTGTACATCATAGACGAAGTCCATATGCTCTCCACCGCTGCCTTCAACGCGCTCCTTAAGACGCTGGAGGAGCCCCCCTCCCACGCGATTTTTGTCCTGGCGACCACCGAACCCCACCGCATCCCGGCGACGGTCCTCTCCCGCTGCCAGCGGCTGGACTTCCGGCGGGTTCCGCTGGGGGACATCGTAGCCCGGCTCCGGCACCTGGCTCAGCAGGAGGGCATCCAGGCCGAGGAGGACGCGCTGAGCCTGATTGCCCGCCATGCCACCGGCAGTATGCGGGACGCGGAGAGTCTGCTGGACCAACTGGCGGCTTACACCGACCGGGTGGTCACTGTGGAGGCGGTGCGGACGGCCCTCGGCACCGGCGACGAGGGCGCGGTTCTGGCCCTCACCGACGCACTGGCGGCGCGGGATGTGAGTCGGGGGCTGGCCGTTATCAATGAGGCCGCCGACCGGGGCGCCGATCCCCGCCAATTCGCCCGCCAGATGACCGACCATCTGCGCGCTCTGATGCTGATTCGCCTGGGGGCCCCCGTTCCCCTCTACATCCCCGAGAGTCTGCGCCCGACGGTTCAGGGCCAGGCCGCCCGTTTCACTCCCCGCCAGCTGGCCCGCGCTGTCCGTCTCTTTGGTCAGGCGGCATCGGACACGCGCGCCGCATGGCAGCCCCAACTCCCGCTGGAACTGGCTTTTATGGAAGCGGCCCTGTCGGAGGAAGGGACCAGCCCCGCCAGTGCAGGCCAGCAGGGGCCGTCGCCCCATCAGCCGGCAGCCCCGCCTCCGGTCCCTTCATCGGCCCGGATGGTGGAGCGGCCCTCTACCCCGCCGGTCCGCCCGCCCCCCGCACCTTCTCCCGCCCCGACCCCGACATCCCCACCGGTTCGGGAACAGCCCCCTCCAGAACCGGCGGCGGGGTTCTCTGTGGAGGAGGTAACAGAGCGATGGAACGATTTGCTTCGCCTCCTCCGCTCCGTCAACCATTCCCTGGAGGCGTTGATGCGCTCCGGCAGGCCGGTGAGTGTGGAAGGCGGAGCGCTGCTGATCGGTTTCCCTTACGCCTTCCATCGGGACAAAGTGGACGAGGAGGCCAACCGGCGCGCGGTGGAGGACGCGCTGACCCAACTGCTGGGCCGACCGGTGCGAGTGCGCTGTGTGTTGCTGGCGGGTTCCGGTGGAAAGGCGCGCCCAACCCCGGCCCGCGCTCCAACCCCTCAGCCCCGGATGCCCCCATCTGCCTCCCCGCCTCCTCCGTCCCCACCCGCTTCGGATGACGGGCTGGTACAGGCGGCGGTGGAGAAACTGGGCGCCCGGGTGGTGAAGACCGGCTAATACGGCAATTTTACAGGCTAACAGCCCGTGCTGCAGGCTAACAGCCCGCGCTACGGGCCGCAGTTTGTGCCAAGATTCCTGGGCGGAGGGAGGGAAAAGTGAAAGCCGCCGTCTTTCAGGGAATCGGACAGATAGAGGTGACGGACGTCCCAATACCGGAGCCGGGGCCAGGGGAGGTGCTGATCCGGGTCGCCTATTGCGGCATCTGCGGCTCCGACCTGGAGGCGTTCCAGACTGGGATGTACGAGCCCGGTCTGATTATCGGCCATGAGTTCGCCGGGACGATCGCGAAGACGGGACCCGAGGTGTCCGGCTGGCAAGTCGGCGACCGGGTCGTTGTGGAGGACCTCATCCCCTGTGGGCAATGCCGGGCTTGCCGGACAGGGAACCCGGGAGCGTGCGAAAACATCTATATGATTGGCGTCACCCACAATGGCGGGATGGCGGAGTACGTGAATGCTCCGGCGGTCGGGTTGCACCGCCTGCCGGAGGGAGTAAGCATGCGGCAGGGGGCACTGGTGGAGCCGCTGACGGTGGCCCTCCACGGCGTCCGTCGCTCCCGCCTCAAACCGGGGGACCGGGCGGTCGTGATGGGGGCCGGTCCCATCGGCCTGCTCACTTTGCAGTGCGTGCGACTGGCTGGCGCGCGCTCCGTCATCGTCACCGAGGTGGACCCCACTCGCGCCGCGCTGGCGGCCCGACTGGGCGCAACCGTCGTCCTGAACCCGCTGGAGGATAACCTCAGCGTCTCCCTTTCCGAACTGACGGACGGACTGGGCCCGGACATCATCTTCATCTGTACCGGCGCACCGGAACCGTTCGCCGAGGCGGTCTCCCTGGTCCGCAAGGGTGGGCAGATTTTCCTGCTGGGGCTACCTATCCAGCCGGTGGAGACGGACTTCTTTAGTGTGGTGATGGGAGAACTCTCCATTGAGGGCAGTCTGGCAGGATGGGCGGAGTTCCCAGCCGCGATAGACCTCATCGCCCAGGGCCGGGTGGATGTGGATGCACTGGTCAGCCATGAAATCCCCCTGGATGAGGAGGTCGCGGAATGGTTCCACCGCCTGAGCGCCCCCGGCTCCGGCGCGGTCAAAGTATTGGTGCGGATGGAATAATTGCCCTCCGCTATCAGTGCTGGTTTATCCGGAGGTATCTTATAACGTCAGCCCGAGGGAGATCTTCCTTTGCGCCGGTTTGGAAGTCAGCCTCCCTCCCACAGAGCACAGACCACAGACAACGGTGGGTCGGTGGTTCGTCGTCCCTCTTGAAAGGACAGCGCAGATCGTCCTCCGGCCAAGGGCCCGGAGAGGCGGACTTTCAGTCAGCGCTATATTCGTTTCGCTGGGAACGGCGATACATACAGGAGGTGTCTCATGAAACTCGCGTCCCTGGAATACCTGGAGGAGGTCCGACGGCGCTCCAACGCCGACCCGCAGTATCTGGAACTGGCGAAAGGCCACAATGCGTCCTACACGCTGGTTCTGGAGGCAGAACCCACAAAAGGGGTGAACGAGACCACCGTCATCGGCTTCACCAATATGGACGGGAAAATTGACGAGGTCTGGGTGGGGAAGCGGCCCACCGACTTCACCCTTACTGCCCCCTATGGCGTCTGGGTGGACATTCTGCGGGGGAAACTGGGAGCCACCCAGGCCATTGCCTCCCGTAAACTGAAAACCCGGGGCCCCTTCCTGCAACTGCTGCAGGGGGCCAATCGCATCATCCGCTGGGTGGAGATTCTGCGCACTATCCCCACCGAGTTTGAGGGGGATTACGCCCAGCACAACCTGCCAGGGACTCCGTAGCACTGGCCGTCCAGGAGGCACACGATGAGCCCATCCCTCATGCGCGGCAAGGGCGTCTGGGCATGGCGTCGGGCCGGCGACGAACTGGGCCGGGCCATCCAGTTGGCTCAACAGACCGGCGGGACCCACATCCTTTACAAAGTGGGGCAGGCTACTCAGTACTACGAGGATTCCGCTCCGGCGGTCCGCCGGATCACCGAAGCCGGCCTGGTCCCCTTCGCCTGGACCTGGCTCACCCTGGACGACCCCGAAGAGGAGGCCCAGGTTGTCCTGCGGGCTTTCCAGGATGGCTATCAGGGCTTCGTCTTTGATATGGAGGCCCCCTGCAGCCGGAAATTTGAGGCCGCCCGGAGACTGGTCCGCGTCCTCAAAGGGAGTCCCGTCAACCCCGAAGCCCTCTACCTCTGTTCCTTCCCCAACATCTCCGCCCACGCCGACCTTCCCTACACCGAGATGCTGGAAATCTGCCGGGGTGGCCTGATGCCTATGGCCTACGGTTCCTTCTTCGCTCCGGGTGACCCCACCCCTTGGGATGTCCAGGCCCGCCGGGTGATAGATGAGTGGACCTACGGTCACTATGAGAAATGGTCCCTCAAATGGGGTTTCCGCCCGCCCCTTTATCCCGTCCTGGGCCCCTATCACGACGAGTACGGCAGCGCGCCGATGTCGCCGGAGGAGTTCCAGGTCTGGCTGGACCGCCTGGCCGCTTACGGGCCGACTTTCGTCAGTTTCTATACCGCTCGCGCCATCGCCGACGTGCTGGTTCCGCTGATTCGGGATTTTGCCCCGGCGGAGGCCCCGGTAGAGATGCCGGTCCCCGCTGCTGTGTGGATGGCCCCGCTGGAGGGAGCAGTCCTGTATGCTCTGCCAGACTTTGCGGCCCAGCGGACGCGCGCGCTCATCTACCGGAGCACTGCTGAGGGGGTAGCCTGGCGCCAGGGGGGCGATGGCCGCCGCTGGCTCCAGGTCCGCACCGCCGACGGCGCGCTGGGCTGGCTCCCGGAGCGGCGGGCCGATGGCTCCGCCTCTTTCGCCCTGGCCGATCCCGGCGCGCCGCCCACCTTGCCGGCGCCCCCTCCTGCTCCGCCGGGCCACCTGACCCACGTCTGGACAGCCCAGGAGGTGAACTTCCGCAGCCAGCCCCTCGTGCGCCCGGATACCCTCATCGGACGGCTCTACCCCGGCGCGCGCCTGAAGGTCATAGAGGACCCCGCGCTGGCCCGGCAGAAACTGGGCACCTACCAATGGCTCAACGTCCGGTTGGAGCCAGAGGGACCGGAGGGCTGGGTTGCCGCCTGGTACGTCACCGACCACCCGCCGGTGGCGGAGGCCCCCCCTCTGCCCACCCTCCTGCGTGTCCAGAGCCCCCAGGTCGGTTACCTGAACCTCCGTCAGGGCCCGGGAACGAATACACCCATCGTCTGGCGGGTCCCTGACGGCACGATTCTGGAGATTCGGGAAGACCCTCAGCAGGCCCTGGCAAAGGTCGGGCAGGAGGGGCAGTGGATCCAGGTGCGCACGCCCAGCCTGCACGAGGGCTACGCCGCCGCCTGGTACCTCGCCGCCGACGTCCCACCCGACAACCGCCGTCCGGTGGAGGACGCCCCGCTCCCCTTCGGCGAATGCGCCTGGATTTTCGGCATCCACGGCGCCGGCGCCGATGAGACGGAGGACTTCCGCCATCTGTTCCAGGGGACGGGGCGTCGCGGCTGGGTGCTTTTCACCGAATCCATCGGCCGTCATCCCGATAACCTGCGGCCCAGCGAAGCCCTGCGGCAGAAACTCTGGGACTGGGCTCGCAGCGGCTTCGGCGTGGTCATCCGCCTCAACTACGGCTATGAACCGGCTGGGACCCTTCCCGAATCCCAGTACTATGGAAACTTCGCGGCCACTTGCAGGCGCTGGGTTGAACTCTACCTGAAACATCCGGAGGTCCCCCCGTCCCACTACACCTGGGTCATTATTATCGGGAATGAACAGAACAACGTCCGGGAACACCCGGGCGGGCTGGCGGACCCCCGGGAGCACATTACCCCGCAACTCTACGCCCGTGCCTTCAACCTGGCCTACCGGGCCATCAAGGAGGTCCTGCCCAACGCAACGGTCGTACCGGGGGCCGTGGACCCCTATAACACCACCCCCTGGGTCCGGCTTGGCGGCATCCGCTACCGCCCGCTGACATACTTCAAGGAGATGCTGGACGGGATCGTGGCGCTGGACGGCTTTGCGCTTCACACCTACACTCACGGCCCGGTGGTGGAGTACATCACCCACCTGCGGCCCTTCACCGACTGGCCCCTGGTCCCCGGCACAGAGCACGAGCATTACTACGACTTCCAGGCCTACCGGCCGTTCATAGAGGCCATTCCCGCGAAATGGCGGGATAAACCCGTCTACATCACTGAGACGAACCACTGGACGGTGAATCCGGACGGCACGGGGCCGAACGGATGGATCAACCGCAACATCGGATGGGTGCGGGCGGCCTACGAGGAGATTCACCGCTGGAATAGTACCCCCCATGCCCAGCAGATTCACTGCCTGCTCCTCTACCGCTGGCAGGGGGACGAGTGGGAGATTCGGACGAAGGACCAGATTCAGGAGGACTTCCGCCAGGCCCTGCGGAACGGCTACCGCTGGAGGAAATGAGCCGCACAGGCTTTTGCGGCCTGGCGAGTTACCCCGGCAATCGCCTTTCACGTCGGGTATCTCCCATCTCCCCACGCCGAAAAGTGGCCCAGGGAGAGACCGGGGGAGTGCAAATCCTGAGGCCCCCGGGGGATTCCCGGATTTATTCCGGCTGTCATCGCCATCCGCGAGAAGTATCATCCGGTTGCCATCCATCGCGGCCCGCCTCATCCTTCCTCACCCCAGAGGAGAGCGCAGGCCGTCCTCCGGCCGAAGGCCCGGAGAGGCTGACTTTCCGTCAGCGCTAGTGGTTATCCCTTCGCTTGACAATCCCCACGCCCCTGTTAAAATGAAAACCGATGGGCCAGGAAGAAATCCGCAACTTTTGCATCATCGCCCACATAGACCACGGCAAATCCACACTGGCCGATCGGCTCCTGGAACTGACCGGCACCATCTCCCCCCGGGAGATGGCCGAGCAAGTGCTGGACTCTATGGACCTGGAGCGGGAGCGGGGGATCACCATTAAGGCATCGGCGGTGCGGATGACCTACCGCGCCGCCAACGGCCAGACCTACGAACTGAACCTCATAGACACCCCCGGCCACGTGGACTTCTCCTACGAGGTGAGCCGCGCTCTGGCCGCCTGCGAGGGCGCTCTCCTGGTGGTGGACGCCTCCCAGGGCATAGAGGCCCAGACCATGGCCAACCTCTATCTGGCCCTGGATGCTGGACTGGAAATCATCCCCGTTGTCAACAAGATAGACCTCCCCGCCGCCCGGCCCGACGAAGTGGCCGCGGAAGTGGCCGACCTGCTGGGCGTCCCTCCCCATGAGGTCCTGCGGGTCTCCGCCAAAGAGGGGACCAACGTCCCGGCCGTGCTGGAGGCGGTTGTCCGGAAGATCCCCCCGCCCTCCGGCCGGCCTGATGCTCCTCTGCGGGCCCTCATTTTTGACTCCCACTACGATTCCTACAAAGGCGTCGTCGCCTACGTGCGCGTGGTGGATGGCGCAGTGGAGAAGGGCCGACGGCTGATGCTGATGTCCACCGGCCTGGAGACCGAACCGGTGGAAATCGGCATCTTCACTCCGGGTATGCAACCGACGGGTCGGCTGGAGACTGGCGAGGTCGGCTACATCGCCACCGGCCTGAAAACCGTCCGTGAGTGCCGCGTGGGCGACACGCTGACCGACGCCGCCCGCCCCGCCGACGAACCTCTCCCTGGCTATCGCCCGGCTAAGCCCATGGTCTTCGCCAGCCTCTACCCGGTGGAGGCGGAGGGTTACCAGGACCTGCGGGATGCGCTGGAGAAACTCCGCCTCAACGACGCGGCCCTGACCTTTGAGCCGGAGACCTCTCAGGCGCTCCAGTTCGGCTTCCGCTGCGGCTTTCTGGGACTGTTTCACATGGAAATCGTCCAGGAGCGGCTGGAGCGGGAGTACGGCCTGGACCTCATCGCCACCGCTCCCAGCGTGGCCTACCAGGTCGTGACCACCCGGGGGGAGGTGCTGGAGGTCTCCCGTCCGGCCGACCTGCCCGACCCGTCGGTGATCCGGGAAATTCGGGAGCCCTGGATGAAGGTGCAGGTTTTTACCCCTGCCGCCTACATCGGGCCCGTGATGGAACTGGTCACCCGCCGTCGGGGCCAGTACGAGACAACGGAATACCTGGATAGCCAGCGGGTGGTACTGACGTTCCATATGCCCCTCTCCGAGATGATCGTGGACCTCCACGACCGGCTGAAATCGGCCACGCGGGGGTATGCTTCTATGGACTACTCCTTTGAGGGCTACCGGCCCGGCGACCTGGTCAAAATGGATATTCTGGTCAATGAGCAGCCGGTGGACGCGCTGGCGCTCATCGTCCACCGCGACCAGGCCTACGAAAAGGGTTCGGCGCTGGTGCGAAGGATGAAAGAAGTCATCCCCCGCCAGTTGTTCCCCGTCCCCATCCAGGCGGCCATCGGCAGCCGCGTCATCGCCCGGGAGACCGTCCGGGCGCTGCGGAAGGACGTCCTGGCGAAATGCTACGGCGGCGATGTCACCCGTAAGCGGAAACTGCTGGAGAAGCAAAAAGCAGGGAAGAAACGGCTCAAGCAGTTCGGACAGGTAGTGCTTCCTCAGGAAGCATTCCTGGCCATCCTGAGGCTGGAAGAGGAGTAGCGGAGGGCCCGATGGAGGGAGGACTGGTCTGTCGGCACTGTGGCCGTCCTATCGCGGTGCCGGCGTCCCGCTGTCCCTGGTGCGGGCAGACCATCATGGTCATCTGTGCCCACTGCAAACAGTACACCGATGACCGGGGGACGGTCTGCGAGCACTGTGGAGCCCCGCTGGAGCCAGACCGACCGGAATCTCTCCGCATCGGTGTGGGTCTGAACGACCGGACCGCCCAACTGATCGCCGACCGTCGGCGTGCCCGGCTGGTCGCCAGCGGGGTGGTGGCCCAGCACCTCCCCGAGTTCTTCTACGCCGACGCCCAGCGACGGACGGTCCTGGTAGACCTCTTCGGCCCCTCTCTGGACCCCCGTCAGGAAGCGGCGGCGCTTCTCTTTGCCTCTATCGCCTATCTGATCCAGCATGGGTACTGTGCGCTTCAGCCTGCGGCGGATGGCCAATCCCTGCTCTGGGCCGAGGTCCGGGCGTGGGATGGGCAGACGCTCAGCCTGGAGGGTGCGCTGGCCCGACAGGCCGGCCTGGGCCAGACCCTGGCTCAATCCCTCCGGCGGGTCATCGCCGAAGAGGCGGGCATCTCCCCGGAGCAGGAGCGGCCGGCAGGCCAGCGGAGGCGGACTGCGGCTGTGCCTTCGGCCCGACCTGTGGCCGAGATGGTGGTGGAGGTGGCCCGCCGCACCGTCCTCCCCGATCACCAGGAAAAGGAAGCATGCCGGGAAACCTACCGGTTGCTGGTCCAGTTCGTCCAGCGCGATCCGGCCCTGGCCCGCCGTATTACCGGGGAGATTTTGGAGGCGCTGGCCTGGTTTCTCTGAGGTTCAGACGCGCGTTGGGACCCGGGGCGGGTGGGAGTATCCTTACCTCGCCCCAGCGGCTTCGCCCGAAGGGCCGGGGGAGGGGTGAGGACTTCCCCTTACGGGCTTGACAAATTGGCCAGTTGAGATATAAATGAAGCCAGCCAGTAACGATTCAGCCCGACGGAGACCGCCCTCCTGGCGCCGATGGGGGGCAGGGGCGGGCAGGCGGGCATCGGCCCTGGAGTGCGCCGATGGGAAATCGGCCTTCCCTGCCACAGACCACAGACGACGGTGATCGATGGTCCATCGTCCGTCGCCTGTCTTGGAGGACAGCGCAGGCCGTCCCGGAGGCCCAGACCTGGAGAGGCGGATGTTCCGTCAGCGCTGAATAGTTACGCCAGCCCATAAGGTAAAGGAGGTGTGAAGGGGGAAATAAAGAATGCACTCCGTTTATCCTCATCCCGTCCTCTAAAACGTTTCCTATTCCAAATCCTGAAAGGAGGAGAAACATGCTCCGGAAAGTCCTGCTGTTGGCTCTCGCGGCCGTTCTGGTGGTGCCCCTCTTTGCCGGATGCAAGCCTAAAGAGGCGGCTCCCATCAAAATCGGTGTGGAACTGCCGCTGACGGGCGATTATGCCTACGAGGGGCAGGGGATGCTGAAATCCATCCAGCTACTGGTGGATCAGACGAACGAGGCTGGCGGGCTGCTGGGCCGCAAGATTGAACTGGTGGTGGAGGACGACGCCGGAGACGCCGGCCAGGCCTCCCAGGTGGCCCAGAAACTGGTGGACGCAAAGGTCATCGCTGTCATCGGGGCGTATAACTCCAGCGCCACGGAGCCGGCTTCCGTCATCTACAACCAGGCGGGCATCTTCCACATCACCCCCTCCTCCACCGCCACCCGGCTCACCGAGAAGGGCTTCCAGCGCTTCTTCCGCGTCTGCTTCCTGGATGACCGGCAGGGGCTCTTCGCGGCCAAGTTTATGAAAGAGGTGCTGGGCGCTCAGAAGATCGGCATCCTCCACGACAACTCCACCTACGCCCAGGGCCTGGCGGAGCACACCAAGCGGTACGCCGAGCAACTGGGGCTGAATGTGGCTTTCTACGATGCCATCAACCCGGCCGATAAGGACTTCACGCCCATCCTCACCCGCATCGGCGGCGCCGGCCTGGATGCCGTCTACTTCACCGGCTACCATGCGCAGGGCGGCCTGCTCCTGAAGCAGACCGGCGACCTGGGGCTGAAAATCCAGTGGGTGATGGGCAACGCCTGCAATAACCCCGAGATGATCCAGATCGCCGGGGTGGAGAATGCAGCGGGGACCTATGTCACCACCGAGCCGCTGCCGAAGGACGTAAACGTCCCCGAGGCCAAGAAGTATGTGGAGGACTTCAAGGCCCGCTACGGCGAGGAGCCGGCCAGCGTCTGGTGGATGATGGCCGCCGAGGCCTTTAACGTCATCCGCTACGCGATTCAGCAGACCAACTCCACCGACCCGAAGGTGCTGGCGGAGTTCATCCATCAGGCCAAGAATATCAACGGCATCACCGGCCCCATCCTGGGCTGGGATGAGAAGGGTGACCGCCTGGGTACCATCCACATGGCCTACGTCATCAACGAGAAGGGCGAGTTCATCCTGAACCCGCAGCAGCCCTCGCCGTAGGCTCTGCACTGGCCGGGGGGAGTTCGGGGTCGCCCCCGGACTCCCCCTTTTTTGTACGGTTTGACGTTCGTAGTCAGGCACATGAGGGGAATGCTACTCTGAAGGAGGGCAAACTATATGCAGCAACTGCTCCAGCAACTCATCAACGGCATCACCATCGGCTCCTTCTACGCGCTGGTCGCCCTGGGCTATACGATGGTCTACGGCGTGCTGAAACTGATCAACTTCGCCCACGGCGACCTGTTTATGTGGGGGGCCTATATCGGGCTGACCGGATTGAGCCTCAGCCTGGTCCTGCTGAGCAAGGGAGGGCCGGCCTCTATTTTCCCGGTCGCTGTGATTGTGATGGTCACCATTGCCCTGATCGGCGTCCTGATAGAGCGGGTTGCCTACCGCCCCCTCCGTTCGGCGGGCCGCCTGGCACCGGTCATCTCGGCCCTGGGAGCGGCTTTCATCCTGGAGAGTCTGGCCCGCAACATCTACGGCGCCAGTTGGAAGACCTATCCCCCCGGATTGGTGCCCGCTGGTAAAGTCGCCCTTCTGGGCAATGTCCGCATCAGCATAATGCAGGTGCTGGTCCTGGTCGTCTCCTTTTCCTTAATGGCGTTGCTGTACTTCTTCGTCTACCGCACCCGTATCGGCACCGCCATGCGCGCCGTCTCGCTGGACCACGAGGTCTCCCGACTGATGGGGATAGACGTGGACCGCATCATCGCCACCGTCTTTCTCATCGGCCCGGGCCTGGGGGGGCTGGCGGGGATGATCGTCGCTCTCTACTATGGCTCCTTTGACTTCACCCTGGGCTGGGTGTTCGGCCTGAAGGCCTTCATCTCAGCCATTCTGGGCGGCATCGGCAACATCCCGGGTGCCATGCTGGGTGGAATGATCCTGGGCATCGTAGAAACGCTGGGGGCCGGATACGTCTCCCCCCAGTGGAAGGATGTCATCGCTTATGTTATTCTGATTCTGATCCTGATCTTCCGCCCCACCGGCCTGTTGGGCGAACGGGTGGCGGAGAAGTTGTAGAGGGAGCGATGGGGAACCTGATGGAACGTCTCCGGAGAATTCCGCTGGCCTGGCAGGTGGGCTTGCTGGCCCTGGCCATCCTGCTTCCGCTCCCGCTGAACGACTATTACCGCGCGGTGCTTTGGCGGACCGGCATCTACGCCATTCTGGGGCTGAGCCTGAACATCATCGTCGGCTACGCGGGCCTGTTCCAATTGGGCCATGCCGCCTTCTACGCGCTGGGCGCGTACACGTCGGCGCTCCTCAACCTCCACTTCCATATCCCTCTCGTCCTCACCTGGCCCATCAGCATCCTGGTGGCCGCCTTCTTCGGCTACCTGATCTCCCGCCCTATCCTGCACCTGCGCGGCGACTATCTCTGTATCGTGACCATCGCCTTCGGCGAAGTGGTCCGGCTGGCCCTGGTCAACAACATCTTCGGCATCACCGGCGGGGCCAACGGGCTGAGCGGTATTGACCAGACCGTCCTCTTCGGCATAACATTGCGGAGTCCCCTTCATCACTACTACCTGGTCCTCTTTTTCCTGGTCATGACGCTCCTCGCCGTCCGGCGGCTGGAGAACTCCCGCCTGGGGCGGGCCTGGATGTATATCCGGGAGGACGAGACGGCGGCCGAAGCGATGGGAGTGGATACGACATGGGCGAAACTGCTGGCCTTCGTTCTGGGCTCCGGGTGGGCCGGCCTGGCCGGGGCGCTCTACGTAGCCCGCATTCCGGTCGTCTCCCCCGACCTGGCCCGTTTCATTGAGTCGGTCGTGATGTTCTGCATCGTCGTCCTGGGGGGTACCGGCTCCATCCCCGGCGTCTTCGTCGGCACCCTGGGGATGATCACCCTGCCGGAGATCTTCCGCTTCCTGAAGACCTGGCGGGACGCCTGGATGGGTGTGGCGATGGTCACCATGATGATCGCCCGTCCTGAGGGCCTCTGGCCCAGCCGCCGCATCCGGATGGAAATTCGGGAGGAAGAGTAGCCACAGAAACGCCCAGGATTCCCATCGGGGAGGGTAGATGGCACTGCTGGAAATCCGTAACCTGACCAAACAGTTTGGCGGTCTGACGGCTGTAGACCACATCAGTTTCTCTGTGGAGGAAGGGGAGATTCTGGGGCTCATCGGCCCGAACGGGGCTGGAAAGACGACCATCTTCAACCTGATCACCGGTATCCATACCCCGACCGAAGGGGAGATTTTCTTTAACGGCCACCGGATTGCCCATTCGCCCCTGGGGGCCCGGAAAATCATCACCCCGGTCTGGTGGCTTCAGTGGGTGCCCGTCCAGTCGGTTCGGGAGCGGTGGGACCAACTCCGGACGTTGCGGCCCCACGAGATTACCGAACTGGGCATCGCCCGTACGTTCCAGACCATCCGGCTGTTTAAAAATATGACCGTCCTGGAGAATGTGATGGCGGGTGTCCACCGCCGCACCCGGGCCGGGGTATGGGGGGCCATCTTCCGCCCGCCGGCGCAGCGAAAAGAAGAGGCTTTCATCGTCAAAGAGGCGGAGCAATACATCCACTTTATGGGACTTGCCGAGTATCGGGACGAACTGGCGAAGAATCTTCCCTATGGCCATCAGCGGCGGCTGGAGGTCGCCCGCGCGCTGGCGGCTCGGCCTCGCCTGCTCATCCTGGACGAACCGGCGGGTGGCCTGAACGAGCAGGAGACGCTGGAACTGATGGACTTGATCCGCCAGATTCGGGATTCGGGCATTACCGTCCTGCTCATTGAGCACGATATGAAGGTGGTAATGGGCATCTGTGAGCGGATCGTTGTTCTGGACTACGGGAAAAAGATCGCCGAAGGGACGCCGGAGGAGGTGCAACGGAACCCGCGCGTCATCCAGGCCTACCTGGGCGAGGAGGAGATGTGAAAATGCCGCTCCTGAGGATAGAGAATCTGCACACCTACTACGGCCATGTCCACGCCCTCAAGGGGATTGACCTGGAAGTGGAAGAGGGGGAAATTGTCACCCTGCTCGGAGCCAACGGGGCCGGGAAGAGTACCACCCTGCGCACCATCTCCGGCCTGGTCCGCCCGCGCGAGGGCCGGATTGAGTTCAACGGCCACGTCCTCAACTCCGTTCCGGCTCACAAGATTGTCCAGATGGGAATCTGCCACGTCCCCGAGGGCCGCCGTATCTTCGCCACTTTGACAGTGATGGAGAACCTGATGATGGGGGCCTACACGCTCAAAGACGAAAGGGCCATTCAGGAGAACCTCCGGCGTGTTTTTGACCTTTTCCCCCGTCTGGCGGAGCGGAAGAATCAGTTTGGGGGCACCCTTTCCGGCGGCGAACAGCAGATGCTGACCATTGGGCGGGCGCTGATGTCCCGGCCCCGGCTGCTGCTGCTGGACGAACCGTCCCTGGGGTTGGCGCCTATGCTGGTCAAGGTCATCTTTGAGACCCTCCGGGAGATCAATGCGCGCGGCACCACCATCCTGCTGGTGGAGCAGAACGCCCGCGCGGCGCTGAAGATCGCCCATCGGGCCTACGTCCTGGAGACCGGGCGGGTCGTCCTCTCCGGCCCGGCCCAGGAACTGATGCGGGATGAGCGGGTAAGAAAGGCGTATCTGGGAGAGAGATAATACCTGTACCTATTCGTGCCCTCCTACAAACGGAATATGCAATACGTACCATGGAACCCCTTCGCTGTATCAACCATCCCAACGTAGAAACGTACCTGCGCTGTGCCCGGTGTGGAGCGCCCATCTGCTCCCGCTGCGCAGTACAGATAGAAGTGGGCTACATCTGCCCTGCCTGCCGCAACCGCCAGCAGCGGGTCTTCTACGCCGAATTTCGCCCGGTCTATTACCTGGTGGCGGCGGCGGTCGCACTCCCTCTGGCCTTCATCGCTGGCTGGATCATCCCTGCCTCCGGCTGGCTGGCCATATTCCTCGGCCCCCTGGCCGGGACGGGCATCGCCGAGGCCGTCCGCTGGGCCATCCGCCGCCGGCGCGGCCGCTACACCTGGCTGGTCGTCTCCGCCTGCATCCTGATCGGCGCCCTTCCCTGGATCCTGGCCTTCCTCCTTCCCATCATAGACGTCCCCATCACCGCCGCGTCCCTCACCGGCATCACCTGGCCCCTCCTCTGGGGCGGAGTCTACCTGGCCACTGCCATCGGCGCCACCATCGCCCGGCTACGGATATGACCACCGACGACGGAGCATAGACCACTGTTAATTGTTAATTTTTAATTAACCGCCCTTTATGTGAGGTCATGCTTTCCGAAGTCCACATCCGCGATTTCGCCATCATAGACGAACTCCACCTCTCCCTCCCCCCCGGCTTCATCGTCCTGACCGGGGAGACAGGGGCGGGGAAATCCATCATCATTGACGCGGTCAGCCTGGTGCTGGGCGGTCGGGCGGACCCCACCGTCGTCCGCGCCGGCGCTGAGCGCGCTCTGGTGGAGGCTGTCTTCCGCCTGGACCCGGCCCATCAGGCCATCCTGCATCCCATCCTGGAGCGGGAGGGTCTGGAAGGCGACGAGCCCGACCTCCTCATCCTCTCCCGCGAGGTGCGGGCCGAGGGCCGCAGCATCTGCCGCGTCAACGGTCGGGCGGTAACCCTGGCCCTCCTGCGGGAGGTCGCCGAAGGCCTGGTGGACGTGCACGGCCAGAGCGAACACCTCTCCCTCCTGCGGGTGCGGGAACATATCCATCTCCTGGACCGCTTCGCCGGCCTGGAGGATGCCCGAGCCCGCGTGGCCGACCTGGTAGCCCAGGTGCGCGCTGTCCGCCGGGAACGGGCCGGCCTGGAGCAGGACGAGCAGGAACGGGCCCGTCGTATAGACCTCCTCCAGTACCAGATCGCCGAAATTGAGGCCGCCGCCCTCCGCCCCGGCGAGGACGAAGAACTGGCCGAGGAGCGGGTACGGCTGGCCCATGCCGAACAAATCTCCCTCCTCCTGGCCGATGTGCTGCGGGTGCTGGACGAGGGGGGCGAGGAAGGCCGCCCCGCCACCGACCAGTTGGGCTATGCCCTGCGTGCCTTAGAAGGACTGGTCCGTATAGATGGCACCCTGGCCCCCCGCCTCCAGGAGGCCGAGGAACTCCTCTACCGTCTCCAGGACCTGGCCGACAGTCTGCGGGAGTACCGCAACCGGGTGGAGTTCAACCCCCAGCGGCTGGCGGAAGTGGAGGAACGGCTGGACCTCATCCGTCGCCTGAAGCGCAAATACGGCACCACCATCCCCGAAGTGCTGGAATACGCCCGCCGCGCGGCAATAGAACTGGAGACCATCACCCACAGCGAGGAGCGGATTGCCGAACTGGCGGCCCAGGAAGCGCAACTCCTGGACGAACTGGCACGCGCCGCCCTGAACCTCTCCGCCCGCCGACGGGAAGCGGCCCGAAGGCTGGCCCAGGGCATTGAGGTGGAACTCCAGGACCTGCGCATGGCCGGTGCCCGCTTCGCCGCGGATTTCCGCTGGACGGCTGACCCCGAGGGCGTCCTGCTGACCCCTGAAGCCGTCGCGGCGGCGGGCATAGACGGGGGCGATTTTCCCCTCCCGGCCCGCGTCGGCTTTGATGCCACCGGCATAGACCGGGTGGAGTTCCTTGTCTCCCCCAACCCGGGCGAACCCCTCAAACCGCTGACCAAGATCGCCTCCGGCGGCGAGACCTCCCGGCTCATGCTGGCCCTGAAGGCCGTCCTCTCCCGTGCGGACGAGACCCCGACGCTCATCTTTGACGAGATTGACCAGGGCATTGGCGGACGGGTGGGCGCGACAGTGGGCGCGAAACTCTGGCGACTGACGGTCGCCGGAGAGAACGGCGGGATCGCCCACCAGGTCCTCTGCGTCACCCACCTGCCGCAACTGGCCGGCTTTGGCGACGCCCACCTGCGGGTGGAGAAAATCCCCCTGGAGGGCCGCACCGTCACCCGGGTGACCGTTCTGGAGGGGCCGGCGCGGGTGGAGGAACTGGCCCAGATGCTGGGTGCCAGCGGCGAATCCGCCTATCGGAGTGCAGAGGAGATTCTGGAGGAGGCAGGAAGCAGGAAG
>JASFBC010000163.1:0-1585 GCA_036172315.1 Anaerolineae bacterium | reverse complement strand
TGTCTTGGGGCGAGTGGAACCTCTAGAGCGGTTGCATCAAGCGATTGCTGCCTGCGATGTCATTCTGAACTTGCGGCGGACGACCATCGGGGAGACGTCAGCCGTTGCCCTGCGTGCGATGGCGCTGGGGAAACCCGTCATTGTACGGAATATCGGTTGGTTCAGCGAACTGCCGGATGATGCTTGTGTGAAGATAGAGCCTGGGGACGGTGTGGAAAGATTGGCTGCCGTTATGCGGGCCCTGGCGGAATCTCCGGAAATGCGACTCCAGATAGGCCAGCAGGCCCGATATTATATTCAGCGCGAATGTGATCCCGCTCGGGTCGCCCGGCAATACACAGAGTTCCTCTGGGACGTATATATATCCGTTGCGAATTCTTGATGACAGGCGTGACTACATGGCCGGTGTGCTGTTGATTTTACTGCTCTGTGGCTGGACAGGATATGGGATATTCCGCTTGGCAGGACCCAGGGAGAGCCGGGTGGATGTCCCTGGGGGGCTTTTTGCCTTTGTTCTGAGCGGCATTTTGTTGAACGGCTGGATGGCCCTGGTCGCGGCCGAGTTGGGTTTCTTTTCGGCTCACGCCTTCCTTGTCGTTAGCGCAGCCATTGGCCTTGTAGGATGGCTGGTAGGACGATGCAAGGGGGGGCGTTTCCAGTGGGAGGGTTCCTGGTGGGGCGAGTATCTTTTCGTTGGCTTGCTTCTGGCTGCGATGGGACTCCTCTATTTCCGCCCCCACGAGTTCATCTTCGGAGGAGCGGATGCGGGAGTTTACGTGAACCTCGGAGCCAACATTGCGCGGAGCGGGCAATGGCTGATCCACAACCAGAACCTGGCGGCCATCCCTCCCGAAACATACCCGATGTTTTTCAGAGAACATCCCCCCTATATGATTCCCCGCTATAACTACCTGCCGGGATTTTACGTTTCTGATGACGGAGCCCGGACGATCATCCCCCAGTTTTACCCCCTTCACCCGGTCTGGCTGGCCGTCGCTCACGGTCTGGGGGGAATATGGGCCAATCTGTATATGACCCCTCTTTGGGGCATGCTGGGAGTGCTGGCTTTCTATTTCGCTGTGCGGGAAGCCTTTGATCTCCGCCTGGCCGCCGTGGCGGCTGCCGTGCTGGCCCTCACACCCACTCAGGTCTGGTTCGCCCGGTACCCAACCTCGGAAGTCCTGACCCAGTTCCTCCTTTTCGGAGGCCTGTGGGCTTTTGCGCGCTATGTTCGCCGGAGCGAAAATTGGGCTGCCGTTGCTTCAGGCCTGGCCCTGGGCGAGGTCATGCTGGCCCGAGTGGACACTTATTTTCTGCTGGGGGTCCTTCCGGCATACGCGGCACATCTGCACCTGCAGCGCCGGTTGAACCGGCGCTTCTGGCTCCTTGCAGGCCCTGTGCTGGCTTTGGCCCTTCACTCCCTTCTGCACGCCATCTTCCAGGGATGGCCGTATTTCTACAACGTTTACTTTGCCGGCCGCTTTTTCACTGGCCCCAGAATCGCGATGCTAGTAGCGGGGTTGCTGGTAGCAGGATTGGGTTTTCTGATCGTAGACCGGGTCGTGCGTCGTCTGGGAGGGGTGAG
>JASFBC010000162.1:0-1814 GCA_036172315.1 Anaerolineae bacterium | reverse complement strand
TGGAAAGATGCACTGCAATGGGCAGAGCGTGACCTGCTGGCAGTGCAGAGTGAAGAGGACGGGGTAGCCGAGTTTTTTGCTCTCTTTCGAGTCGGAGATATACACGACAAACTTGGCAATCGTTCACGGTCGATCTCGTGTTACGAGCAGGCTTATAGGCTACTTCCCCATCTGCCCAATCCTCAACAAGTGCAACTGGAATGTCTGCTTCTCTTGCGCCTTGGACTGGCATATTTCCAGAACGGCGATATTTCCAGAGCGTTTAGGCATTATGAGCAAGCGCTCGATCTGGCTCAACAAGCAAAAAACTGGCGATTTGAGTTCGCGGTAATACAGGGTATGGAATATGCTTATCGCCGTTTGGGTGATTTACGTAGAGCAGAACACTTGCAAAAACAGATGTACAATCTTGCATCCAGGCATCATGATCAAGAATATCAGGCTCTCGCCCTTATAGCAAAGGGTAGGAGATTCTATGATACTGGCAATGTCCGAAAAGCCCGCCGCTTTTATTCCGAAGGTTTAAAGCAAGCTCGTCTAACAGGCAGACGAGATCTTGAGATATTTTTCCTGGAAAGCCTTGCAGAGATTGCCCATAAACAGGGACATCTCTCGCAGGCTGCCGATTTCTGGGAGCAAGCGTTGAAGGTAGTTCGCGAAATGGGTGATCTCGTTCATGAAGGTGACTTGTTGGGCGCTCTGGGCGACATCTACTTGCAGTCAGGGCAACCTGATCGTACACTTCAATATTTCGAGCAAAGTCTGGTTGTTGCTCGTCAGGCAGGCAATCGGGAAGTTGAAGCCGGACGGCTTGCCACTCTCGGACAGGCACATCACCGTCTTGGCAATTTTCATCTGGCAGCTCAATACTACGAAGCGGCGCTACGGATCGTTCGGGAAATTGGTGAAAAGCATATGGAGGCCCGCCTCTTAGCGCAAATAGGCAACCTGTACGATAACCTGGGACAAGCGCCAAGAGCGGTTGAAAATTATGAGCAGGCCTTAGAGAGTGTCTGAAAACTAGCAAAAACGGGGCAGGTCGGGCAAACTTAGGGGATGACCAAATCCAACCAAGTCTACCCGACCGACCTGAATGATACCCAATGGTCGCTCCTTCGACCATACCTGCCAGCCGAAGCTGCGACTGGACGCCCGCGAAAACATGGCTGGCGAGCGATCTTGAATGGCATTTTCTACATCCTGCAAAGTGGCTGTTCTTGGCGGATGCTACCCAGCGACTTGCCGCCCTGGCAAACGGTCTATCATTACTTCCGTTTGTGGCGAACGAATGGTCTCTGGGAACAATTGAACCAAGTCTTGCGCACCAAAGTGCGACGGCAACGGCACAAGAAAAAGTCTCAACCCAGCGCCACCATTCTGGATAGTGCTCTGTCAAGTCTGAATCTTTGGATACAGATGCTTCAATTTGATGCGTGCATCAGCAGTGGTAAAGCGCCAATCTACGCCGATGGCCTTCCGATTTCGCTCATCGACCCACGCCTGCGCTTCCCGGAGCAAGGTGGCCTGATCCGGAATACGTCGGTCCAGACAGGTCCTCACCAGGGCGCTCAACTCAATCTCGGCCATGTTCAACCAACTCCCGTGCTTCGGGGTGTAGTGAAACTCAAAACGGTGGCGCAGCCGCTGGGCCTCAGCAGGGTCAAAGGCCTCGCAGAAGGAAGACGGACCGTGCGTGTTGAGATTATCCATCACCACAACGATAACCTCCGCTTCCGGGTACAGTTCGTCGGCCAGGTAACGCATCGCGTGGGCCCAGTCCACCTTCGTACGATGCTCGCTCACCCAGACGTGCC
>JASFBC010000161.1:0-3780 GCA_036172315.1 Anaerolineae bacterium | reverse complement strand
ACCCTGATGGCGGCAATTGATGAGCCCACACCGCTTCCTTCGGCAGCGACGATGCTACGGGACATCCTGGATATTTACCGATAGGATTCAACGCTGACGGAAATTTCCGCCCGACGGTAAACCGTCGGGCTCATTCTGCCCCAGCCCCCTTCGGGGGCTGGGGAGAGCAGCGCTGACGGAAGCATTCCCGCTGAATAGTTACACCGATAGAACGTTCCTGAGAGAAAGTGAAGGTGGGGTTTGGCGGCGCCGATTGCCGCAAAACCCCGCTTTCTTATCCGTAACTTTTGAACGCAGCGGTTGTTTTTATGCATGATCCCTGAAGTTGAGGTAGGACCATGGCAGATCATCTGGTGATCGTCAATCCCGTGGCTGGGCGGGGAGCGGGAGAACGGGTGATCCCCAGGATCATCCGGTTGCTTCGGGAGCATGGCATCTCCTTTGACCTGGTACGGACGGAGCGGCCCTGGCATGCGGCGGAACTGGCCCGCCAGGCGGTGGTGAGCGGCTACCGAAGGGTGGTCGCGGTGGGCGGGGATGGTACGTCCAACGAGGTGCTGAACGGGCTGATGGCGGCCCGGGAGGCTGGAGAGGGCGAGGCGGCTATGGGGGTGCTCTGTGTGGGCACCGGCAACGACTTCGCCTACGGCATGGGCGTCCCTCTGGACCTGGAGGAGGGATGCGCGGCGCTGGCCCGGGGCCGGACCCGTCGGGTGGATGTGGGGCACGCACGGGGCTTCCGCTATTTCGGTAACGGCATCGGCATCGGCTTTGACGCCGCCGTCAACGTCGTCGCCTCCCGCCTGCGGCGGCTGCAGGGCTTCCTGGTGTACCTGATCGCTGTCCTGCGGACTCTTTTGTTCTACTACCGGGCCCCCCTGACCCGGATAGAAATGGATGACCAGGATTTGGAACTGCCCGCGCTGATGATTTCGGTGATGAACGGGCGGCGGATGGGCGGTGGCTTCCTGATGACCCCCTTCTCCCGGCCCGATGATGGCCTCTTTGACCTCTGCATCGGGGGAAAGATGAGCCAGTTGGAAATGCTCTCCTTCGTCCCCCGCTTTATGAAGGGGACTCAGGTTGGAGACCCCCGGGTGACGATGGCCCGCTCCCGGCGGGTGCGGGTGGCTGTCCAGGACGGGACGCAGGTCGTCCATGCCGATGGGGAGACCCTCACGCTGGAGATACGGGAACTGGACCTGGAGATTGTTCCCCAGAGCCTGAGCGTGGTGGTGTAGCGAGGAGGCGGAATATGGCCCGGTATTCCCTTCAAGGCCGCGTCGCGGTGGTGACCGGCGCTTCCAGCGGCATCGGACGGGCGACGGCGCTGTTGCTGGCGCGGGAGGGCGCCCGTCTGGGGCTGCTGGCCCGTCGCGAAGAACCGCTTCGGGAGGTCGCCCGGGAGATTGAGGGAATGGGGCGGGAGGCCCTGGTCCTTCCCGCCGACGTGACCCGACGGGAAGAAGTGGAGCATGCAGTGGCTCAGACCCTTGCCCGCTGGGGACGGGTGGACATCGCGGTGGCCTGCGCGGGTGCCTACATCCGCGCCCCTCTCCTCCAGATGACCCTCGCCGATGTAGAACGGTCTATGGCGGTGAACTTCTACGGTGTTCTCCACACTGTCCAGGCCGTCCTTCCCCATATGGTTTCCCAGCGGAGTGGCCGCATTGTCCTCATCTCCTCCGCCGACGGCAAGAAAGGCATCCCGCCGGACGGTCCCTACGTGGCGGCGAAGTTCGCCGTCGCCGGCCTGGGGGACATCCTGCGGCAAGAACTGCGGCCGTTCGGGATCGCCGTCACTACCATCTTCCCCGGGCGGGTGGATACGCCGATGATCGCCCACCTGCGGGTGCCCTGGATTTCGGCCAAAATCCCGCCGGAGGCGGTGGCGCAGGCGATCCTGCGTGCCCTCCGTCGTCCGACTCCGGAGGTCATCCTCCCCTTCCCGGTCCGCCTTTTCGTCTGCGTCAGCGCTCTCCTCCCCTCTCTGGGGGACTGGGTTACCCGACAGTTTCACCTGGAAGGGTGGGAAGAGGGTTGAACCTGAGGAGGTCCGATGAGTCTGCTGGCTCGTTCCGCCGTTCATCCCTGGTTGCGTAGAGGGATCGGGGTTGCCTTTGTGCCGGGTTTTTCCACCACCGCGCTGCTGGAGGAAGTGGCGGAGCGGCTGCTGGCTCGCTTCCGGGCGCGGGGAGACGTGATCCAGCCTGCTCCCGATGATCGGACGGACCTCCTGCTGACTACTGCGCCCTTTGCCGAACCGATTGGCTGGCGACAATCGCTTCTCCTCACTGCCCGGCGCCGCTTCCGCCTTTCCCGGACGCCCACAGTGGTCACACTGATGCACGCGACGAAGCGGAAATTCCGGCACTTTTTGGACCACTTCCGGCGGGCGCTCTCCCGGCCGGAGCCGGACCCGAGGGACTTTGATTTCCCCGGATTGGCCCCGGAGGCCTGGCGCGTGCTGGTGGAGCAGGGCCGGCGGGGTGGCCCCCTTCTGGCGCTGGAGCGGATGGTCCAGGCCCAGGCCAAATGCCTGCGTATCCTGTTGTTTGTGGGAGATGAACACCCTCAGGTCGCCTACTCCTTTGACCTGGTGGGAGCCCATCCCTGTTGCCGGGCTCCGGAACCCGACCGCCTTTATGACGACCTGGTCCTGCGGATGGTCACCGCAGTCAGTGTGGAGGAGATTACCCATCACATTCCGGTGGAGCCGCCGATAGCACACGGGGTCTGGCAGGCTCTGGATACGCCCTCCGCGATGGCGGAGGCGGCCCGGCAACTGAGCCATCGGGACTTCTTCACCGAGATGGTCCGCATCGCCGACCTGGTCCACGTCCCCGCCGTCTCCGATGCCGTCGCGGAGCAATACAGCGAGGGTTGCTTTGCCACCTGGGACCATCGCCTGGGCGCGCTGGTATCCACGGTTACCGGGAGCGCGCGTCCGGTGGACAAGCGCCAGGTGACCGAAGACGACCTGGCGGTTATCGTGGGGGTCCGGCCCGACCGGCGGGGGGCGTTCTACCGGCCCGTAGAGGGGAAGCGGAATGACCCCCCATCCTCAGAGGCACTGGAGATGTTCGCAATGGATGAGTTATTGCCCCGCATCCGGTGGGAGACATCGGAGGGGGTGGTAGTGGAGGTACCGGTGGCGCGCTCTAAACTGCACGGCCATCGGGGGATCGCCTCTTACGATCCCCGGTATGTGGAGTATGTCCCTGTGGCCGCCCCCTACCAGTGCTATCTGGTCTCCTGCGGGACGAGTGCCCAGGCAGAAGGGATTGTGGAGACATTCGGACGGGCGGAAAGCCTGCGGAATCCGGACGACCCCCGGTCGGTAGTTTTCACCATCCTGCCCGGCCATGGCGTTTTTATGGTGGAGAAATGGCGGCCCGGGAAGGCACCCTTCCAGGTTATCTGGGAGTTTATGGACGCAGGCTATTTGGAGGTGGACCGCTTCGTTCCCCAAGGGCCCCTGGATTATCTTCCCGACCCGGAGGGCCGGATGCGAGTCTATACCGACGACCCGCTGGGCTGGCTAATATAGCGGCGCCTTACCCTGGCCCTGCTGGCCGGTAGACCTCCCGCGTCCCCCGCGCTGCCTCCTCCCAGCGCTGACGGAAATTCCCGCCCGACGGTAAACCGTCGGGCTCATTCTGCCCAAGCCCCCTGCGGGGGCTGGGGAGAGCCCGCAGCTGAACAGTTCCCCTTGCGTTACGTTCCAGAAGCGCAGGGAGCGGCCCTGGATGCTCAGGCCGGGGTCTTGCCCGGCCCGGT
>JASFBC010000160.1:0-6215 GCA_036172315.1 Anaerolineae bacterium | reverse complement strand
GGGGGCGGCCGGGGGCCGCCGCCGCAATCATCAGCATGCCCCTTAGCGGGATAACTCGTAGAAGAAGACGACGTGCGGGTAGGAGGGATTGTCCACGTACCCCTTGATGTCGGCCCGCACCGCGTGGGTGTTGACCAGGTCGTAGAAGAAGACGGAAACGGCATCCTCCACCAGAATCTTTTGGGCCTCAATAAAGAGCCGTTCCGCCTCCGCACGGTTGCTGCCAGAGAGTTCGTTGGCCCGGTCTATCAACTCGTCGTACTGGGGATTGCAGTAGTAGCCCAGGTTGAAGAGCGTCTCCTCCTCGCAGTGGAACATGCTGTAGAGGAAACTGTAGGGGGAGACATAATCAGGCCACCAGTACATCACAAAGATGTCCTGCGCCTGCATCGGGTTGGATTTGCCCAGTTCCCACTGGGCCTCCCAGGACATCCCGCGTACTTCCAGGTCAATCCCCAGTTTGGCCAGTTCGGCCTTCCAGACCTCGCCGACCTGACGCTCGTCCAGGTCCCCGGCGACATGGGTCATCACCAGTTTGAAGCCGCCATTGGGATACCCGGCCTGAGCCAGCAGTTCCCGGGCCTTATCCAGGTCATAGGTGTACTGGAACAGTTTGTCGCTGTGACCCCACATCCCCAGGGGCACCGGACCGTAGGACTGGACAGCGTAGCCGGAGACCACTGTCTGGATGAACCGGTCATAGGGGAAAGCATAGGAGATGGCCTGCCGGACCAGTTGGTTATCCAGCGGGGGCTTGCGGACGTTCAGCAGGCCCACCAGGTTCTGGAACGCGGGGTTGGTATAAACGACCACGTCAGGGCGAGCATCCAGCGCGGCCAGGTTCTCCCGGGGGAGATCATAGGTCACATCGGCGGTACCGGCCTCCACCATCTGCTGGCGAACCGTCGGGTCCTCCACAATCTCAAAGACGACCTTGTTGAACTGACCCGGCTTCCAGCCACCCCAATAGTCGTCAAAGCGGGTGATGACCAAGCGGCGGCCGCGCTCGTAACTCTCAATGGTGTACGGGCCGCTCCCGCAGTCGTGGCCCTCGTTAAACCACTCACTGGCCTTCTCGCCCTGGGCTTCCACACAGGCCGGGCTGAAAATCCAGGAGCCGTAACCAGAGGCCGCGATGAGATCCAGGGGAGCGGAATACTTGAGTTTGAAGCGGACGGTGTAGTCGTCCACCACCGTGATTTCTTCCACCGGGTCCCAGATGTAAGACGCGCCCATGCCCATTGTGATGGTGCGCTCAATGGAGTACTTGACGGCCTGGGCGTTCAGGTCGGTGCCGTCGTGGAACTTTACCCCTTTGCGCAGGTAGAAAGTCCACTCCGTGGCATCCGCGTTGGACTCCCAGCGCTCGGCCAGGCCGGGCCGGAGCAGTTGAGGCTGCATCGGCGGATTGTACCAGACGAGAGTCTCATAGAGATTAGAGACGACGGCCGAGTCATTGGAGTAACTGATGCTGGGGTCAATGTCCGGGAAGGAGGTGGGATGGGCGTAGACGGCCACATTCTCCTTCGGCGGGGCGGGCGTCTCCTCCACGGCCGGCGTGGGCGTAGAGGGACGACAACCGACCAGGAAGAGCAGCAACGCCACAGCAGTTAGAGCGATCAGTGCAGCGAACGAACGCTTAGGCATCATGTCTCCTCCTTGCATAGTAAGAGAGGGGCTGATTCAATAACTGATATTGACACAAGACAAGGTCATTATAATCCTCTTATGCCAGATTGTCAAAATCCATAAGAAGATACGAGTTTTGGGGGTAGCGGCTTCGGTCTCCGCCCCAGAATTCTCTTCTCGCTCTTCCCTTACTCCACCCTTACCTCGTAAATCCGGACACCTTCCCGGTCGTAGACCACCCGCAAAAGGCCCCGGGCAACCATGGTATCAAACTTGGCCAGCCCGGCAGGATCGGAGTAGAGGCGTTCGTAAGGGCCTACATAGACATAACGGACACCGTATTGGCGCAGAATTGTCAGCGCCCGATCAGGGTCGGGGGTATTGTAGCACTCCCGGACATACCCGTGGCGCCGCTCTACCTCCTCCCCCATCCCCTGCTGCACTTCATGCCAGCGCCAGCCAACGACCGCAGGCAGGCCGGTGTAGATAGAAATACGGCTCTGCCAGAGATACTCCCGCTCCCCCAGCCCCTCCAGGATCACCGGCGAACCCTGGACATTCTCCAGCAACCAGAGAATCCCCCAGTAATCCGGCCCCAGGTCTACCTCCCCCCGCACATCCCCGGTGCGACTATAGCGGATGTAGGCCATGCCGTCCAGCGTGGGACCGGTAGCGTGGGTGAACCGGTCCCCCACCTTGGCCGGGATGCTCATGACCGGGAAGAGGGCTGTGGCGAACACGATGGCCCCCATTGCTACCCACCAGAAGCGCCGGACATCGGGGGGCCAGGTATCGCTGGCTCCGTCCAACTCCACCAGTGCGACCGCCGCACTCACCGAGAGCAGAGTCCAGGCCTGAAAGTGGAACTTGAAGACGGTGTTCATTCGCCCGATGTCCCCCTCCAGCACCAGAACCTCCACGCCCAGAGTCAGCGCCAGAGCGACCGCTACCCAGAACGAGGGCAGGGCACGATGAGCCGGGAGCAGAAAGGCCAGGACGAAGGCCAGTACTCCCGCCGGGAGGGCCACCGCAGCCACCGGCACTCCCAGACCGGCGGCCGCCAGCCCGCAGAACACCGCTCCCCCCAATCCGAGGAGAAACAGCGATAGCCGTCGGCCCGAAAGTACCCGCCAGGTATCCACCATCAGTAACGTGCCCAGCGGCAGGAGGAACTGGCCCAGCAGCAAGAGGTAAATGTCCAGCGGCGTACGGGCATCCGTCCAGAACCGCATCCGGTTGTAAGGAGCGATGTAGGCCTGGATGTACGGGAGGAAAAGCAACACCGTCAGCCCAGCCAGCAGGAGGGGATAGAGAAGGGCGCGTAATACCCGGCCTCTCTTACGCCCCTCCGCTCCGCTCTGTGCCTGACTGCGAACGACACTCCAGGCCAGCACAGCCATCGCCAGCAGGAGATAGGGGGGGTAGTCCCAGGTGTTGGCCGCCCGCAACGCGCCGATGACCAGCGCGGTCAGCAGCAGGGAAATTCCGTGGGGCCATCCCCGTCGGGGTCCCAAAGCCCATTCCACCATCACAACCAGTGCACAGAGGGTGTACGGCAGGGCCAGCAGGTGAGCGTGCAGGTCGGCATAGAGGAACGTGAACGCCGGGAACTCGGTGATCGGCCCCACCCCACTGGCATCCGGCGGGATCATCCGGGTGGGATACCAGTAAGGGGTTTCGGGACGGAGGGGCAAACGGGCGCCGCCCAGGACCATCCCGAAGCCCCTCAGCGCCTGGACCAGCGACTCCAGGCCTGGGATGGTGCTCCGGAAGGGGATGTCGCCGGCGACCAGCCGGAAACTGTCATAGAGAAGCCGCGCTTCCCCCAGATTCCCCAGTACCAGGAGGAACAGAACGGCAAGAAATCCCGCGATATATGGGCGCGCAGACGCCACTCCGCTATCGCTTCGCGGCCCACTGCCAGCGATGAGGTTGAAGGCCACGGAGAAGGCCGCGCCCCCCGTCAGCGCGTAGAGGAGAGCCAGCGCCAGATTGTAGGCAATGGAGGGCATAATGCCTGTCAGTTTTGCCAGCGTCCCCACCAGGACGAAGCCAAAGTAGTAGTAGTTGATATAGCCACCGGCGAACCAGGGGTTGGAGGGCGGGAACCAGGTGGATTTGATGACCGCGTTCAGGTAAGCGAAGTCCATCGGCTTCTCCCCACCGACCACCGGATGCCAGAGGTCGGGGTTCTGAGCCCGCACCCAGGCCCAGAAAGCGTAGAGGGCCAGAAACAGAGCCTCGTACACCAGAAGCAATGTCCGGGATCGGTGCAGGAAGTTCCGGAACCCGTCCCAGCACCGCCAGGCCACCAGGCCACCGGCCACTGTTAACAAGAGAACACTCAGCCCAATGGTGCCGCGCGTGTTGGGGAGAACGCGCAGGCTGGCCACCAGCCAGGTCAGGTAGGAGACTGCCAGCAGGCCGACCGCGCGGGCGATGCCGTAGCCCCGGTCGGCCAGACCGGGGAGAGCCCACCATAGAATGGGGAAGGCCAGCCACCCCAGTATGCTCGCCGTCAGATACCAGACAACCGCCGCCAGGAAGGAGGAGCGGTTCAGCGGGCTCCGCAGATCAAACATCGCCGACCAGGTCCCGCCCGCCTGCTGCTGGGCCCAGGTCTGCGCGTCCAGGATGGGTGTTCGCGGCCTCTGGGAACTTTCCCTGAAGATATGGAGGGGGAGAATCCGCTGCCACGTCCGCAGTGTCTCCTGTCTGGGCGTCACCCAGACGACGTTATCCAGCAGGGAAGCCGGCAGCAACGCCTCTGCCCGTTCTTGCGAATACGCGGCCGTCTTGCGGAAGATGAGGACGCGAGGATGGTCGTAGACACTGAAGGCCTCCTCCGCTGGAGGCAGGGGCACCGAAAGGGAGGCCGCACGGTACTGGTACAGGGCCTCCGGGATGAGGAACGGTTCCTCCGTATCCGGAAACTGGAAGGGGCCGAGGGCCGGATACGAGGTGAAATCGGCCACCAGTTCAAAGCCCAGTTCGCCGCTGAACAGCGCGCGGTAATACGCGATGGTCAACGGATAACGGGTGGGCAGCCGGACAATGGAGGCGTAGAGCCGGTTGGAGCCGATAATGATGTAATCCGCCTCATCCAGCCAATTCAGCAGGTCCTCCCGCTTCTGGGGCGTATCGTCGTGGTAAAGTTGGAGAGTGCCGTCGGAACTGGTGGAGAGGCCCCGGTACATTCCACCGAAGGGGTCTTTGCCGTCCACCCGCAGCGGAGGCGCCCAGTCCCAGTGCTCCGTCGCCAGGACGGAACCCAGGGGGACGTGCTGAAAAATCCAGCGGGAGGCCGCGATACGGGTATGGGGCCGCCGGTAAACGGAGGTGAAGGCCAGGGCCCAGCACGATGTCCCGATGAGCAGTGCTCCCAGGAGGAGAGGACCCCCCGCTAACCGCAGGGCACGCCGCATCGCAACGCCCGCTGGATTCCGGACCCACAGACGGACCAGGAGCCAGGCTGCCAGGAGGACAAAGGCCGGATAGACCGGCAGGAGGTAGCGGACCGATTTGACCCATTGGGTGCCCTGGTAAAGGAAGTAGCCGGTAGCCCAGAGCCAGGGAAGGGGGACGGGCTCATCCACCAGAGATGTCAGTCCTTCCCGCCGCCAGCGGCGAAGCAAATGGGCGCTGCCCAACCCCCATCCGGCCCAAGCCGCCAGCCCCAGGGGCAGGCCCAGACCCCAGAAGACCATGTTGACCCATGGGAAGATCAGCGGCAGCCGGTTGGTCCACTGATGTCCAGGGTAGGTATCCACCGCGCCGGACATCAGGCTGCGCACTTCGGCCATGTTTTTGAGCCACTGGGGGTTGAGACGCAGTCCGAAAAGACCAGGCCCCATGAAGGCATAAGGTTGGGCCAGGCGGAAGGCCAGGAAGGTCCCCAGCAGAGCACAGAGGGCCAGGGGCAAGAGGTGGCGGACGACACTCCGCTGCGCTGCGGGCCTGACTCCGAACTGGCACTCCGCTACGCTCTGCGCCTGACTGCGAGCGCGCAGGGTATATATGAGAACGGCCAGCCCCACCAGCAGGCCCAGGGGCCAGACGCTGATTTTGCAGGCCATGCCCAGTCCGGTGGTCAGGCCGGCCAGGAGGGCGTAGATGTATGGATGGGCAGAGGCAAGCCCTGCCCCGACAGTGGCTGCCCATCCCTGCGGTCGCCCCTCACCCCCACCGCCCAGGGCGAGGCGGAGGGAGAGATAAAGGGTGACCGCGACGAAAAAGTTGGCATAAGCGTCCACCGTGTAGAAGTGGGATTGCTGGATAGGAAGAACAGCCAGCGCGTAGAGGGATGCCGCCAGCAGCCCCATCCCATCGGAGCGGAGCCGCCGCCCGGCCAGGAAGACGAAGAGGATGCTTCCGGTGTCCAGCAAGGCCGCCAGCAGCCGTCCCAGGTGGCGGGCACCGGACCCGCTGAAACTCCCCGGCCAGCATGCCGACGAGTTTCCCAACAGCACCGGGGCCAGCAGCCGGGCCGGAAAGGAAAGCGCTGTCCCGTCCCGACATCCCCGGTCCAGCGCCTCCCCTACCGCGCGGGTGAGGAACAGGGGCAACGTGCCGTAAACAAAGAACCC
>JASFBC010000159.1:0-5698 GCA_036172315.1 Anaerolineae bacterium | reverse complement strand
TCGTCCGCCCCGATGCGGTCAAGGACGGCTTCGGGGAAGCACTGGCGCAGGCCGGCTTCTCCTGCAACTTCCAGGAGGGTGGCCTGCTGGTCTCTTTTGACCGCGCCCAGGAGGACCGCTACATCGCCCTGGTCCGGGAATCCGTTCGGCCCGAGGGCTGGGTGGAAGTGATCGGCGGCCCGTGGCTCTTCGTCTTTCCAGATGGGGTGCTCTCGGTGGATGCGCTGGAGAACGAGCGGCGCATCCTGGAGCGCTGCCAGAGGCTGGACCCCACGGCCCGGGAATGCCGGACGGTAGCGGAGATGCTTTGGCGCATCCCGTCCTACCGGGGCGTCCTCTTCCACGCCGAGTATGGGCCGATGATCAACTCCGGCCCGCTGACGGGCACGCCGGGCGACATCGCGGTCCAGAGGGCGACGGAATGGCTGGCGGAGCGCGGGGTTGGTGAATTCGCGGTCAACTACAAACTGCGGGACTGGTGCATCAGCCGCCAGCGGTACTGGGGCGCACCGATCCCCATCGTCTACTGCGACCGCTGTGGCATCGTCCCCGTCCCCTACGAAGACCTGCCGGTCCTCCTGCCTACCGACGCGGTCATCCCACCCACCGGGGAGAATGCGCTGAAGTACCATGAGGGATTCCTGCACACCACCTGCCCCCAGTGCGGCGGCCCCGCCACCCGGGAGACCGACACAATGGACACCTTCGTCTGCTCGTCCTGGTACCAGTACGCCTACCTGAGCCCTTACTACAAAGAAGGCGAGCCGGCCCACGCCGACTCCATCCCCTTTGACCCCGAGGAGGGGAAGTACTGGCTGCCGGTAGATGTCTATACGGGCGGGGTGGAGCATGCCACCATGCACCTCATCTACACCCGCTTCTTCACCAAAGTGATGCGGGATATGGGCCTGGTGGACTTTGATGAGCCGATGATCGTCCTGCGCAACCAGGGCATCATCCTGGGCGAGGACGGGGAGAAGATGTCCAAGAGCCGGGGGAACGTGGTGGCGCCGGATGACCTGGTGGAACGGTACGGGACGGACACCGTTCGGGCCTACCTGATGTTCGGCTGGCGCTGGTCGCAGGGCGGCCCCTGGGACCCCATGGGGATTGAAGGGGTCTACCGGTGGCTCCACCGGGTCTGGAATCTGGTCCTGGAGCCAGGCGGCGCAAGCGGTCAGCCTGCATCCAAAGAGATTGCCGACCTGCGCCGCTGGACCCACCGAACCATCCAGAGGGTAACGGAGGACCTGGAGAACTTCAACTTCAATACGGTCATTTCCGGATTGATGGAGTTCACTAACGCGCTCCAGAAGGCAAAGGAGACGCCGGTTTACGGGACGGAGGCATGGGAGGAGGCGATCCGGACCCTGCTTCTGTTGCTGGCCCCCTGCTGTCCGCACATCGCCGAGGAGTTGTGGGCGCGGACGGGCCGCCCCTACTCCATCCACCTGCAATCCTGGCCCCAGTACGACCCGGCCCTGCTGGTGGAGGAGACCATCACGCTGGTGGTGCAGGTGAACGGGAGGGTGCGGGCCCGACTGGAAGTCCCGGCGGACATCAGCGAAGGGGCAGTGCGGGAGGCCGCGCTGGCCCATCCCAACGTCCAGAAGCACATCGCGGGGAGGGAAATCCGGCAAGTGGTTTATGTGCCGGGTCGGTTGGTCAACATCGTGGTGTAGACATCGACTCGAAGCTGTTGGAGTGTTGCCCTGCCGCTGCCAGATAACCGCCCACGGGCGCGCGCAATACCATCGGCACGGTCAGAACACCGCCAAACATGTAGCGCATCTTAGAAGCTTGATTGATCAAGGCATCCGAAGGGAGCGTGATCCAGTCGGAGAACTGGAGTTCCACGATCGGGCGCAGTCCGGTGGCGGCGGCACCGACCCCCATGCCGACATAGCCCAGCTCGGAGATGGGCATGTCGAGCACGCGCTCCGGGCCGAACTCCTCATATAGCCCGCGGGTGCATCCGAAGGCGCCGCCATAGGGCCCCACATCCAGACCCCACACACAGACACTGGGGTCACGCCGCATTTCCTCGGCGGTTGCTTCGACAATGGCTTGGGAGAACGAGAGCTCTCGCATTGTTGCGTTTCCTCCTCTCGGTGTGTCTTTATGCCCACAGGTCTTCCAGTGCGGACTCGGGCGCCGGGAATGGGCTGCTGCGCGCGAACGCCACAGCCTCGTCAACCAGAGCGACGACGCGCTGCTCGAGCGCTTCCGCTTCGCTTGCGGAGATAACGCTCTGCTCGATGAGGTAGCGGCGATAGGAAGCGATCGGCTCGCGGCGCATCCAGGCTTCCACTTCTTCGGGTGGCCGATACGTATCCGGTTCTCCCTCGAAATGCGTGCGCCAACGATACGTCTTGCATTCGATCAGGATGGGTCCCTCGCCCGACCGCGCCCGTTTGACCGCTTCGTGGGCGGCTTCGTACACAGCCAGGACGTTGTTGCCGTCCACTACCACGCCGGGTATGCCGTAACCCGATGCCCTGTCGGCGATGTTTTCGACCTTGCGCACGCACGATTGGCGCGTGCCCACGCCGTACAAATTGTTCTCACACACGTACACGACCGGCAGGCAGAACGCTGCGGCAATGTTGAGCGACTCGTGGAAGGCGCCCTCATTCGACGCCCCGTCGCCAAAGAAGGCGACCGCCACCTGGCCCGACTTGCGCAGCTTGGCCGACATCGCGGCGCCGGTGGCGATGGGGATGCCGCCACTCACGATGCCGTTTGCTCCCAGGATGCCCAGACCGGGCCAGGCAATGTGCTGTGAGCCGCCCTTGCCCTTGTTGTAGCCGGTGGCCTTGCCGTACAGCTCGGCCATCATATACTTCATATCGGCGCCCTTGGCGATAATGTGGCCGTGGCCGCGGTGGGTACTGGTGATATAGTCATCCTGGTTCAGGGTGGCACACACACCCGCGGCGATCGCTTCCTGGCCCAAGTAGAGGTGCACAAAGCCGGGGATTTCTCCCGCGGCGAACAGCTCCTTCACGCGATTCTCGAAATGGCGAATCTTGAGCATGAGCTCAAGCATCCGAACGAGGGTTTCTCTGGGGACCTCCATAAGTCTCGCTGTCCTCCTGCGTTTACGAACTCAAATGAACCGCTAGTGGTGACTCGTTGGTGATCAGGCGCGCGCGATCGCGACGATATGCATCGAGCGCAGGGATGGTATCCTCAAGGCCCAGACACCGGAGAGTCTCCGGCGTCGGCCAGCCGTATTCGAGGTCCCATCCGCGTGCGGTGAAGTACTCGTCGAGGATGCGCGCAAAGCCGGCTGCGTCGATGGATGTCCCATCGGCGCGACAGGGCAACATGAAATGGGGCGCCAGCCATTTCTCTTCCATCTGGCGGTATCGCCCGGCGCGTGCCAGCATGAGGCGCTCCAGCGTGAAGGCGCGCTCGGCGATCCGGAACACCTCGGCGCGGCTCCATTCGATGCCGGTGACCGCGGCGAACAGGCGCAGATCGATGTCCAGGTCGCCGGTCAAATCCTCGGTCGCCAGCCACTCCTCACGGCTTTCCGGCGGCACGATGATGCGCGGGAAGGAGAAATCGCACAGCGGGAATGAGTCAATCAGCATATGCTGATGCTGGCTCCAGATAGCCACTGGAGCTTTGTGCTCAAAGGTGGGCTCCAGCGCATCCGGATAGCCCCAGATCTTCTCGGAGAGGATGCGGAACTGCCGTCTGGACACCTCGCGGTCGGCCAGGATGAAGTCCGCGAGCAGCAGCGAGCTGTGATGACCGCCGATGGTGGGATCACGCGTCTCGCTGGCATACATCATCGCGGAGATGACCCAGAAGGGCAGTGGTTCCTCGTCCCAGAAGCGCCCTTCGCGGTGTGCTGGAAAGCCGAAGGCGAATTCGAGCCGCCGTCCCAGCTCGATCAATTCCGCAGGCAATTCCCCTTCCAGCGCATCCATGGCGCGCATCAGGTCGTCCGCGAAGAGGGTGCCTAATCCGCGGCGATATGCCAGATCGCGCATGAACTGCTCAAACCAGTAGACATCGTCCGGGTCGAAGGTATAGCCGCGGATTTGATGCACCCCTAGCTGTCGGCAGCGGACGAACCACGGTTGCATCACCAGGCGGAACCACGAGTCCAGCCCCAAGCTGTTGCACAGTTCGTGCAGCTCCGCTTCCTCGCACATGCCGAAGTTGCGCGCCGGCGGGATCTCGACGCCACCCCCGGAGTAGTGCGTCGCCTTGAGAAAGTCCGGGGTCATCCAGGCGATGCCGCCCACGCAATGGCCCGGAATGCGTCGCCCATCGCTCGCTTTGCCGTAGTTGCCCACCTGGCAGTTGAACGTGCACGCCTGACTGCACACCGGGCGGTGTTCCCGGGCGGTCTTGGTCTTGGTGTACAGGCTGGTGTACAGCGCTCCGGAGAAGGGGGCGATCTTGTAGGTGCCCAGCTCCAGCACCTCGCGCATCAGACGCTCGGGATGGGCCACGGCGACACCGTTGGTGCCGCGGATGGCGATCGCCTTCAAGTTCTTGCTGCCCCAGACCGCCCCAAACCCACTGTGTCCAGCGGCGTTGTCCTCGGCGTGTTGCACAGTGGAGAAACGCACCAGGTTTTCGCCCGCCGGGCCGATCGCCAGTACCTGTGCCTGCGCACCCATGCGCTCCTTCAGGGTGATCTGGGTCTGCCGGGCATCCATTCCCCACAGGTCGCCCGCGTCCAGCAGGCGTGCGCTGCCATCCCGAATCTCCAGGTAAACAGGGCGTGGGGATTTGCCCTGGATGACAATGCCATCAAACCCGGCGTATTTCATCTCGGCGCCAAACCAGCCGCCCAGCGTGGAATGCGTGTACCAGGTCTTGGGATAGAGGCGCGGGGAAAGGCCGCTCATCACCGTGCGCCCAGAGGTGGGGGCAAGGGTGCCGGTCAATGGGCCGGTGGTGATGATAATGCGGTTCTCGGGGTCAAAGGCGTCGATCCCATCGGGTATCTCGTCCCAGGCGATGCGGCTGGCCATAGCGCGGCCACCCAGGTAATCGCGCGTGTAGCGATGGGTGTCGCGCCAGCCGATCTTGCCGGTCGTGAGGTCTACATCCAGTATTCTGCCGCTCCAGCCCCCTGTCATTGTCTGCTAAGCCTCCTCCACTACTGTGTCCTCCAGCATCAGAGCGCCCACCGGGCAGATCGCCACGCATAAGGGACCCTCGGGCCGCCCGGCACACAGGTCGCATTTCAGGTAACGATCGCGCGCCTCGTCGTAGAACAGCACCCCGTAGGGACATGCCGCCGCACAGGCGCCGCAACGGATGCACACATCGTCCAGGAGCACCGCCACACCTTGATCGTTCAGCACGATCGCTTCGCTGGGGCAGGCGGCTAAGCACTCCGGCGACTCACAATGCTGACAGATCAGGATCTGGAACTCATAGCGCGCCATATCCTTGATGACCTGCAGCCGTGCCAGGCTCAGGTTGCACTCGCCTTCGTGGGAGAGCGAGCAAGCCAGGGTGCATGCCTGACACTCGCGGCATACGCTGGCGTCCGTCTTGATCTTGCGCATTTTCATCCCATCCTCTCGTCTCCGGTACACTATACCCGCTTGGGATAGAACAGGACATCTCGTCCGTATAATAGTCGGCACCGCCCGTAACGGCAACCCCAAAGTCCCACCCAGCCGCGCCGCGACCATTTGTCCGCGCCGCGACCATTTGTCCG
>JASFBC010000158.1:0-84615 GCA_036172315.1 Anaerolineae bacterium | reverse complement strand
TGGGTTTACGGCCCATATTCGTGCCCGAGGTGAGGAAGCCAAAGAGATAGCGAAAGAAGCCGGTAAGCGTGCTCGGCGCTGGGTGGTAGAACGAACCCTTCCGGCGGATTTTGGTCCGTTGGGAAAAGAAGGCAGCAAACTATATAGCTTTTCTCTATTTTGCCTGCGCTCTTATCGCTTTTCGGGCAGCAGGGTTATTCGGATAGGCTCTAAGTAGCGCAGGCCGCCAGGCCTGCACGCAGGCTAACAGCCTACGCTACAGGCTAACAGCCTACGCTACAGGCTAACAGCCTGCGCTACAGGCTAACAGCCTGCGCCACGTAGCGCAGGCCGCCAGGCCTGCTTCTAACAGCCTGCGCTACAGGCTAACAGCCTGCGCTACAGGCTAACAGCCTGCGCTGCAGGCTAACAGCCTGCACGCAGGCTAACAGCCTGCGCTACAGGCTAACAGCCTGCGCTACAGGCTAACAGCCTGCGCTGCAGGCTAACAGCCTGCGCTACAGGCTAACAGCCTGCGCCACGTAGCGCAGGCCGCCAGGCCTGCTTCTAACAGCCTGCGCTACAGGCTAACAGCCTGCGCTACGTTCTTTCCCCCACCTTTTCAGAAAGGAATCTCCTCTTCAGGTGCAGGTTCCTCGTACTCCGGGATTTCCTCCCCCACCGGAGCCGCGGCCTCCTCCCGTCGGCCCAGGAAGCGAACGGTGTTGGCCGTGACCTCATAGGAGGCGTGAACCATCCCGTCCTGCCCCACCCAGGTGCGGGGGTTGCCCCGGTCATCGGGCCGAAGGCGTCCTTCCACCAGGACGGGGCGTCCTTTGGACAGATACTGGTTGCAGGTCTCCGCCAGTTTGCCGAAGGCTGAGACGCGGAACCAGATGGTTTCCTCCTGAGGCTCTCCGTTCTGGCCCGTCCAGCGGCGGGTAGATGCCACAGAGAAGGTCGTCACTGGCCGCCCATCAGGCAAGTACCGCATCTCCGGGTCCCGTCCCAGATGTCCCGCAATGATGATCGTGTGGAACATGGCTCCTCCTTTATTATCTCGGTTGTTGGTACATTGTAGACTGGTAATTGGATAGACGGGTCAGTCTGCCAGGCCCTCGCTAATAGAAAGAGCCTTCTCGGCCCCGAAGTCAGCAGGGGTCTTATGGATTTCCGGTGAGCGGACGTAACGGGCCACCATATCGGCCGTATCCAGCACCCCCAATTGCTCAAACAGGAAGCCGAACTGAGCCTCCAGTTCCTTCCCCACCGTCGCCCTGACTCCTTCCGGCAGGTTCCAGAGTTCCTGCTTGAAGGGCCCCAGGGCCTTTTTGCGCGCCTCGTACAGGAACTGCTCCTCGGTCTTGCCCTCTTTCCAGTCGGCGGCATGCTCTTTCCGGAGATAAGCGTATATCTCTTCCTGCAGGTCGGCGGGGAAGAGAGGATGGTCGTAGAGGAGGTTCTGGAACGCGGTCGCCAGGTGGATTTCGGCCGTGCCGACCTCCGGGAACTTGTGGAACGCCTCCGGCGGCAGGGTGGAGGCCCCGTGCTGGACCGCGCCCGCCAGGCCGTACTCCTCCCGGGCTACCCGGCTGAGCCGCTCCAGGGTGTCAAAGTCAATCTTGACCCGTGCCAGCGTGCCGTCGGGGAGGACGACGCCGCCGTGAGAGGTGCCGGTCTGGATGCTCAGTTTGCTGACGCCGGGCATCCCCGGCGACAAGGAGCGGTTGTAGCCGTCCATGAAAGCCCGCAGTTCCTCCTCGGTGGTGTTGTGGCCGCCCACCTCGCCGATCTCGCCGCCGACAGAGATAGTCACCCCTTCGGGCTGGAGGCTGCGGATGAGACGGGTGAAGTGGGCACAGGTCTCGTAGTTCGTCCGCTGCTGCTCAGAGACCGTCGGGCGGCTCAGGTCCACCAGGGTGGAGGTATCTATGTCTATGTTGAAGAATCCGGCGGCAACCGCTTCGCGGATGAGGTCCTCCACCGCTCCCACTTCGGCGTCCCGGGCGCTGGCGTACTTTTTAGCACTCACCTGGAAGTGGTCGCCCTGGAGGAAGAGGGGGCCCCGATAGCCCTCGCGGATGGCCGCGCCGATGATGACGGTGGCGTATTCGGCGGGGCGCTGGTCGGTGTAGCCGATTTCGGAGCGGGCGATCTCAAAAATCATCGCGCCGACGTTCCGGGCCAGCGCGGCACGGAAGACGGCGCGGGCCATGTCATAGGCGAGAGTGCGCAGGTTTATCGCCGGAACAGTCCAGTTCGTGGTCGTCTCGCCGCGCCCCCGGGCCATATAGAGGTCGTGGATGGAGGCCGGGCGGATCCCCAGGGCCTGGCCCAGTTCCCAGAGGAGCGCGCGAGCAGCGGCCCGCTCCTCCGCGTCGCCGAACACAGCAGCGTAGACCAGGGCATCCAGCGCCGGGCCGCGCAGGCGGGATTCATCCAGGACCTGCACCTGGTCTCCTTTCAGCATCACGATTCCTTTCAGGGCTTCCAGCCACAATGGATGGGTCATAGATTCCTCCTGAACTACGGAAGGTATTGCAGAATCCTCTCCGCTCCGGTTCCCTGACCCCGAAAGCCAAGACACCGTTCGGCAAAATCGCGTGTACATCCAATAACAGCGTAATAGGCGCGGCTGACTGCTGTACGATTCGTCGCTTCCTCCGAATAAGCGGTGCCCGATCTCCCCTGCAGGTCCCGGGCCAAAGACAGAAATTCGTCTCAGTCAAATGGCGTACCTATCCCTCTGGCCGGCGAAAGTCGGTGGTGAGTTGAATCCATCCCCTTTGACGGACCCGTCGGTGCAGATACTTATTCATCAACCGGTGGTTGAGCGTATTTTCTGCCCACAGGTCCTCCTCTTGCGCTTACTTAATCTCCGGCCACCGCGTCCAGTCGTAGCCGATGGTAGGGTCGTTGTGGGGGATGCGGCCCTCGTCGGTGCCATCGTACTCGTTGGAGGTGATGTAGAAAATATGGGCGGGGCCCTGGAGGACCCGATAGCCGTGCGCAACCCCCGGGGGAATCTTCAGGACGACAGGGGGATGGCCGTCCCCTAACAGGAATTCCTCCAACTGACCGTAAGTCGGGGAGTCGGGACGGGCATCGTAGAGGGCGGCCCGAACCGTCCCACAGGCTACATACCACCAGTCGGTCTGGCGGTGGTGAATGTGCCAGGCCTTGGCGACGCCCGTGTGACTCATGGTGTGGCTCCACTGGCCGAACCCCTCGGTGAAAATGGAGTCGCTGGCCCGGAGAATCTCGCGAAAAAAGCCCCGCTCGTCAGTGTGGGTGACCAGTTGCTTGATTTCTACGCCGTGAATCATAGATGCGATTCCTCACAACAGCTTGCCGAAGGCCTGCCCGAACTCCCGCCCATCCTCCAGACGGTTCTGCAGGATATCGTGCACCTTCTTTGAAAATTATATCCCACTTCCGAAAACGGGCAAGCGGGGTTCATCGCCCCCGCCAGCGGGCCAGGGCGACCGCGCCGTCTTCGGTCACCCGGCGGGCCTGCCCGTCCACCGTCACCAGCCAGAGGTCGCCCTGGTAGATCACCAGTACCCGCCCACCCGCCGGGTCCCAGGCCACCGCCGGATACTCCAGCCCCGGCTCTCGCTCATCCTGCGGGAAGAGCAACCGCCGGTCCGACCCGTCCCGGTCCATCCGGTAGAGGTCATAGGTGCTGGCATGCGAGGCGTAGGGGGCCCGGGCCCGCCCGAAGAGGATCAGGTCGCCATCCGGCGAGAACGACGGCGCTGCCCACATCCCTGCTTCAGAGACCAGTTTCGCCTGCAGGAGCCTCTCCGGGGCCGTCACGACGCCCAGGGCATAGATGTCAAAGACGGGGCTATCTTCCGGCTCCTCCCCGGTGGGTGAGGGGCCGTGGAGGACGGTGACCAGAAACGCCCCCTCCGGCGACCAGGAGAGGGTGGGGGCCCAGGCCCAGGGGGCGTAGGTGCGGAAGGGCGGGAACCGGACCAGCGGGACCGCCTCCGGCTTGCGGGCGGAGAGGTCCACCAGGCCCACTTCGTCGGCGCGGGCGTAGGCCAGACGGGTGGATTCGCTGCCCTCCCCGGCAGGGGCCCAGGCGAAGGTCGTCCCCCACCAGCCGTGGGTACCGCCCGCTGAGGGCTCCAGCACCCGACGGCGGTCCCGGAGCCGACCGTCATCCTGGGGGCGGGCCACAAAGAGATCGTTGGCGGCCTCCCAGCCCGGCGGCGCCTCGCGCGGCGCACCGGTAGAGTACGCGATCCATTTCCCGTCCGGCGACCAGGCTGCCCAGAGGATGTTCGTCTCCGGCAGCCGCACCGGTTCGGCCCCCGGAGTGACCGTATCTATCATCCACAGGCTGTTCAGCACGCCGGTCTCGGTGGCGGTCCGGGTGAAGAGAAGCCGGGTACCGTCCGGCGAAAGGTCAAAGACCCGGCCGTCCAGGTCTCCGGTAGCCGTCAGGCGGCGACGGCTGCCGGTGGCCCCCCGCATCACCCAGGCGTTGTGGGCGGAGAGGTAGGCGATGGTGCCAGATATGGGCACCGACGTCACCTCCTCCCGCGCCCCCACCAGCAGAATCTCGCTCTGGGGCTCCTGGACGGTGGCCCGTCGGGCCAGGCGCCGCTCCACTTCCACCCCGTCCTCCAGCGTGATGACGTAGGTCAATTCCTCCACACCGTTCACCCCGGCCCGCAGCAGGCGGGTCTGGCCGACCGGGACCGTCGCGTCCCGCACCGTCTCCCGTCCGTAGGGGAGGACCTGCTGGACCGTCTCGGTGCGGACTTCCACGCGCACTACCCGCACGGTCATCCCATCGGTCAGGAGGACGGTCTCCGGCGGGACGACGCGGTCATCTTCATCCAGGGTGATCCCCGCCCGCGCCAGCAGTTCCCCCACCGTCTGGGCGTCGGTGGTCAGAGCGCGGGTCTGGCCGTCGGCGACCAGGGTGACCCGGACGGGGGCGATGGGGGTGCAGGAGGGCAGGAGGAGCAGGAGTAAGGATACAAGGAGTAGAAGGGTGGCGTTCATCGGTGTCCCATCATTTCCAGGGCCCGGCCGCGAAACCCCTCTATCCGCTGGTAGCCGTGCCGCTCCATATAGTCCTGGATCCCCTGGCAGACTTCCCGGAAGACCTCCAGGCCCCGGTAGTAGACGGCGGAGCCGATGCCGACGGCGGTGGCGCCCACGAGGAGCATCTCCACGGCGTCCCGCCCGGTGGTGACGCCGCCGGTAGCGATCACGGGGACGTCCACAGCCCGGCAGATGTCATAGACGCAGCGGACGGCGATGGGACGCAGGGCCGGACCGCTCACACCGCCGGTGCCGTGGGAGAGGATGGGCCGGGCAGTCTCTATGTCCAGAATCAGGCCCGGCCCCAGGCTGTTGACGGCAGTGATGCCGTCCGCGCCGGCCTCCACCACCGCCTCAGCGATGCGGACAATGTCGGTCACGTTGGGGGAGAGTTTGACCAGGACAGGGATGTCCGTATTGGCCTTCACCCGGCGGGTCACCTGGGCAGAGACGTAAGGGTCGGCGGCGAACATGCGCAGGTACTGGTCGTCCAGGTTGGGGCAGGAGATATTGACCTCCATCAGGTCGGGGCGGGCCTCGGAGACGTAGCGGGCGATGGTGCCGAAGTCGTAGATGGTATCGGCGAAGATGCTGGCGATAATGGGGACGCCCAGGGGGGCCAGTTGCTCCTTCGCGGCGCGGATTTCGTCCACCATCACCTCCACACCGGGGTTGGAGAGGCCGACGGCGTTGATCAGACCCCCGCCCCACTCCAGAATGACGGGGTTGGGATAGCCGTCGCGAGGCGCCAGGCTGATGGACTTGGTGGTGACGGCACCGGCGCCGGAGCGGGCCACCCGGACCAGCACGCCGTGGCTCAACCCCAGGATGCCGGAGGCCAGCACCGTGGGGTTGGGCAATCGGACGCCGCACACGGAGACGGAGAGGTCTACCATTATCCCTATTCCAGGCGCTCGGAGGAGTCCCCAACGGATGCTTATACCATCAGGAAGAAAGAATGTCAAGCCCCGCGCTGATGCTTCCCCATCCCGACCTTTGACCGGATTCCACTTTTGCGGTATATTTACCGGTGCCCGTGCTCCTCCGATTCTCTTCCTGGGAGGCCCGATGGACGATTTGACCCGTGCCCGTGAGGAATGGGAAAGGCAAACCCTGGAGCCTACGCTCCGGCGGTTCCCCGAACGGCAGGAGCGGTTTGAGACCCCCTCCGGCATCCCGCTGGACCGCCTCTACACCCCCGCCGATGTGCCGGTGGACTACTTGCAGGACCTGGGCTTCCCCGGCGAGTACCCGTTCACCCGGGGTGTCCAGCCGACGATGTACCGGGGACGGCTCTGGACGATGCGCCAGTACGCCGGATACGCCACTGCCGAAGAATCCAACGCCCGTTATCGCTACCTGCTATCCCAGGGGCAGACCGGCCTCTCTGTGGCCTTTGACCTCCCCACCCAGTTGGGCTACGATGCGGATGACCCCCTGGCCTCCGGAGAGGTCGGCAAAGTGGGGGTTTCTATCAGCAGCCTGGATGACATGCGCGCCCTCTTCAACGGCATCCCTCTGGACCAGATCAGCACCTCTATGACCATTAACGCTCCGGCGGCTATCCTGCTGGCCATGTACATCGCCGTCGCCAAAGAGCAGGGGGTGGACCCGAAACGGCTGCGCGGCACGGTCCAGAACGACATCCTGAAAGAGTACGTTGCTCGGGGGACCTACATTTTCCCGCCCCGCCCCTCCATGCGTCTGGTGACCGACCTCATCCGCTACTGCGCGAGGGAAGTCCCGGAGTGGAACACCATCAGCATCAGCGGCTATCACATCCGCGAGGCTGGCTCCACGGCGGTGCAAGAAGTCGCCTTCACTCTGGCCAACGGCATTGCCTACGTCCAGGCGGCCATAGATGCCGGGCTGGACGTGGATGCGTTTGCGCCGCGCCTCTCGTTTTTCTTCAATGCCCACAACGACTTCCTGGAGGAGGTGGCGAAGTTCCGCGCCGCCCGTCGGCTGTGGGCCCGCATTATGCGGGAGCGGTTCGGCGCCAGAGATCCCCGCTCCTGCATGCTCCGCTTCCACACTCAGACGGCGGGTTGTACGCTCACCGCGCAGCAGCCGGAGATCAACGTCATCCGGGTGACCCTGCAGGCCCTGGCAGCGGTCCTGGGCGGGACCCAGTCCCTCCATACCAATTCCCTGGACGAGGCCCTCTGGCTTCCTACGGAGGAATCGGTCCGCATCGCCCTGCGCACCCAGCAGATTATTGCCCACGAATCGGGTGTTGCCAGCACCGTGGACCCGCTGGCGGGTTCCTACGTAGTGGAGTATCTGACCAATGAGATAGAACGTCGCGCGCGGGAATATATTGAGAAGATAGACGCGATGGGGGGTGTTCTGGTCGCTATTGAGCAGGGCTACATCCAGCAGGAGATCGCCGAGGCCGCCTACCGCTACCAGCAGGCGGTGGAGAGAGGGGAGCGGATTGTAGTGGGGGTCAATGCCTACCAGGTAGAAGAGGAGAGCCGTCGCCTGAAGCGGCTGGTGGTGGACCCGGCGGTGGAGGCGAGGCAGCGGGAGCGGCTGGCGGCACTCCGAGCCCGTCGGGACCCTGAGCGTGTCTCGGCGATGCTGGCCCGCGTGGAGGCAGCGGCCCGCGCCCCCGATGAGCCGCTGATGCCCCTCTTCGTCGCGGCGGTGGAGGCGGATTGCACCCTGGGCGAGATTTGCGGCGTCCTGCGGCGGGTCTGGGGGGAGTACCGTCCGCCTTTAATCCTGTAACCGAACTATCCTTCCTGGGCCCCCTGACCGTCGTCCGCCTTTTGACTTTTTATGGGAGTGTGATAAGATATTTCTACTATGGGCCACACGGTGCTGGCGGTCCCCATTCGTGGGTATTTTTGCGAATTATAACGATTCAGCCCGACGGAGATCGCCCTCCTGGCGCTGATGGGGGGCAAGGGCAATGTCGGGACAACCCTGGCGGTTGCCCCCTGTTGGACGCTTCGTGCCGGACGTCCACCTCTATAGACGCCTCTGGAAAGGACGGCGCAGGCTGTCCGGAGGCCGCATGCCCTGAGAGGCTGACTTTCCGTCAGCGCGGAATAGTTACCGCGATGGACGGCGGAGCGACGCAAGAAGTATCGCCTGGTCTCATTCTGAATCATCATTAAGACTTTTCGTCACTTCATCCGCCGCTCTTTGCCTCCGCCGATGGACCAGCCGGACATCAGTGCCCTATTAATCCTATCGCGCCGTCGGAAGGAGGAGTGGAATGAGCGCTGATTTCGTATCCCGAATAGTGGGCATGCTCGTTCTGGCTGTTGGAGGACTGATATTAGGCGTACATTTCGCTACCCTTGCGGAAACTTCTATTTACCTGTATGGTACGACCTTTATGCTGGTCGGCGCCCTGGCAGGTCTAACACTCACCCCGTACCTCACAGTGCGTCCGTTACGATTCCTGCGCCAGAAGATCCACCGGATGCCCATTCAGCAGTTGCTGGCGGCCACTATCGGACTGATCATCGGCCTGGTCGTTGCCTCTCTGAGTACATTCCCCCTCTCTATGCTGCCCCGCCCCCTGAACCAGATATTGCCCTTTGTCAGCGCGGTGCTCTTCGGCTACATCGGCGTACTGGTGATGACGTCCCGACAGCAGGAAATCTTCGCCTTTTTGAGGGGACGGCTTCCCGAAAGACCCGAAGACTGGGGGGAAATCCCCCCCGTCCTCCTGGATACCAGCGTTATCATTGACGGGCGTATCGCTGACATCAGCCGGACCGGCTTTATTCGCAGCGAGATGCTGGTGCCGCGCTTCATCCTGAACGAACTCCAGTACATCGCCGACTCCCCTGACCCGCTGAGGCGCAATCGGGGGCGGCGCGGGCTGGATATGCTCCGCCGTCTCCAGGAGGAGCCGGGCATCCCGGTGCGGGTCGTGGACCTGGATGTGCCGGAGGCCCGCACGGCGGATGACAAACTGGTCCTGCTGGCCCGGCGCCTTCGCTGTCCGATCGTCACCAACGATTATAACCTGAACCGCGTCGCCGAACTTCAGGGCGTGACCGTGCTGAATGTCAACGAACTGGCCAACGTGGTGCGCGCCGTCTATCTGCCCGGCGAGAGCCTCCGGGTCCATATCATCCAGGAGGGTAAAGAACCAGACCAGGGCGTGGGCTATCTGGACGACGGGACGATGATCGTGGTGGAGAACGGTCGCCCCTTCATCGGGGCGGAGATAGATACAGTGGTTACGAAAGTCCTTCAAACAGCGGCGGGTCGGATGATATTTGCCCGCCCGGCGGAACGTACGTAGTACAAAACAGGGAGGGAGACGAATGGCCCTGCAAGTCTACAATTATCTGACTCGTCAAAAAGAAGTCTTTAAGCCTCTGGAGCGCGGACGGGTGCATATGTACGTCTGCGGCCCCACCGTCTACGATCACGCCCACCTGGGCCATGCCAAACTCTACATCGCGATGGATATGGTGGTGCGGTATCTTCGCTTCCTCGGCTACAAGGTCCGCTACGTCCAGAATATCACCGATGTGGGCCATCTTCTGGATACCGGGGAAGACCGCATCCTCAAAGGCGCCCGGCGAGAGCGGGTGGAGCCAATGGAATTGGTGGAAATCTACACCCGTTCCTACTTTGAGGATATGGATGCGCTGGGTGTCATCCGTCCGAACATCTCCCCTCACGCCAGCGCCCATATCCCCGAACAGATTGAATGGATCAAGACGCTGATAGAGAAGGGCTACGCCTACGAGGTGGATGGCAACGTCTACTTCTCCGTGGAGAAGTTCCCCGAATACGGCAAACTCTCCGGCCGAAAGGTGGAGGAACTGGAGCCGGGCGCACGGGTGGAGGTGCGGGAGGAGAAGCGCCATCCGGCGGACTTCGCCCTCTGGAAGCGCGCGGAGCCGGAGCACATCCTGCGCTGGCCCTCCCCCTGGGGCTGGGGCTACCCTGGCTGGCACATTGAGTGCTCCGTTATGGCCACCAAATATCTGGGGGAGACGTTTGACATTCACGGCGGCGGCCTGGAGAACATCTTCCCTCACAACGAGTGCGAAATCGCCCAGGCAGAAGCCGTCACCGGCAAACCCTTCGCCCGCTACTGGATCCTTGTCGGCTCCCTGACGGTGAATGGCGTCAAGATGAGCAAGAGCCTGGGCAATTTTCTGACCATCAAGGATGCCCTGAAACTCTACCGTCCGGAGGCCATCCGCGCCTTCGTCCTCTCCGCCCACTACCGGGGGACGCTGGATTACTCTCGCGAGGCTATGCAGGCCGCCGAACAGGGCCTTCGCCACCTCCACAACACTGTCCGCGCTGTCCGGGCCCGAATGAGGGAAATGGCAATACCCGAGGGCACTGCTGATCTCTCCTACATGAGCGACCTGGAGCCGTACCGGGAGGCTTTCCTTTCGGCGATGGATGATGATTTCAACACCCCAAAGGCTATAGCGGCGCTGCACGACCTGGCGCGCGCGGTGAATCGGATGCTGGATTCCGGGCCGCCTGTGCCCCGGGGCACCCTCGCCGCTATAGACCAGATGTTCAGCGAACTGGGGGGGCAGATTCTGGGCATCATCCCTGACCAACTGGAGCCCCCCGAAGCGCGCAGCGGATTGGTGGATGGGCTAATGCGGCTGATCCTGGACCTGCGGCAGGAGTATCGGGCCGCGAAGGATTGGGCGCACGCCGACGCCATCCGCCAGCGTTTGGCGGAACTGGGCATCATTGTGGAAGACCGGCCGGAGGGGCCATCGTGGCGGCTGGAAATCTGAAGCGGGAAAACGCACTGGCGATTCTGCTGGGCCTGACCGGGCTGGGAACGTTCATTTTCTGGATAGTTTTCGCCCTTGAAAACCCTCAGGGGTCGTTCCTGGCCCGAATATGTCCGGCGTGGTATCCGTGGGAGCGTTCGTTTATTGTCGCCGATGGCTGGATGATCATCGCTTCCTGGATCGGCGCCTACGGTCTCTTCCGGCGGCGGCCGTGGGGCCGGCATTGGGCTGGCATGGCCGGCAGCGCGATGCTCTTCCTGGCCCTGATGGACATCCTCTTCTTCCTCCAGAACGGTCTCTACCTGCATCTGCACCCGGAAGTCCTGACGGAAGCCCTGATTCATCTCTGGCTGCTGGGTTTGGGGGTCGCCGCGGTAGGATTCACCAGCCGTCTCATGGTCAAAGGAACCCGATGATGGGAGCAAAAAACGAAGGGAAACATTAGGGCTTAGAACACAAACCCCAGGCCAATGAGAGAGGACAGAGGGTGTAAGGGCAACGCGGCCTCTGGGAATGCAAAATAATGAACCATTCTCCCTGCCTGTGAGGTAAAACATCCTTATGAGGGATTGGAGAGACCGTCTGTACTGTAAATCCTGCGAACAGATGGAGGAGATACCGGACGATGCGATAGAACTGGTGGTGACCAGCCCGCCGTACTGGAACGCGATTGATTATGAACAGTATGTGGAAGACCCCACCGCCTGGTACCGAACCCGTAAAGGTGGTCCATACGAGGAATATCTGAACTGGTTGGAGCGGTGCTTTGGGGAAGTCCAGCGTGTGCTCAAGCCTGGCGGTTTCTGCGCAGTGGTAATCGGGACTGTCCTTCTGAACGGCCAGCACTACCCTGTCCGCCATCATTTCACGAATCTGATGATTTCCCGTCTGGGATACCTGTTTCACGACGAGATCATCTGGCACAAAGTCACCGGAGGGGTTAAGCGGGCCGGAGTAACGATTCAGAATCCCTATCCAGGGTATTATTACCCAAACATTATGACGGAATCTATCCTGATTTTTCGCAAACCCGGCCCTCCCATTCACCAGAGGCGGACCATCCCAGAGAAAGAAAGGGCGGCCTTTGAGATTGATGACCTCTTCAAACGAGAGATCGCCAACAATGTCTGGCACATCGCTCCGGTGCCCCCCAATACCCTCCCTCATCCTTGTCCCTTTCCTGAAGAAATCCCTTACCGTCTCATCCGTCTTTTCTCTTATCCCGGCGATACTGTTCTAGACCCTTTCATAGGTATAGGGACAACGGCAAAAGTTGCTCGTGCGCTGGGCCGCCACTACGTTGGATACGATGTTCAGCCGAAGTACATAGAAATTGCTCAGAAGAGAATTCACGAACCCCTCCATCTCCGCCGGCAGCTGGTTGCCGTCTTTGAGAAAATCCCTGCGCAGGACCGGGACTATCTCTATAGACAGGTGAGCCCTCGACAGATGAGTTTCCCCTTTATATCAGTACGCGAAGGAGGCGTAGCATATCATGCAGGGGAAATGAAAGAAGATAAAGCGGATTATTATCAGATTCGGGAGCGTTTTCCGTGGTTGAATGAACCAGGCCGCCCAATGATCTGCAGCTTGGACTTGGATGGCCTGGTCTCCGCAATGTTGATGGAAGCCCTACTGGATTGGCGTTTGGTTGGTTTCTACGACGCCCACCGTCTCTGGGTGACAGTCGGAGTGGACTTCCGCTCGGGAGATGTAGTCTTTCTGGACCACGACATTTACCGAAAGGAAATCCCTAGTGTTGGGCATCATGTTCTCCAGTGGCAGGAGGGCATTTCCCTTCCGGGGCACGAGCAATCCCTGAATCCCAACCTGCTACGGGGTGTGTCGGCAGAAAAGGAATTCGGTCGTAAATACCCGTTCGGGACGCTGCACCTGCTCCTGGCCTGTCACAGTGCCTGGCATCCGGAGTTACGAGAGACGAAATTACGCTTTTCCCGAGATTTCCTCCCGATTCTGCTCAATGTGGATTCCGCTATGCAGAGCGCGTTTACATACTTGCGCAATGCAATGGAATGGCTGGAATGGCTGGGGGGCTCGGATGAGGATTCTCCTCTTTATCCCTTTTGCCGCGTCCTCCTATCTGTATCTCCCCGCCGGTTACTGGAATGGGGTATCCAATTTGATGAGGAAATGAAAAGGCTGGGGCTGGGTACTGGCTCTTCATACACCCGGCGAAGAGCCCAGGCACAACGGTTGAACCCGACTCAACAGAAAGATTGGGAGCGGCTCGTTGCGCTGGTCCAACGGCTGGAGAAACTTTCGCCATGGTCCCTCACTATGCCAGAATTCCCCGCTTTAGCAGCGCGGGGAGAATTGCAGGTCATTGAGATGTCTCGTAAAGCCGTTAAACCAACGAAGGGACACTTCCAGGAAATGCTGGCTCAGAACCCCTTCTCGTATGCTATTGTCACTAAGAGCGAGAACGGTCTGAATTACTCGTTATTGCCTTGACCCTATGCGCGAAACTCTCTACGGACGCAACGCCGTCTATGAGTCGCTGCGGGCTGGGCGGCGACAATTCTTCCGCCTGATGGTCGCCGATACCGTCCGCGCCACGGACATCGTGGACGACATCCTGACCCTGGCAGAGCGGGCCAGGGTGCCGGTGGAGCGTGTCCCCCGTCGCCATTTGGACTGGTTAGGGGAGGCCAACCACCAGGGAGTGGCTCTGGAAGCCAGTGAGTACCCCTATGTTGACCTGGAGGAGATCCTGGCCGAAAGCGAGCGGCGCTCCGAGCCCCCTTTCCTGCTCCTCCTGGACCTCCTCCAGGACCCCCAGAACGTGGGCACGCTCCTGCGTACCGCCGAGGCCGTCGGCGTCCACGGTGTGGTGATCCAGCAGCGTCGGGCCGTTGGGATCACTCCCGCGGTGGTGCACACCTCCGCCGGAGCCGCCGAACATCTCCGGATCGCCCAGGTGCCCAACCTGCCGGAGACGATAGAACGGCTGAAAGCGCGCGATATCTGGGTGATCGGATTAGAGGCCGTGCGAGGCGCCCAGAGGTACGACCAGGTAGACTTCACCGGCCCCCTGGCCCTGGTGGTCGGCAGCGAAGGGGGGGGTCTGCGCCGACTGGTTCAGGAACGGTGCGACCGGATGGTCCAACTCCCGATGGTCGGGAACGTCCCATCTCTCAACGCCGCCGTTGCGGGTTCCATTGTCCTCTACGAAGCCTGGCGACAGCGGGCCACAGCCAGGGGCGAGTAAAGATTCGGTATCCCGATGGAAAACTGGGGCATCGTCGGGCACGAATGGGCGGTCCATCTCCTCCAGCAGGCCCTGGAGGAAGGCGAACTTTCCCATGCTTACCTCTTCACCGGCCCGCCAGGCATCGGCAAGGGGACGCTGGCCCGGGCGCTGGCCTCCGCCCTTCTCTGCCAGGGAGACCCCCGTCCTTGCGGGGAATGCCGCTCCTGCCGCCTGGTCGCCAGTGGCAATCACCCGGATCTGTTCTGGGTGCAACCCGAGTCGGAGGTGGGACGGCTGAAGGTGGAGCAGGTCCGGGAACTCCAGCGCCATCTCTCTCTGACGCCCAATATGGCCTCTCACCGGGTCGCCATCCTGGACCGCTTTGACCAGGCCACCCCCTCAGCCGCCAACGCGCTGCTCAAGACACTGGAAGAGCCGCCCGATTTTGTCCTTCTCATCTTGCTGGCCCCCGATACCGATTCGCTTCTGCCCACCATCGTCTCCCGCTGCCAGGTGGTCCCTCTCCGCCCGATCCCCGTGCCGCAGATTGCTGGCGCGCTGCAGACGCGCTGGGGGGTGGACGCCGAAACGGCCCGCCGGCTGGCCCATCTCAGCGGGGGACGGTTGGGTTGGGCCGTGCGGGCCGCTACCGAACCCAACCTTCTCTGGCAACGGCAGCAACGGATAGAGGAAATGGTCGCGCTGACCCAGGCACCACTGACTGACCGATTCCGCTACGCGGCGGAACTGGCGCGCGATCCCGAGGCGGCTCAGGAAGCGCTGGACATCTGGGCCGGATGGTGGCGGGATGTGCTCCTGATAACAGGAGGCGTCGGAGAAGACCCGAAAGGGGAATCTTTGCTGACCAACCTGGACCAGCGGGCCCATCTGGAGCAGATGGCGACCCGGTTCACACCCGCGCAGGCCGTTGCCCGAATCCAGGCCATTCGGACGGCTATGGACCGGATACGCCGCAACGCCAACCCCCAGTTAACACTGGAGGTTCTGCTGGGGTTTGACCTGTAAGGGAAAAATTTCCGGCGGTGGCAGGACCAGCGCCGGAAAAGCCTTCTGACTACACCGCCACGGCGAAAACGGCTCGCTCCTCCTGGCGTCGGGCTGATCCAGCCGCTTGCCGGAGTGGCCGGAGCAACCGCAGAGGCACGTCTACCGATCCCAGCAGTGCCCCTGCACCTGCCTCAAAGCCATGAAAGTCGCTTCCTCCGGTCACCAGCAGCCGATACTGGCGGGCCATTTGCAGCAACCCATTGACATCTTCCGGGGAATGGTTGGGGTAATAGACCTCCACCCCCTGCAGACCCAGCGAGGCCAGGGTTGGGATGTGCTCCACCACGCCGGAGGCGGCAGGATGGGCCAGTACAGCCACACCTCCCGCCCGCCGGACCAGCCCGATGACCTCCGCCGGCGTCATCCGCCACCGGGGGACATACGCGGGCCCGTTCCGGCCAAGATAGCGCTGAAAGGCCTGAGGGACATCGGGGACATAGCCCCGCTGGACCATCGCGTGCGCGATGTGAAGCCGTCCGATGGTGCAATTCTCTCTGCAGAAGCGGATGACCTCATCCCATTCCAGGGGCATTCCCAGGGTGGCCAGTCGCTCCAGCATCTTCCGGGCTCGCTGCAGACGGGCGGCCTGCATGGACTGTAAGCACTCGTTGAACGGTCCGTCCCAGGGATCCACATACAGTCCCAGGATGTGGAAGTCTCCCACTGGCCAGTCCGAACTGATCTCTACCCCGGGGATAACTTCCAGGCCTGTGCCACTGGCGGCGGTCAATGCTTCCGCGAACCCGGCTACGGTATCGTGGTCCGTCAGGGCGATAGCGGTCAGACCCTGGTCCAGCGCCAGTTGTACGATTTCGGCCGGCGACAGAAACCCATCCGAAGCAGTGGTGTGGATATGCAGGTCTACGCGGCCTTGCTGGAGTGGCATCGGGTCTCCACAGTGAGGTGGACGGCCGTCCGTTCCTGCCCGTCAATCATTACCTCAGAGAAGGAGGGAATGCAGACGATGTCAATTCCTTCCGGCATCAGATAACTGCGGGCGATGGCAACCGCTTTCACGGCCTGGTTGACTGCGCTGGCCCCGATGGCCCGCACATCCACCTTTCCCCGTTCCCGAATGACACCGGCGATGGCCCCTGCCACGGCGGTGGAGCGGGAATCGGCAGCAACTTTAATCATTTCCATTGTAACCTCCTTGTGGCTTCATCGTGGCTACTCCGCCTTTCCGGTTTGCCATCATCATACACGAAAATAGGCTGGGATGGATTTCGGGCGCGTTACAATTTGGTAACCAGTGTCGGGTTTCCTAAATTAGAAAGGGGTGGGGGCGGCGGCTTCCCCACCCGCCGCAAAATCCCCCCCTTTGATGGTTTAGTCCCCCCCTTCCGGGGAAGGGCAGGGAATTCCTCGCCTTTTCGGTGACGTGGGATGAGAGCAGAAAAGAGTCTGGACGAGAGAGGGCTGGTGGCCGCTGCCCAGCGGGGCGACCTGAACGCCTTCAACGAACTGGTGCTGGCCTACCAGGACCGGGTCTATAACCTTGCCTATCGTATCCTGGGCGACCCAGCGGCCGCTGAGGACGCCACCCAGGAAACCTTCATCGCGGCCTACCGGCACCTCTCCACCTTCCGGGGAGGCTCTTTCCTGTCCTGGTTGATGCGCATCGTCGCCAACCGCTGCTACGACGAACTGCGCCGCCACAAGCGCCGCCCCACCGTCTCCTGGGAATCTTTCGGCGAGATGGATGAGGAAGCCAATCCCTTTCTGGTCAACAGCCATCCTACACCGGAGGAAGCGGCCCAGGAAGCAGAACTGGCCCGCTTCCTCCAGTCGGCCATCGCCACTCTCCCCCCCGACCAGCGCATCGTACTGGTCCTTTCGGATATAGAGGGGATGAACTACCAGGAGATTGCTGGTACAGTGGGGATTCCGGTGGGGACGGTCAAATCCCGCCTGGCGCGAGCCCGGGCCCGTCTGCGGGACCTTTTGCAGGCCCGGGGGGAACTCTTACCCCGCGCGTACCGTCTGGAAAAATGAGGTGGGATATGCGGAGGAAGAACCGAGCCCGGGAACGGGTGGATGAATGGCTTTCGGCATACATAGACGGGGCGCTGAGCCCCCGGGAGCGGGCCCGCCTGGAGGCCCGCCTGGCTCGGGATCCCGACCTCCGCGCGCGGCTGGATGCGCTGCAGCGGACGGTGGCGCTGGTTCGGGGGCTACCCTCCGTCCCCGCGCCCCGCTCTTTCCTGCTGACTCCTGCGATGGTCCGTCCGCCCGTGCCAGCGGCCCGCCGCCTGGCCCCCGCGCTGACCTTCGCAACCGCTGTGAGCGGACTCCTCTGCGTCATCCTGCTGGTGGGGAATCTCATCCGGGCCGGATGGGGCGGACCAGGGGCCATCGCACCGGCACCGATGATTGCCTACGAGACCGGCGCCTCCCCCGAAGCCGGGGAAGCGGAGGGTATGGCGAAACAAGCCCCGCCGTCCCCCCAGGCAATCCCTACCGAGATGACTCCGCTGGCCGGTGCAGCCGCCATCTCCGAAACCGCCGTCCCAGAGATGCGGGCCTGGGGCGAGGGGACTCCGTCCCCGCTGGAGAGAGCGCCCATCCCTCCGGATATGGGAGGTGTCGGCGGCGGAGCGGAGCCAGGGCCTTCCCTCCGGGAACCCTACGGTGAGCCCGAGGAGCCGCCGCCCTCGGAACCAATGGCCGCTGGAGAGGAGACGATGACAGCGACTCTGACAGTGGAAGTAACACCCATCTCCCCGATGCCGGAGCCATTGCCTCCGGTGCGCGGGGCGACCGCTGGGGAGGAAGCAACGCCGGCAGGAACTCCTCCCTCCCTGCCAGGAGCGATGCCGGAGGAAACACCGACACCGCCCCCCATACCCTGGTTGCCGGTGGGCGGGCTGGCTTTGCTGACGGCGGCCCTCGCTGCCCTCTCCATCCGGGCCTGGCGGGCCCGATAGCCCTGCTCCCTGCGACCTGTGCTATAGAACTTTATCGGGAATAGCGATGAGAGGGGCGGACGCGCACAAAGGTCAAGGAAAATCCATGCTCATCTGCGTTTCATCTGCGTTTATCTGCGTCCTTTTCCTAAGAAAAATCCAAGTTCATCTGCGTTTCATCTGCGTTTATCTGCGTCCTATTTCCTAAAGAAAATCCCTGTTCATCTGCGTTTATCTGCGTCCTTTTCCTAAGAAAAATCCAAGTTCATCTGCGTCCTATTCCCGCTGAAGTCTTATGGCCGAACATCTGGAACTGAATTTCTGTCCCCAATGTGGCACCCCGCTCCAGGATCGGGAAGCCTACGGTCGGGTGCGGCGGTACTGCCCCGCCTGTGACCGTCTCATCTTCCGCGACCCCAAGGTGGCCGCCGCTGTGCTGGTGGAGAAAGAGGGGAGGGTCCTGCTGGTCCAGCGGGCTTTCGGGCCGTTCAAGGGACGGTGGAGCCTGCCCGCCGGCTTCGTGGAGTCCGATGAGGATCCGGCCACCACAGCCTTCCGGGAATGTCTGGAGGAAACCGGATTGGAAGTCCGGCTGACGGGCTTGCTGGACGTTCTTCCCGGAGAAGGGCTACCGGGCGAGGCGAATTTCACCGTGGTGTACCAGGGGGAAGTGGAAGGCGGCACCCTTCGGGCCGGAGATGACGCCCGGACCGTTGAGTTCTTCGGGCCGGACGAACTTCCGCCGCTGGCTTTTGCCTCTACCCGTCGGGTGCTGAAAAATTGGCAAAAGGGCCGCTCCCTTCCCCGACAAGGGACGTAAAAGAGATAGCCGTTACGGACCGTTCAGAGTGGCCTGGCAGGATTCTGCGGCCTCCTTCAACCGGGATGTGGGGTCTTCACCCCCCACGACCGCGCTGACCATACCCCCCAGGATCTCCCGACACTGCTCATAGCCGGGGACGGCTGGTTCCACCACCGCATCCCGTTCCAGCAGAGCGAGGGCGTCGGCATATTGGGGAATCTCCTCTACCAGTGCCGCCCGGGCCTCCGGGGAAAGCGGACGATGGGGAAGGTAGCCGTAGGCGGATACCCAGCGGTCCTGCTGGGGTTGTTCGTTCATCCAGCGGACCACCAGCCAGGCCGCCAGTTGTCGCCGAGGGGTGGTGGGTGGGATGAACCAGGAAGGGCCGAAAAGGTCCACGGCCGGCTCGCCGGAGGAGGTCGGCAGAGGCGCCACAGCCCAATCCAGCCCTCCCCGCTTCGCGGCAACCTGACGGTAATGCCGGATGTGCGCCGTGTTGCTGAGCACGAAGAGCACCCCTCCGGCCCCGAAGTCCGCCTCCGCCTGCTCCCAGCGAGCCTCCCGGAGAGCACATCCTCCCTGCACCAGGGCCTGCAGAAACGCCAGCGCCTCCTGGCCCTCCGCACCCCCGAAAGCATACTCTGTCCCATCGGGGTTCATCATCTGACCGCCCCGGCCGATAAGCAGGCGCATAAACGCGCGGTCGTTGGCGGCAAATTCGTAGCCGTAAACACCGCTGGCCGGGTCGGACGCGGTACAAACCATTTCCCGGAACTCTTCCCACGTGCGGGGTGGATGGTCGTAGCCCAACTGGTGGAGACGCCCCCGGTTATAGAACAGAAGCCCGGCCGAAAGAGCGAAGGGGAACCCATACCGCCCGGACGGTCGGATCAGTTGTCCGACTTCCAGGACGGAGGGGAAGAACCCCTCCAGTTCCCCTGCCGGGAATCCCCACTGGCGGCTCTTCAGGTAGGGTGTCAGTTCCACGGCCAGTCCTTCCGCCGCGATGGCTGCCAGATAACCTGGAGAGACAATGGCCAGGTCAGGGAGTTTCTTCGCTGAAGCCCCCTTCCGGATGCGCTCGTAAAGGGTAGCGGAGTTCTCCAGGCGCTCCCCCCGCACCGCGATCCCCCACCGGTTGGTCCCGTTGAACCGGTCCAGCATCGCCAGCAAAGCATCCTCATAGGACGCAGGGTACCAGACGGTGATGACCTCCCCGTGCGGGTTCAGATTCTCCAGGTCGCCGTACAGGGAAACGGTTGCCGATAGAGAGGAAGGGTGGGGGGATTGTCCGGCACATCCCGCCCCGATCAGGCTGATCACCAGTACGATGAGAATACCGACACGATGAGTCTTCAACGGGGGCTCCTTACACGATACAGTTTGGCTGGACGACCGGCTACCTGCCGGTATCTCCCCGTCTCCTGGAGGACTCCAGCGGCCAGGACTTTGCGGCGAAAGGCCCCTCGGTCCAATTTCTTACCGAGGATGACTTCATAAGCCGTCTGCAATTCGCTCAGAGTGAACCTCTCCGGCAGAAGTCCGGCGACGACGGCCGGGCATTCCAGTTTGTGGCGGAGATGCTCCAGGGCGCGGGCCAGGATGCGGTCGTGGTCAAAGGCCAGAGGGGGGAGAGCGGATACGGACCACCAGCGGGCCTCGGCGGCATCATCGCCCGCCCGGGGTTGAACCTGCTCGGCCCGGACCAGGGCCAGATACGCCACGGTAATCGTCCGCCCGCGCGGGTCCCGTCCGGGGTCGCCAAACGTATGGAACTGCTCCACGTAGACGTCCCGGACGCCGGTCTCTTCCTCCAGTTCCCGCAACGCCGCCGTCTCCAGTGGCTCATCTATGCCCACAAATCCTCCGGGAATCGCCCACATCCCGGCGAAGGGTGGGTTCTTCCGCAGGACCAGTAACACCTGCAGGTCGTTCTCCCGCAGGGTGAAGATGACGACGTCCACCGTCACCATCGGCCGGGGATATTCGTTGGGTGCCATTCCTGTAGAAGCGCCGGGCACGTTAGCGGATCGTGAACACCACCCCATCCCCCCGGCCCATCACCTCCGGGAAGTACATCTCGTAGGCCGTGGGCGGCAGGACCCGGTACTCCCCCGCCAGCCCCACCTGCAGGAGGTAGGTGTACTCGTAGGTACCGCACGGGAGTTCGGTGGCAAACAGCACCAGTTTCTCATCCCGCAGGTCGGTATCGGCGAACCACCACCAGCCCCATCCCCAGCGGCGCTCCCAGTCGGTGCGGGCCAACTCTGGCCGTTCGCCCACCACGCTCGTCGTCTGCAGGCTGGTGTCCACCGGGTCCGTCCCCGCCGGGAACGGGTCCTCTATCACCACATAGTTCAGGTCTGTGGGCGCAATGATAGTCAGCCGGACCCGCAGCAGGTCCCCCACGCGGGCCTCGGTGACGGGCGGGCAGTCTTTCTCACAGTTCGCCTGCTCGTAGACCCGCCCCACGATGACCCCCCGGTTCAGGGCCTTCACCTCTTCTACCGGCAGGTAGCCGCGCAGGTGGACGGTGTAGTAGAGCCGGCCCGGCCCTTCGCCCCGGGCGATCTCCACCCGGTTCGCCTGGTCCAGGAAGAGGTCCCGGACCGCCACCCGTAACTCCGTCACCTCCTGGACGGTTCCCGGGGTCACCTGGCCGGAGCCCAGGTCGCGGCCGTTGACCCGCACGCCCCAGGCGTAGTTCCCTTCCAGTTCCCGGGTCGCCACCAGCCAGTCGGTCAGGGCAATCAGCGACCAGGCCGTCTCCTGCGTCGTCTCCCAGTGGTCAGCGGTGCGGGCCCGCATCAGCCAGCGGACCGTCCCCGGCGCCAGCGGGTTCCCGGGATCAAAGCGGGCCAGCAGGGCCAGGACGATGGCTGTCGTCCGGGTGTCGGTGTTCCAGTTCCAGCGGTCCGGCTCCGCCTCCTGCCAGCGGACGCTTGTCCCGCTCATCACCGCCGCGCTCGTCAGATCGGCGATGATGGTCCCGATGCGCGGGTCCTCCGGATTCAGGATGCCCAGCGCCAGGCCCAGGTAGGCCCGCCCGTAGTAACTCAGCCGCCCGCGCACCTCGTAGAGATTGGCCAGGTCCGCCTCACGCGCCTGCCCGGCCTCCGCCAGGACGTAGAGGATGAAGGCCTGGCGGTTGGCCTGGATGGGGCTTTTCAGTTCGTCCACCGGCTGGATCCGCATCATCAGATAGTCCACGCCGTTCCGGATGACCTTCTCCTCCACCGCGAAGCCCGCCTCCTTCGCCTTGACCAGCCCGAAGATGACGTAGGCGGTGGTCAGCGGGCTGGACGAGTCGTTCTGCCACCAGCCCCAGCCGCCGTCCGGGTGCTGGCGCTGGTAGAGTTTCTGGACGGCGTAGGTGACCAGTTCCCGCAGTTTCGCCTCCAGTTCCGGTTTCGCCAGGCCCAGTTCCTTCAGCGCCCGGTAGGTGAGGACGTTGGGCAGGAAGCGGGAGACCAGTTGCTCGGTGCATTCGTAGGGGTAGTGCTCCAGGTATCTCAGCCCGCCCGTCATCCCGGCCGCCAGCGACGGCTCCAGTTTGACCGTCAGGTCCCCCTGGGTGGTGTCTATGGTCGGCGGCAGGACGACCGCCTCCAGGGTGCTGCCGGCCTCGGCCAGTTGCCCGGCAGTGCCGACGATCTCCAGCGCCGAGTACCGATAGACGGGCAGGTACTGGTCGGGCGGGAGGCCGGCCGGGGGTTTGGTGGCATCGGAGAGGCCGCCGCCCCGGGCCCGGAAGACCAGGTCGGCCCGGTCGCCGGTGAAGTCGCGCGGCACCTCTACCGGCCACTCCACCCGCACCTTCCCCTTCGCGGGAATCGTCACCGTCTGGCGCGCTTCGCCCAGCAGCCGCAGGCCCGGCGCCTCCAAGGAGACCTCCACGTCCAGCGGGCGGTCAGTGTTGTTGTGGACGACGGCGGCCAGGTCCGCCCGGTCGCCCACGACGAAGAAGCGAGGCGTCACCGGCCGGACCAGCAGGTCCTTGGTGGAGAGGAATTCCAGTTCCGTCTGGCCCACCAGCAGGCTGCCGGCCTGCGCCACGGCGCGGGCCTCTATGTGCCAGGTGGTCAGTTGGTCGGGCAGTTGGAAGGAGACGGTGGCCCGACCCTTTGCGTCGGTGCGAACCGAGGGCGCCCAGAAGGCAGTATCGGGGAACTCCTGGCGGATGAACTCCGCGCCCATAATAGCCATCTCGGCGCCACCACCGCCGCCCTTCGCCTCCTTCGCGATGCGGACGCTGATGCGGTCCACGGAGATGGAGAGGTTGTCGGCGGTGCGGACCCCCAGGCCGCGCTGGCCGTAAAAGGCTTCCACAACGGACGGCGCGTTGGGCGGGGCCAGCGTCAGGACGGACTTATCCACCACCGCCAGCCCGATTTCCGCCTCCATCGGCTTCCCCTCGGCGTCCGTCACTTCTATGTTCAGGTTGACGGTCTCGCGCGGGCCGTAGTGTTCGCCTTTCGTGATGTTCCGGTCCGGGGTGATGCGGACCGTCAACTCCTGCTTCTCGGTGGAGACACCGAAGGAGACGTAGCCCAGCCGGTAGCCGGGGACCGGATTGGTCTCGTCTACCCCCTTGACCAGAACGACGGAGACGAAGGCATTGGGGGCCATTTCGGCGGTGATAGGCAGGTCTATCGTCTCCGCATTGCCCGCCAGGGTCTGGACCCAATGCCGGATGATGTGGCCCCGCTCCACGGTGAAGAGCGCGGTCACCTTGCCCTGGAAGGGGGAGGGGATGAGGATGCGGGCCGTCTCGCCGGGGCGGTATTCCCGCTTGTCGGCGATCAGGTAGATGCGGTCGTTGTTCTCCTGCCGCCAGGAGACGTACTCCCGCCCGGAGACCCACAGCCATGTCGCCGAGACGACGCGGTTGCCCTTCTGGTCCGTCCCTTCGGCCTTGATGATGTAGGACCCGCCCGATGGCGGGGTGATGGTGACCGTCGCCTCCCCCTTCTCATCGGTCGTCACTGTGGTCGTGGCGACGACGGTGTCGGAGACAGTCCAGGTCCAATAGAGGTTGCCGTACTCGTCTTCCTCCTGGACGTTGAGCCACTCCCGCCGGTTGAGGGTGACGGTGAGGGGGATTCCGGCGACGGGGCTTCCCTCCCAGTCCACGGTGCGGATGTCCACCTTCTGTTCCTCACCAGCGACACCTACATACTGCTGGGGGCGCAGGCCGATGTAGAAGAGGCCCTTGTGGACCAGGACCTGGGCCCGGTTGGAGACGGATTGATCCGTGATGTCGGTGACGGTGGCCTCAACGGTGAACTGCTGGCTGTAGAGGGCGTCGCCGATCTCAGCGGGGACGGAGAAGAGGAAGCGGCCCTGGTCGTCGGTGGTCCCTTCGCCGTCGGCGACGACGCGGCCGTAACCGGGCACCTCCTGCGGCTGCCACCAGTCCCACCGGCTGGTGTCGGTCCAATCCCACCAGCCGGGGACGTCGGGTCGGAACCAGTAGTCCTGGGTCATCAGGGTCCAGCGGACCCGCGCGCCGGCGACGGGGCCGCCGAAGAAGTAGGTGGCCTGGACGGTCACGTTGATCTTGTCGCCCGCCAGTACCTGCTCTTTATCCGGAGTGACCGTCACCTGGAACTCCGGGCGGCGGTACATCGCCACCTGGAAGCCGACACCGTCGGTCTGCCTTTTGTAGGCGACCTCAATGTAATAGTAGCCCAGGCCGGCCTCCGGGGCCAGGGTGAACTGCCCGTTGAAGGTGCCCAGATCGGAGAGGGGGAGCGTCTCCTTGTAGATTTCTTCGCCCTGGTCGTTGCGGACGGTGACGGCGACGGTGTCGCCTGTGGGGGGAAGGGTGTAGCGGGCATCATCTTCCGCCCGCACGATGCCCCGGAAGTAGACGGGCTGGCCGGGCCGGTAGATGGGCCGGTCGGTGTAGACGTGGATGCGGTAGGGGCGGACGTAGAACTCCGAGAAGAGGCCGAAGTCCCAGGGGCCGATGCCGTTGTACCAATCTATATGGACGACGGAGAAGTTCGGCTCCCCCGGCGCGCCGGAGTAGGCCAGGAATGTTGCCCAGAGATCCTCCAGGGGCGGGAAGCCGGTACGGAAGATGCCGTCGGCGTCGGTGGTGCCGCGCGCGTCCACACCTTTGCCCTGGACGGTGATGGGGAGATGGGAGAGGGGTTTCCCGGTCGCCAGGTCGGTGGCCCAGACCAGCGCCTCCCGTGGGGCCAGTTTGAGGGTCAGATGGGTGCGGGTGACGACCAGGATGTGGCGGGAGGGTTGCCAGCCGTGCCGGCGGGCCTCCGGCGCGGAGACCTCCAGGAAGTAGAGACCGGGCGGGAGGGGCCCCTTGTCCTCGGCCAGGTCAATCCGTTTGTAGCGACCCTCGTTCAGCGGCGCCTCCACCGGAATCGCCCACCGACGGATGATGTTCTCCTCCGCCGGGCGGAAATCCTCCCAGACGGACCACCAGTCGCCGGTGGTCAAGCGCTGGAACTCCTCCCAGGTCAGCCGGGAGAGGGAGACTTCTATCTGGGTGACATTAACGTAGGACGCGTAGACGTAAGTGGACGTGTAGGCGTTGTAGAGGCCGACGTTGCCCGGCACCTGGAGGTAGACGGCCGGATCCAGGGGGCGGGTGGAGAAACGGACCACCGTGTCCTTGCCGATGGTATTGCCGTAGGGGTCGGCCATACGGCCACCTAAACGAACCTCCCAGGAAGTGGAGGCGGGCGGACTCCAGTTGAGGACGAAGGTGTTCTCCCACGGGTCCCAGTAGGTGTAGACGCGGGTCGGTTCGGGGATGATGGTGATGTTGGGCATCAGGGTGGAGATGTCCATAGGGGCGGAGAATTTGATCTGGAACTCGGTGCCCGGGTATGCGTCCTTCGTCCCGTCGGAGGGGGTAGTGAGGAGGATGCGAGGGTAAGGGACGGTGCGGAAGGACCCTTTGTACGGGGCCTTCAGCGGCGCCGCGCCCGGCGCGGAAAGGGCCGTCTGCTCCAGGGTGATCAGGTACTCCGTATCCAGTTCCAGCCGTCCCTCGGGGATGAAGGTCATCACCGTATCGTTATCGCTCCACTCAAAGCGGCCGGGGACGCGGGACTCGCTCCGCAGGGGCTTCAGGGTAAAGGCGGCCTGGGCCGATGCCCGGTCCATCGGCTGGCTGAAAGTGATTTTGACGGTCTGGGTAAGCGGAACCAGAGTGGAGCCGGTGGCGGGCTCCACGGAGAGGACGTAGGGGGCCTCAATGGTGAACTGCCAGGAGAAGTCCTCCTCCAGGACGCCACCAGTGGTGTCGGAGAGGCCAGCGGGGACGGTGGCCCGGTAGGTCTTGCCGGGGACGAAGCCCGTCTTGGGCTTAAAGACGTAGATGGAGGTGTTGACCCACTCGCCGGTCCCCTCCACGGGTGGGTCAAAGAGGAGAGGGATGGGCATATCGGCCGTCGGCGCGCTGACCAGTTGCAGGGGGACGACGGGCCGGTTAAACATGATGGTGACAGGTGTGTTCGGCGGGACGTCGCGCGCGTCCGGCTCCGGGAGAACCTGGGCCACTTCCAGGTAGCCGACGGTGGCGAAGGTGAACTCCGCCTCCTCCTTCAGGGGAAGGCCCCCGGCGGATTGGGCCGTGGTATCCAGTTTGACCCGGTAGCGGGTGGCCCGCTTCCATTCGCCCCGGGGGGTGAAGACCAGGGTGACCGGGTCGGGCCAGGAGAAGGTGCCCTCCACCTTCGGCTCAATGTGGAACGCAGCCTGGACCGAGGCGGGGTCCATGGGCTGGTCAAAGACCAGGCGGAGGGGCCGGTCCAGGGGGGTCTCTTCGCCCCGCGCCGGGGAGCGGAGCAGGAGGAGGGGGTGGGTGGGAGGGAGAGGCGGAGCGGTGGGGGTGGGTGTGGCGCGCGGGCGGAAGGGAAGGGAGGGGAGAGTGCAGGAAAGTACTATGCTGAGCAGCAGGGTCAGCAGCAGTGGCAGAGTCCAGAAACGGTTGCGGCTCATAGCGGCTCCTTTCGCAGACGCGAAGCGTGAAAAAAAGAAACGGATTGGCACTAACAGTATATCACGAATAGACAGGAATGTCTACTGTAGAGATCTACAGGTTGTGCGGAAATCCCTGCTCTGAGCCAGGGCGAGTCTACCCTTTTAGACGTCGGAGCAGGTTCGGAAGTTCCACGCCTGATATGGAGACCTGCCCTTCCTCATCCCTCACCCGCCGCCTTCGGGCGGCGAAGCCGCTGGGGTAGGGTGAGGATCCCCCACCCGCCCTGTATTCCAACCCGCGTCCGAACCTCCGGCGCCCGAAAGTTGACAGTTTCCCCCCTTTAGACTACAATACGCGAAACTCGCTTTTCAGATGAGGAGCGCCTATGAGCAAGAAACAGTGGACCAGCGACGAAGTCCGACAGAGTTTCCTGGATTTCTTCGCCGCCCGGGGCCATACCATCGTTCCCAGTTCCAGCCTGGTGCCGGTGGACGACCCTACCCTCCTGTTCACCAATGCCGGGATGAACCAGTTCAAGGACGTCTTCTTGGGCATCGGCACCCGCCCCTATAAACGGGCCGCCGACACCCAGAAGTGTCTGCGCGTCTCCGGCAAGCACGCCGACCTGGAGGACGTGGGCCGGGACACCTACCACCACACCTTCTTTGAGATGCTGGGCAACTGGTCCTTCGGCGACTATTACAAAAAAGAGGCCATTGCCTGGGCGTGGGAACTCCTGACCCGGGTCTGGGGCCTGCTCAAAGAGCGACTCTGGGCCACCTGCTTTGAGGATGAGCAGGGCGAACTCCCCCGCGATGACGAGGCCGCCGGATACTGGCGCTCCGAGACTGACATTGACCCGTCCCATATCCTCTTCTTCGGCCGCAAGGACAACTTCTGGGAAATGGGCGACACCGGCCCCTGCGGCCCCTGCAGTGAAATCCACTACGACCGGGGCCCGGAGTTCTGCTCCAAACGGGACGATCCGACCCACGTCTGCGGCGTCAACCAGGACTGCGGACGGTACATTGAACTCTGGAACCTGGTCTTCATCCAGTACAACCGGAGGGATGACGGTACCCTGGAGCCCCTGCCGGCCAAACATGTGGATACCGGCGCCGGCCTGGAGCGCCTGGTTGCCATCCTGCAGGGTGTGGACTCCAACTATAGGACCGACCTCTTCACCCCGATCATGGACCGGGTTCAGAAACTCCTGGGCCACACCGACGAAGAGCGGGAGCGGCACATTGTCGGCTACCGGGTCATTGCCGACCATGCCCGCGCCGTCACCTTCCTCATCGGCGACGGCGTCCTGCCGGGCAACGAAGGCCGCAACTACGTCCTGCGCATGATCCTCCGTCGCGCCGTCCGCTTCGGGCGCAAAATCGGCTTCACCCGCCCCTTTATGGACGAGGTGGCGAAAGTCGTCATTGAGCGGATGAGCCCCGTCTTCCCCGAACTGGGCAAGCGGCGAGAGTTCATCCTCACCACCATCCGCCAGGAGGAGTTACGCTTCCTGAAGACGCTGGATGCAGGACTGGCCCGTCTGGACGAAGTGATCGCCGCTGTGAAGGAGCGCGGGGAGCGCATCATCTCTGGCCGGGATGCTTTCCGGCTCTACGACACCTTCGGCATCCCTATGGAGATTATCCGGGATGAGGCCGAAGAGCACGGCCTGAGGGTGGACGAGGCAGGATTCCATGCCGCAATGGAAGAGCAGCGGGCGCGGGCCCGGGCGGCGGAAATGTTTGAGGAAACAGACGAGGAGAGCCTGCGGATATACCGGGACCTGCTGGAGAGCCTCCAGAAAAAGGGCCTGCTGGGTCCGGAAGGGGTCGTGTACGATCCCTACGAGGCGACGGAACGGGAGACGACGGTCGCGGCCATCCTGCAAGACGGCAAACCGGTCCAGGCCGCCCGCGTCGGCGACAAAGTGGAGGTCGTTCTCTCTGAGACCTGCTTCTACGTGGAGTCCGGCGGTCAGGTCTCCGATACGGGTTCCATCGCCGCCTTCGCCAGCGAGGAGGCGGAGGAGCCGGTCTGGGAGATCCGCGTGGATGATATGCGGCGGCCCGTCCCCGGCCTCATCCTCCACATCGGTGAGGTCACCCGGGGCACCCCGCGCGTCGGCGAACGGGCCTGGGCGCTGGTGGATTACGAGCGACGCATGGACATCGCCCGAAACCATACCGCTACCCACCTGCTCCATCATGAACTTCGCTACGTCCTGGGCGAACATGTGGCGCAGGCCGGCTCCCTGGTCGCCCCGGACCGGCTGCGCTTTGATTTCACCCACGGCGCTATGCTCACCCAGGAGGAGATAGAGCGGGTCGTGCGCGGGGTCAACGAGGCGATCCTGGCCAACTACCCGGTCCTCTGGGAGTACAAACTGTACCGGGAAGCGCTCGCGGAGGGGGTCATCGCCCTCTTCGGCGAAAAATACGGCGACGTGGTGCGGGTGCTGCGCATCGGCTGGCCCGATGAGCCCTTCAGCCAGGAACTGTGCGGCGGCACCCACGTGGACGAGACCGGCGAGATCGGTTTCTTCTACATCATCTCCGAGCAGGGCATCGGCGCGGGCGTGCGCCGGATTGAGGCGGTGACCGGGCGCGGCGCGGTGGAGTGGGTTCAGAAGCATATGCGCTCCCTGGAGTCTATTTCGGCCCACCTCCTCTGCTCGCCGGAAGAAGCGAACCGCAAAGTCCTGGAGTTACAGGACGAACTCCAGACGGCCCGCAAAGAGATCGCCCGTCTCCAGCGGCAACTGGCCCGCTATCAGTTAGAGGACCTGATGGATCAGGTCCAAGAAGTGGCCGGCGTGCCCCTGCTGGTGGCGCGGGTGAACGTTCCAGATATGGAGACCCTGCGGGAGATGACGGACTGGTATCGGGAGCGGGTCCGCTCCGGCGTGGTGGTGCTGGGTACGGTTCTGGAAGGGCGTCCGGCCTTCGTGGCAGCGGTCACCCCGGACCTGACCCGGCAGGGGGTGGATGCGGTGAAATTGGTGCGCGGGATTGCTCAGGTCGTGGGCGGTGGCGGTGGCGGACGGCCCACTCTGGCCCAGGCCGGCGGCAAAGACCCCCGCCGTCTGGATGAGGCGCTCCGCCGGGCCCCCCAACTCCTGCGGGAGGCCATGGGTCAGGCATAAAAGGGAGAGGCTCCCGATGACGGCAAAGCCGCCGGAGGTGGGGTGAGGAAGGGCAGGAAGAGCCCCCCATTCTGTTGAGAGATCATGCTGGACCGAACCTCCTCCAATCGGAACGGTACACCCGGCCTGTTGATCTGGCTCGGGATGCTGTTGCTGATGGCCGGGGGGGTCGTGGCCGGACCATACCTGGTATCCGGGATGCCGGTGGCCTCCCCGTCGCCGCTCCCGGCGACACTGACCCATACGGCGGCACCGACGCCCCCTCCAACGGCCCCATCGCCTCCCACCCTGACGCCGACTCCGCTCCCCCCTACTCCCACGCCAACCCCGGCCATCTATCCTCCCACCCGTCTCGTCATCCCCTCCGCAGGCATAGACGCAACCATTGTCCCAACCCACTGGGAAATGCAGGAGGTGGCCGAGGTCCAGCATTCGGTGTGGGTGGTCCCGGACGCGCCCCTTGTCGGCTGGCACGAAACCTCCGCCCCGCTGGGGCGGCCGGGCAACACCGTCCTCAACGGTCACAACTGGCCGGAGAACGGCCCCTTCCGTTTCCTGTACCAGGTCCAGCCCGGCGACCCCCTCATCCTGTATTCCAGTTACCTGCCCTTCCTGTATCGGGTGGATGAGGTGCTCCTGCTGCCGGAAGCCGGAGAGCCGCTGGAAGTCCGACAGGCCAATGCCCGCTACATCCAACCGACCGATGACGAACGGGTAACGCTGGTCACCTGTCATCCTTATGGGAGCACCCGTTTCCGGCTGATCGTGATTGCACGTCCGGCAGAAGTGCCCTCGCGCTACAGGGAACCGGAGGCGCCATAAGGAGGCGATCATGGGTTTTCTGGATCATCCACTGATAGACCGGGTTCGGCGAAATCATGCCCTGGAGCATGCGACCATTCACGTCCTCTCCCGCCGCTACCGGGACCTGCACGTGATGGGGCGGTCTACCCCCAACGGGTTCATCCTCTACGGCGACCTTCCGACCGACGCCGTCCAGGAGGCCGTGCAGGAGGCGCTGGAGCGGCTGCGGGCCGGCGAACGCTATCTGGCGGTCCATCCCACCTGCGGCACTAACGCCGTCGCCGCTGGGACTCTGGCCGGTCTGGGAGCGTTTCTCGTCCTCTCTCCCCGCCGCCGCAGCCTAGCGGAATGGTTGGGCCGCCTGCCGACGGTTTTCCTCATCACCACCCTGGGCTTCATCCTGGGGCAGCGGCTGGGGCTGGCCCTGCAGGCTTCCCTGACCACGAACCCGCGCGTGGGGGACCTGCGCGTGGTGGCCGTGGTTCGGGAGGAGCGCGGCCCGATGGTTCTCCACCGCGTCTACACCGGGTAGGGGCAACCTTTGTGGTTGCCCCTCCATTGCCCCCGCCCCTGCATAGCCTATAGAAAACGGAGAATGGAGAGCCCCCGCTTCTACATCCTCCACGGCAGCGACGAGTTCACCCGCAGCGAGGCGGTCGCCGATCTGCGCCGCCGGATGGGGGAACTGGGAGAACTGAACACCGTTCACCTGGATGGGCGGACAGTGACGCTGGAGGAACTCCGCCGCGCCTGCGAGACGGTGCCCTTTCTGGCCAACCGGCGGCTGGTGCTGGTCACCGGTCTCCTGACCCGCCTGGGGCGCGGGAAAGAGCGGGGGCTCCTGGAAGGGGTGCTCCGTCTTCTCCAGACCCTCCCGGAGACAACCCGCCTCGTCTTTATAGAGGACGGCCCCCTCCCCGACGACCACCCGGTCCTGAAATACGCCACCGGGCGAGAGGAGGGGTTCGTCCGACAGTTTGAGCCCCCCTCTCCGGAAGCGCTCCCTGGCTGGATTCAGGCGCGCGCCCGCCTCCACGGCGGAGAAATGGAGCGGGAAGCCGCTGTTCATCTGGCCCAGGTTATCGGCCCCGGCGACCTGCGCCTGCTGAATAACGAAATCGCCAAACTGGTCATCTACGCCGGTCCCGGGCGGGCAGTCACCTCCCAGGACGTAGCGCAACTGGTCCCCTATGTCCAGCAGGCAGTGGTGTTTGACCTGGTGGACGCGCTGGGCCAGCGCGAGGGCCGACAGGCGGCCATCCTCCTCCACCGGCTCCTGGACGCCGGGGAGAACCCGATGGGCATTCTGGCAATGGTAATCCGCCAGTTCCGTCTGATCATTATGGTGAAAGACCTGACCGGGCGGGGGGAGGACCCCGCGTCCATCGCCCAGAGGCTGGGGATTCATCCCTTTGTTGCCCGGAAACTGCACGCCCAGAGCGCCAATTTCACCCTCCCCCAACTGGAGCGCATCTACCGGTATCTGCTGGACCTGGACGTGGCCATCAAAACGGGAGACATAACCCCCGAAGCCGCGCTGGACCTGCTGGTAGTGGGGCTGAGTGGGTAGACAGTTCGTAGTCAGGCACGGAGCGCAGCGAAGTGCCGCCCTAATAACGGAGATTCCAATGACCCGACATCCCTATCTGAACCCTTCACCGTTTCTGCTGGAAGGCGGACCCGTCGGCATGTTGCTCATTCACGGCTTCACTGGCTCCCCGCCGGAGATGCACCTGATAGGGGATTACCTGTATCAGCGGGGCCTCACCGTCTACGCCCCTCTTCTCCCCGGCCATGGGACGACAGTGGAAGTTATGAATCGCTGCCGCTGGACCGATTGGACGGGACACGTGGAAAAGGCGCTGACCGACCTGCGCGCCCGATGCGAGAAGGTCTTTGTCGGTGGACTCTCTATGGGGGCTCTCCTGACTCTCTACCTGGCGGCCCACCACCCGGAATTGCCCGGCGCTGTCGCCTATTCCCCAGCGACCATTGTCGCCGACCGGCTCATCTACCTGACCCCCGTCCTCAAATATTTCATCCCCCGGCGGCCCAAATCGCCGGACAAGGACCTGACCGACCCGGAGGCGGACCTGCGCCTCTGGAGTTACGAGGAGAACCCGGTCTTTGCGGCCCACGAACTGCTGAAACTGCTCCTCCGGGTGCGGCGACTGCTCCCTCGGGTGACCTGCCCGCTACTGGTCATCTACAGCACCCTGGACCGGGCCATCCACCCCCGCAGCGGCCCATACACGTATGAGCGGGCGGGCTCCTGGGATAAGGAACTGGTCCCCCTGCACCATTCCGGCCACTGCATCACCGTGGATAGCGAATGGGAGTTCGTGGCCGAGAAGACCTACCGGTTCATCCAGAATCATCTCTGATGCCTGACCTGTTTGCTCTGATGCCAGCCCTGGAGGGCGCCCATCCGTTACTAACGGGGCGACGGATTGCTCTGATCGGCGTCTCGGTCCTTCTGCGGGACGATGACGCCTGGTATTTTGAGGTTCAGCGCCCCCGCTACTGGGCCCGCCGCCCAGACGGCACCCTTTCGGTGGGCATCGGCGGTATCGGCGGCCGCCTGCAGGCCGGAGAGGACACCCTGACTGCCCTGCGGCGGGAGGTGCGGGAGGAATTGGGGGTGGATGTGGCGCTGGAGATGCCGCCCCATACCGTCCTGCTCCACGAGTGGCAGGTGGCGGGCTATTTGGAGGCCGCCTCCGGCCTGCCGGAATCGGCGGCCTGCCCCTACATCGTCAATCTCCTCCCGCCCCAACTGGGCGGCCCTGAGATGCCGGACGCTCTGGCGATCGTGACCTTCCTGGGCCGCCCGCTGGGCCGTCCCCGCCGGGGCGACCTTTTCGGCCTGCTGACAGTCACCCCGGGGGCCCTTTCCGAATTTCTGGATGCTCCCGAATGGCCGCTGGAAGCGATCCAGGCGCACCCTGGCCTGGGGCTGGACCTGGCCTCTGAATTGCCACCCGGATGTCTCCTTCGCCTTGTCCTCACGGCGCGGGCGTTCCGGGTAGTAATGGGATACGGGCCGAAGCCCGGGGGCTGAGGGGGGTTCGCCATTCGGGAAAATCCCGGTTGCGTCGTTCCGTAAGGTGTGGTATACTTAAAATGCTATACATCCGATAACGGGATGGAACCGACGGGGATTTTGCGGTAGCCGCGGGCCGCCGCAAAATCCCCTTTCACCCTCCTTTCCGAACGGGATTTGAACCTTCTGCCTCTCAACGCGGTATTATATATGGAATCTCAAACTTCCGATCAATCGGCCGTTCCGGATGGTGTGCTGGTTGCCCGGTTGCGTCAGGGAGATACCGCCGCGCTGGCCGAGTTGTACGAGAGGTATAAAGTACCGATTTTCCGCACCGCCCTGGCGATTACCCGGGACCAGGGAGCCGCAGAGGACATTCTCCAGGAGTGTTTCGTTCGACTCCTCACCCATGCCGACCGCATTCATTCGAATGTTCCGGTGGGGCCATGGCTCTACCGGGTGGCCATCAATCTGAGTTGCGATTGGGTGCACCACCGGCAACGCTGGTCGGTCTTGCTGGGTAGACTGGTAGAGCGCTGGGCTGCTCCCCTCCGCGTGGAAGGAACGGTAGAGGAGCAGGAAATTCAGGAAAAGGTCCGGGAGGCTATCCGCACTCTCCCCCTTCCCCAGCAGGTAGTGATCGTGCTCCACTACCTGGAAGGGCTAAGCCTGAAAGAGATCGCCGAAATTCTGGAAGTGCCGGAGGGGACGGTCAAATCTCGTCTCCATTATGGGCGAGAGGCACTGAGAGAACACCTGGCGGAGTGGCAGCCCCGGCGCGGTGTGGTGTACGAACTGACATAGGTCCGATGGGAATGGATGGGCTGGACATCCTGATCGCGCAATCACTCCAATCTCAATGGGGACATCGGGAGCCCTCTCCGCGTATCTGGCAGCGGCTGAGTCGGCGCATCGCCTCCTTGGCCTCCCGATTTGCCCCCGAGGAATATCCCACCTTCTATTCCCCGTCGCCCCGGCGACCTGAGAGGATCTTCGCGCCCCCTTTCTACCTCGCCGGTAGCCTGGTGCTCTGGCGCTATGACCCTATGCTGATGCAACTTGTGTGAGCCGTCCCATTCCAGAGAACGAGGAGTTTTTATGGCCATCTTGATGGACATCAGAAACCTGGTTACCCGTTTCTACACCCAGGACGGGGTCGTCCACGCTGTCAACGGTATCTCCTATACGATGGAGGAGGGAGAGATTCTGGGCGTGGTTGGCGAGAGCGGATGTGGCAAGAGCGTCCACGCCCTTTCTATTATGCGCCTGATCCCCAGTCCCCCGGGAAGGATTGAGAGCGGCGAAGTCTGGTTTGACGGGCGCGACCTCCTTAAACTGAGCGAAGCCGAGATGCACCATGTGCGCGGGGCGGAGATCGCGATGGTCTTCCAGGACCCGATGACCTCCTTCAACCCTGTCTTCACCATCGGCTTCCAGATTATGGAAGCCCTCAAACTCCACCAGGGGATGGACGATAAACAAGCCCGGGAGCGGGCCGAAGAGTTGTTGACTATGGTGGGTATTCCGGAAGCGAAGACCCGCCTGGATGATTATCCCCATCAGTTCTCTGGCGGTATGCGTCAGCGGGCGATGATCGCCATGGCCCTCTCCTGCAATCCCAAACTCCTCATCGCCGACGAGCCCACTACTGCCCTGGACGTAACGATTCAAGCCCAAATTATCGACCTGGTGAAGCGACTTCAGGAGCAATTGGGCATGGCGGTGATGTGGATTACCCACGACCTGGGGGTCGTGGCCCGGCTGGCCCAGCGGATCAACGTAATGTACGCCGGGTTCATCATTGAGCGGGGTAACGTCAAAGACATCTACAAGCGGCCCCGCCACCCCTACACGATGGGCCTCCTGGGGTCGCTGCCCCGGCTGGATGAGGCGCCGGGGACCAAACTCATCTCCATCCCTGGCCTCCCGCCCGACCTGATTAACCTCCCGCCGGGGTGTCCCTTTGTCCCCCGCTGCACGTATGCGGTGGATCGGTGTGTGGAAGAGCGGCCGTCTCTCAAAGAGGCGGACGGAGCGAATCATCTGGTCGCCTGCTGGCGCTGGGAAGAGATTGCAGGGAGGAGCCGATAATGGCCGCCGAGCGAGTTTCTCTGGTCCAGGTCATCCATTTAAAGAAGTATTTCCCCATCACCCGGGGGGTCATTTTCCAGCGGCACATCGGTGACATCAAGGCAGTAGATGACGTCACTTTTGACATCTACAAAGGCGAGACGTTGGGGCTGGTGGGTGAGACCGGCTGTGGGAAGACCACCGTGGGGCGCACCATCCTGCGCCTCTACGAGCCCACTTCCGGCAAGATCATCTTTGATAGGGTGGACATCCTGAAACTGAAGGGCAGCGAACTGCGCCGGATGCGCCGCCGGATGCAGATCATCTTCCAGGACCCCTATGCCTCCCTGAACCCCCGGATGACGGTGGGGTCTATCATCGCCGAGCCGCTGGAGGTCCACGGCGTCGCCCGGGGCAAGGAGAAGGAAGAGCGGGTACAGGAGTTGCTGCGGGTGGTTGGGCTGAACCCATACTTTGTGAACCGTTACCCCCACGAGTTCTCCGGCGGCCAGCGGCAGCGCATCGGCATCGCTCGCGCTCTGGCCTTGAATCCCGACTTGATTGTCTGCGATGAGCCCATTTCCTCACTGGACGTCTCCATTCAGGCCCAGGTGGTTAACCTGCTGGAGGACCTCCAGGAACAATTCGGGCTCACCTATCTCTTCATCGCCCACGACCTGAGCATGGTCCGCCATATCAGCGACCGGATGGCGGTGATGTACCTGGGCAAGATTGTGGAGTTGGCCGACCGGGACGAGATTTACCTGAACCCGCTGCACCCGTACACCCAGGCGTTGATGAGCGCGGTACCGGTTCCGGACCCGGAGATTGAGGAGAAACGGCAGCGCATCATCCTGAAGGGCGAAATCCCCAGCCCGGCCAACCCGCCTAAGGGTTGCAACTTCAACACCCGCTGTCCGGTGGCAATGGACATCTGCTACGAGGTGGACCCGGAGTACCGGAAAGTGAAACCGGGCCACTGGGTGGCCTGTCATCGGGTGTAGCAATTGGGGGGATGGGGCTTATCTATGTGAACGGTGTCGTTCGGGGGCCTGAGGGCAAAGAGGCGGAGGTCCGCTTTCTGGTGGATAGCGGCGCCACCTACACCCTGGTGCCCTACGAAGTCTGGCCCGCCATCGGGCTTTCCCCTCGCCGGACGGCCGTGTTCACCCTGGCGGACGGGACAACGGTGGAGCGGAGAGTGGGGGAATGCTACATCATTCTTCCTCAAGGGGAAGGGCATACGCCGGTCATCCTGGGGGAGCCCGGCGACGAGCCTCTTCTGGGCACGGTGACCCTGGAGATTCTGGGATTGGTCCTGAATCCGTTCACCCGCACCCTTCAGCCGATGCGGATGATGCTGTAGAACAGGCCGCCAGGCCTGCCCGGTAGCGCACCGGCAGCCTGTATCTCTGCCTCTTCCAGCCGGTGGGGGATGGTGCTATAGAGGAGTTAAAGATGCCCGGGCCTGAAACCGACATCGCTGAAATCACCTGGGAGGACCTGATCCGGATATTAGAGGAGCGCCCGGAGTGGCTGGCGCGCGTCCGCCAGGTGGTGCTCACTCCCGACCTGCTCTCTCTGCCGGAGGCAGTCCGGGAACTGGTAGAGGCCCAGCAGCAGACCACTTTCCAGATTCAGGAACTGGTGGAGGTCCAACGGCGACACGAGGAGCGGCTGGCCAGTGTGGAGGAGCGCCTCTCCCGCCTGGAAGCCACCGTCCAGGAACTGGTGGAGGCCCAGTGGCGGCACGAGGAGCGGCTGGCCGGTGTGGAGGAGCGCCTCTCCCGCCTGGAAGCCACCGTCCAGGAACTGGTGGAGGTCCAGCGGCGACACGAGGAGCGGCTGGCCGGTGTGGAGGAGCGCCTCTCCCGCCTGGAAGCCACCGTCCAGGAACTGGTGGAGGCCCAGCGGCAGACCACTTTCCAGATTCAGGCCATCTGGGAAGCCATCCAGCGCAATACAGCCCAACTTAAAGATTTGACGGAAGTGGCCCAGACTCTGGTGGAGGGCCAACGGCGGCTGGATGGGACTGTAGGGGAAATCAAAGGCAATTTGCTGGAAATCAAATATCGGGAACAGCCCTATGCCTATTTCGGCCACCTGCTGAGGGCCATCCAGGCCATCCCCCTGCGGACAATAGAGCAGGAACTGGAAAGCCATTTGAGGGGGGAAGAACTGAGAGACGCATTCCGGCTGGACCTGTTGCTTCGGGGCCGTCTGCGGGACCATCCGGAGCGGCCGGAGGTCTGGCTGGCGGTGGAAGTTTCCAGTGTGGTGGATAAAGGGGATGTGGAGCGGGCCGGAAGACGGGCCGCCCTGCTCCGGAAGGCCGGCTTCCGGGCCATTCCGGTGGCGGCCGGATTGGGTGTGAACGAAGAGGCCCAGCGGGAGGCTCAGTGGGATAAAGTGGTCGTGGTGAAGGACGGGCAGGTCTTCTTCTGGGATGAGGCCCTCCAGCACTATCTGGGCGAAGCGAACCACTGATTCTCCGATTCTTCTCGGGAAGGAGGTGATGCCTATCGGTGAAGCCGGAAAATGTTCCCAACCCTTTGTGTTAACCATCCAATCCAAATCCAGATGAGGAGGAGAAAGATGTTCAAGAAGTGGTCTATCGTGGCCATTGTGGCCGTGCTGGCCGCGCTGGTGGTCACCTCCTGCAAGCCGCAGGTGCAAACGGTGGTAGTGACCGTCCCCGGCGAAAAGGTCGTGGTAACGGCGACCCCGGCGCCGGTGGGCCGCCCCAGCTCCAAGGACCCCACCACCTATGTGGTGGCGACCTTCGGCGAACCGGAGACGCTGGACCCCGCACTGGCCTACGAGACGGCGGGTGGCGAAATCCTGCAGAATATCTATGAGACACTCATCTTCTACAACAAGGGGAACGTCAACGAGTTCATCCCCCAACTGGCGACCGAGTGGACCATCTCCGAGGACGGGAAGACTTATACCTTCACGATCCGCAAGGGGGTCAAATTCCATGAGGGGGGTGATCTGACTCCCGAAGATGTGGCCTACTCCTTCCAGAGGGGGCTTCTGCAGGGCGGTACCCACTCTCCCCAGTGGCTGTTGAGCGAACCCTTCTTTGGGGTCGGCGTTGACGACATCGCCATTGTGGTGGAGGTTGCGCAGCAACTGGGTGTGGAGGCCATTCAAGATGGCATTTCTGGGGAAGAACTGGCCGCTGCGCCTGGCGAACTGTACGACAACACTGAGGCGATGAAAGCCGTGGATCCCGCTATCCTGAAGGGCGTCTGCGAGGCAGTGAAGGCCCGGATTGTGGCTGATGACGCTGCCGGCACGGTCACCTTCCACCTGAACCAGCCGTGGGGCCCCTTCCTGGCCACCATCGCCCAGACCTGGGGTTCCGCTATGGACAAGGAATGGGTGATTGAGAAGGGTGGCTGGGACGGCTCCTGCGACACCTGGGCGAACTACTATGGGATGGCCTCGGAGAACGACCCCTTCACTCCCATCGCCAACGGTACCGGGCCCTTCAAACTGGATCACTGGACGCCGGGTCAGGAAATCGTCTTGGTCCGCAACGAGAACTACTGGCGCACCGAGCCGGCCTGGGAGGGTGGCCCGGCTGGTCCGGCCAAACTGGAGCGGGTGGTGATCAAGAAGGTGGACGAGTGGGGTACCCGCTTTGCGATGTTCCAGGCTGGCGATGCGGACTGGGTGGCCGTGAACCGGCAGGACGTGGGCCAGGTGGATCCGCTGGTCGGAGAGAAGTGTGTGTGGAACAGCGAGAAGATCGCCTTTGACTGCGAAGTCGTGGGCGATGGTCCCTTCCGCCTCTACATCGGCTTCCCGACCATCTCCCGGACGGACGTCTTCTTTAACTTCAGCATCAACGTGCCCGAGGGAGGGAACCCGTTCGTCGGGAGCGGCAAATTGGATGGCAATGGCATCCCGTCGGACTTCTTCTCCGATCTCCACATCCGCAGGGCCTTCAACTACTGCTTTGATTGGGATACCTTCATCCAGGATGCCCTGGTCGGCGAGGGGGTTCAGTCTACTGGGCTTACCCTGCCAGGGATGATCGGCTATGATCCCCAGGGCCCGCATTACTCCTACGATCCGGAGAAATGCGCTGAGGAGTTCAAACTGGCCGATGTGGATAAAGACGGCATCCCGGCAGGCGAAGATGGGGACGATGTATGGAACGTCGGCTTTCGGATGCAGCTGGCCTACAACACGGGCAATGTGACCCGGCAGACTGTTGCCGAGATCTTGGCTTCCAACCTCTCTCAGGTCAACGACAAGTTCCAGGTGGAAATTGTCGGTCTGCCCTGGCCGACGTTCCTGCGCAACCAGCGGGCCCGGACTCTGCCCCTCTTCATCAGCGGCTGGTTGGAGGACATCCATGATCCGCACAACTGGTATGTGCCCTACCTGACCGGCACCTACGGACGCCGGCAGAGCCTACCGGCAGAGGCGGTTGCTGAGTTCCAGGAATTGATCAATAAGGGCGTGATGGAGACAGACCCGGCCAAGCGGGATGCCATCTACAAGGAACTCAATCAGAAAGTTTACGACTTGACTCCGCACATCATCCTGGCTGTGGCAACGGGCCGCCGCTACGAGCAGCGCTGGGTACAGGGGTGGTACTACAACCCCATTTATCCAGGCCAGTACTTCTATGCCCTCTCCGAGAAGTAAATAAACGCTGCTCACTCTTGGGGGCAGAGGTGGCGAGCACCTCTGCCCCCCTTTCCGAAGCTGAGGAGATCTGATGACCACCTACATTATCCGTCGGCTCCTATTGTTGCCCTTTTTGCTGTTTGGCGTTACTGTGATTATCTTTGGGATGTTGCAATTTCTCAGCCCGGTGGAGCGCTCGGCCCTCTACGTCCGGGAAATTCCTCACACCGAAGGGGCCGTAGAGGGCATCATAAAGAGATACGGGCTGGATAAGCCGATCTATGTTCAGTACTGGTACTGGCTGGTGGGCCGGATTGACCCGGTAACCGGAGGGCGAGTTGGTGGCATTTTGAGAGGGGATCTGGGTTATTCCCGCGTGGGTTCTCAGCCGGTTGCCAAACTGATCGCCCAGCGCTTCCCTGCAACGGCAGAACTGGCCCTTTGGGCCGTTGTGCCGATCATAGGCGTAGGCATCTGGCTGGGAGTCCAGTCGGCAGTGCGGCATAACCGTTTCTTTGATCAAGTGGCACGCGTTTTCAGCATTGTCGGATGGTCTTTCCCTACTTTTGTGTTCGGCCTCCTGGTCTTGATGATTTTCTATGCCAGGTTGCGATGGTTTCCCCCGGGCCGGCTATCGGATTGGGCATCGGCCATTGTGAACTCCGGTCAGTTCCACCAGTATACCCATATGTACACGATAGACGCCCTGCTGAATCTGCGGTTTGACATCTTCTGGGACGCGCTAAAGCATCTCATCCTACCGGTGATGACCCTTTCCTACCTAAACTGGGCCCTTTTGCTGCGCGTCACCCGTTCCTCTATGCTGGAAGTCCTGGGGCAAGATTACGTCCGAACAGCGCGGGCGAAAGGGCTGCCGGAGCGGCTGGTCATCAATCGCCACGCCCGTCCCAATGCCCTGATCCCTGTTGTGACTCTGGCAGGGCTGATGGTTGCTGGTCTGCTGGGAGGCGTGGTGATTACCGAAACGGTCTTTAATTATCCAGGCATCGGCTCCGCTGCTGCTCAGGCCGCTATTCAGTTGGATGTGGTAACAGTCCTGGGGTTCGCTCTTTTTAACGGCACAATCCTGATCTTGGCAAATCTGATTGTGGATATTCTATACGCAGTGATAGACCCCCGAGTACGGCTGGAATAAGGAGATCGCTATGCAAAACCGGTCTGTTCATCCTTCTGAATTCCCACCTCTGCGAGAACTGAATAGGCTGGAACGGCTGTTGGGCCCGGATAATTATCGCGCCCTGCGGGCTCTCGTCACTACGCCTACCGCGATTCTGGGTCTGATCCTTCTGGCGATATTTGCTATCGTGGCGATTGCCGCTCCTGTGATAGCACCGCCCACTAACCCTAGAGACCCATACCGGATCCCTAGGGATGGTTTCAGCCCGGACCCCCGTCCGATGGGTTCTGAATGGAAACGCAATCCGCCCCCTCTCCCCTTCTGGTGGAAGTTTGTGATGAAGAGAGAGCACTGGATCCATATTTTGGGCACAGCCAGTGGCCAGTGGGATATTTTTTACGGGGTCATCTGGGGCACCCGAACGGCTTTTCGGGTGGGCATCGCGATTACTATGGCTACCCTGATCATTGGTGTCATCGTGGGCTCTATCGCCGCATATTACGGCGGGATCGTGGATAATATTCTGATGCGGCTCGTGGATATCTTTTTGACCTTACCATTCCTGATGGCCGCGCTGATTTTGGCCACCATCCTGGTCCCCCGTTTTGGCAAAAGCATCTACCCGGCGATAATTGCTCTCATCGGGTTCGGCTGGATGGGGTACGCGAGGCTGATCCGAGGCGACATTCTCTCTATTAAAGAGCGCGAATATATACTGGCCGCCCGCGCAGTTGGGGCTCGGGACTATCGGATTTTGTTCCGCCATATCGTGCCGAACGCGATTTTCCCTACCCTGGTGGTAGCATCAATGGATATTGGTTCCTACGTGCTGAGTTTTGCCGCTCTGGCCTTCCTGGGAATCGGGGTAGAAATTGGGTATGCGGACTGGGGACAACTGTTAAGTTTTGCCCGCAACTGGATTTCCAGTCTGGCGGAGTACTGGTATATCGTGGTGTGGCCTGGTCTCACTCTGGTGCTATTTGTCCTCGCCTGGAATCTGGTCGGGGATGCTCTGCGGGATGCTCTAGACCCCCGTATGCGGACTATCAAACGATAGCGAGAAAGTTGCTGAGAAAAGGCAATGAGACTTCTCCTTGCCGATCACGGGGGCGGTCTGCGGGCAGGCCGTCCCCTTTTTTGATTCTCTTATGCCCTCCGTCCAGTCCTTCGCCGAACGGCTCATCACCAACGTGGAGCGGGTGATTGTCGGCAAGCGGGAGGCCGTGGAGTTGACCGTCATTGGCCTCCTCTGCCAGGGCCACCTGCTCATTGAGGACGTCCCCGGCACCGGCAAGACGATGCTGGCCCGCAGCATCGCCCGCTCCCTGGGCTGTTCCTTCAGCCGCATCCAGTTCACGCCGGATATGCTCCCCAGCGACGTCACCGGCGTCTCCATCTACAACCAGGCCACCCGTCAGTTTGAGTTCCGCCCCGGCCCCATCATGGCCCAGATCGTCCTGGCGGACGAGATCAACCGCGCCACGCCCAAGACCCAGGCCGCGCTCCTGGAGGCTATGGAAGAGCGGCAGATCACCGTGGACGGTGTCACCCACCCTCTGCCGCGCCCCTTCATGGTGCTGGCCACCCAGAACCCCATTGAGTACGAGGGGACTTTCCCCCTGCCGGAGGCGCAACTGGACCGCTTCCTCCTGCGTATCCGCCTGGGCTACCCCGCTGTAGAGGACGAGGTGCGCATCCTGGAGCGCCAGCAGTACCGACACCCAATAGAGGAACTGGAGACGGTGGCCTCGGTGGAGGAGTTACTGCAGGCCCAGGAGGCTATCCGGGCCGTCTATGTGGCGCCGGCGGTGAAACGGTACATCGTGGAATTGACCCGCCGCACCCGCGAGTATCCCGACATTTATCTGGGGGCCAGCCCACGCGGAAGCCTCACCCTCTACCGGGCCGGGCAGGCCCGGGCGGCCATCCACGGGCGGGACTTCGTTCTCCCGGACGATGTGAAAGCGCTGGCCCTGCCAGCCCTGGGCCACCGGGTCATCGTCGGCCCTACCGCCCGGATGCGGGACGTGACCGCCGAGGAGATCGTGGAGGAAATCCTCCGCCAAGTCCCCGTCCCCGGCGGCGACGTCCTCCCGACTACCGGCTAACGGCTTATCGGCTATCGGCTGTGACTTCCTCATTCTGGCTCATCCTGGGGCTCTTTGCGGCCAGCGTCATCGCCCTGGCCCTCACCGGCAACCCTCTCTACGCCCACCTGGCTTATCTTTGGGCCCTCATCCTGCTGGTCGGCCGGATATGGTCGGCGCTGGTGCTGCGCGGGGTGAAACTACAGCGTCAGGCCCGCACCCTGCGCGCCCAGATGGGCCAGGTCTTTGAGGAACGGTTTGAAATCGTCAACCCCGGCCGCTGGACCCGACTGTGGCTGGAGGTGCGCGACCGCTCTCCCCTTCCCCACTCCCGGGGCTCGCGGGTGCTCTCTATGATCGGCCCTCATCAGCGGTACCGCTACCTGGCCCGCACCCGTTTGACCTCCCGGGGTGTCTTCCCCCTGGGCCCCACCGAAATTCGCTCCGGCGACCCCTTCGGCCTCTTCCTGGTCCGCCGAGAGTTTCCCCCCACGGCCACCCTGGTCGTCTACCCGATGACAGTGGACGTCCGCACATTCCCCTCGCCGCCGGGGCTCCTGCCCGGCGGCGAGGCGCTTCGCCGCCGGACCCATCAGATCACCCCCAACGCCGCCGGAGTGCGGGAATACGCCCCCGGCGACCCCCTGAACCGCATCCACTGGCCCAGCACGGCCCGGCGGGACCGCCTCATCGTCAAAGAGTTTGAACTGGACCCTCTGGCGGAGGTCTGGATTTTCGTGGACGCCGAGCGCGCCGTCCATCATACCCTCCCCTCTGTCCCGACCGCTCCACCAGACGAATTCCTCTGGCGGCCTTTCGGATCGGTCACCCTGCCACCCTCCACCGAGGAGTACGCGGTGACCGTCGCCGCCTCGCTGGGGCAGTACTTCCTGCGCCGGGGGCGGGCCGTGGGGCTGGTCTGCCAAGGGGCCGGGCTGACCGTCCTCCCTCCGGACCGGGGCGGGCGGCAACTGCGGAAGATGCTGGAGGCGCTGGCCCTGGTCCGGGCCGACGGCGACCTCCCTCTTTCGGCGCTTCTGGGCGTCCAGGCCCGCCATCTCCCGCGCGGGAGTACCGTGATCCTGATTACCCCCTCTACCCGGCGGGAGGTCGCGGTGGCGACAGACCAGTTGGTCCGCCGGGGGTTGCGCCCGGTAGTGGTTTTGCTGGACGCCGCCACTTTCGGCGGCCCGCCCGGGACGGAGGAACTGGCGATGGCGCTGCGGGTGCCGGTCGTTCCGGTGGCCTGCGGCGCCGACCTGACGGCGGCCCTGAATGGCGGTTGAAAAAACGTGCCAGGCCCTTTCCGAAGTGCCTGGCACGTCTCGTTCCGAAGCAGAGAGCCGTTACATTTCCATCACCGCTGCCAGTTTCCAGAGTTCCAGATTGATCTCCTTGCCGAAGGCCACCGCCTCTTCCAGCGGTGTGGTGATGGCCCGGTCGTGGCGCCACCCGACCATCACGCCCCGCTCCCCCCGGATCAGTGCCTCAGCGGCGGCCGCGCCCAGGCGGGTCGCCAGCAGCCGATCAAAGGCCGACGGCCGCCCGCCCCGCTGGATGTGGCCCAGGACGGTCAAGCGAATCTCAAACCCCAGTTCCTCCCGGCGGCTGTTCAGATAATCCACCAGTGCGCGAGTGCCCGGCTTCCATCCTTCAGCGACGATGATGATACAGTGGGCTTTCCCCCGCACATACGCATCGCCGATGACCCGCGCCACTTCCTCCATTGGAGTCTCCATTTCCGGAATGAGCACCAACTCAGCTCCGCCGGCCACCCCACCGGCCAGGGCCAGGTAGCCGCAGTTGCGCCCCATCGTCTCAATCAGAAAAGCCCGGTTATGGGAGGAGGCGGTATCCTTGATGCGGTCTATGGCGTCCAGAATTGTATTCAGCGCGGTGTCCACGCCGATGGCGATGTCGGTGCCGTTGACGTCGTTGTCAATGGTAGCGGGGACGCCAACGACGGGGAAGCCCATGCGGTGCAGTTCCAGCGCGCCGGTGAGGGAGCCGTTGCCGCCGATGACCACCAGGCCATCTATATCCAGCCGGTTAAGGGTGCGGAGCGCTTCCCGGCGCCCCTTCTCCGTCTGGAACTCCGGGCAGCGGGCAGTGCCCAGAAAGGTGCCGCCGTAGCCCATAATTCCCCCGACAGCCCGCCGGTCCAGCTCCACTACCTCGCCGTTGATCAGGCCCAGGTACCCCCGTCGGACCCCGACCACCTCCGCCCCCAGATGGATGGCCATTCGGGTCACAGCACGGATACAGGGGTTCAGTCCCGGCCCATCACCGCCGCTGGTCAGGACTGCTATTCGCTTCATCCCCCCTCCTGTTAATACAGGAACATCGGCTTCCCGTGGACGTGCATCACTTTGGGACGGTACTCCTCTATATCATATAGCGCCCGCACATCTACGTGCTTGACCCCCAGCGTTGGCGACTCGGCGTCCACATCGGTGTATCGCCCTTCCCGAAGGGCCACCATCCGGCCGAATTTCTTCTCCTGGATCAGGTCCATCGCGGTATTGGCAAAGTTGACGGCGACCATAATGTCCAGCGCGTCGGGTTCGCCGGAGCGCATCAGGTAAGCCAGTTCCTGACACATCGTCCCCTCGCCGGTAATCTGTTCCAGCCGCTTGGCGGTCACAGCGCCGATGCCGCCCAGTTTCTTGTGGCCGTAGGGGTCGGGGACGCCGGACTGGATGACCTCTTTCCCGATTTCGCGGGCGCCTTCCGAGATGGTCAGAATGGCATAGCGACTGGGGTTCTCGTACTTGTCCTTAATTAGCAGGCGGGCCAGTTTCTCTATGTCAAAGGGGACTTCTGAGATAATGGCCCGGTCGGCCCCGGCCAGATAGGCCGCGATCAGGGAGGTCTCGCCGGAGTGGCGGCCGAAGAGTTCTACCACGCAGATGCGCTCGTGGGAGCCGGCGGTGGAGCGGAGTTGGTGGATGAAGCGGACGCTGCGAGTGACGGCGGTGGAGAAACCGATGCAGTAGTCGGTGCCGAAGACATCGTTGTCCATCGTCTTGGGGATGCTAACGATGGGGAAGCCCTCGCGATGGATTCGGGCCGCGTATCCCAGGGTGTCCTCGCCGCCGATGGGCACCAGGACGTCTATCTTGAGGTGTTCCAGCACCCGCAGGACGTGGGCAGTGAAGTCCACCTTCCCGTTTTTATCCACCGGGAACCGCTCCGGATTCAAGAACGCCGGGGCCTTATCTGGCGCCACCCGGCCGGGATTGGTGCGGGATGTATGGAGAAACGTGCCACCGGTCCGGTCAATGGTCCGGACGATGGCTTTGTCCAGCGGGATCACGTTCTCCGGTTGGGGAGATGGGTCATCAGGGTTATAGTAGAGGAGTCCCGCCCATCCCCGACGAATGCCAACCACTTCGTGGCCTTCGTCCACGGCCCGGTAAACCAGCGCCTTGATGCATGGATTCAGCCCGGGGACGTCACCCCCTCCCGTCAGAACTCCGATTCTCATTTTCTTTCCTCCGAACATACGGGTCTGAGAGATGCGGAAATAGGACGCAGATAACCGCAGATGAACAGGGATTTTCTTTAGGAAATAGGACGCAGATAAACGCAGATAAACGCAGATGAATAGGGATTTTTCTTAGGAAATAGGACGCAGATAAACGCAGATGAATAGGGATTTTCCTTGGTCTTTGTGCGCGTCCGCCCCTCTCATCGCTATTCTCAACAATTATACCATCATTTGGCCGATGGGCAACCGCACGATCCTCTCAGGTGACAGTCGCCTTCAGAGGTGATGGTCACCTGAGGACCTCCAGCGGCAGTAACAGAAAATTCCCATTGCCGACGGGCAGCCGCTGGCCTGTCTCCTTTAGATACAGCCCCACCCGCAGGGAGTATCGCCCCGGCGCCAGCGCGGGCAGGACGAGGATATGTTCATCCCGCACCACCTCCCCCGCCACCCACAGGGAGGTCGGATATGTCCCGTGAACGGGCATTTCGTCAACCTGTGTGAGGATGGCGCCACTCTGGGGGTCCAGCAAATGGACGAAGACGGTATAGTCCTCCTCCATCTCCTGCTGCGCCTGCCAGTAGAGGACCAGCGAGAATGGCCGTCCTGCCTGGACTTCTCCCATCTCGTATCCCAGGAGACGAATCTGCCCGCCGAAATTCGCCTCCAGAGGATGCGGAAAGGAAGGGGCAGTAAATGTGCGCTCCACAGGGGAAACCGAGAGCGTTCCCAGTATAACCGGGTCTGCCGGACCGATCGCGATATGAGCCCGGTACTCTCCCGGCGGCATCTCCCGGGGCAGGTGGACGGTCAGCCGGTCCTCCACCATCATCCCCACCGACCACGCGGAGAACGGGAGGTGGCCGTACACCGGGGCATCTTCATACAGGGAAATCCGCTGCGGACCCTCCAGCCAGAAGCGGACCGTCCGGTCGGGCAGGGGCGCGGTGAGAGCCTGCCAGCAGAGGGTCAGCGAAAGCCGCTCCCCGGGCCGGAGGGACGACGGCAACGACGACCACCCCAGAAGCCGGACTCCCTCCCATTCCGCCGGCTCCGGCGCGGGGCGGCAGGAAGCGGGGAGTGCCCCGGAAGCCCCTGCCTCCGGCGGCTTCAGCGCCCCGAAGGGAAACCGGACCTCCAGTCCGGCGAACTCTTCATCGGGCCCCACGCGGGGGAGGACCTCCAGCGTGTCCGGGTGGAAGAATCCCACGGCGACCTCATAGCCGTCTACCGGCGGCGCGCCAGGCGACGGCCTCAGAATCTGCTGGTCCAGCACCACATCCCCCGTCGTCCACTCTCCGGTCGGGTAGTGGAAGGGATGGACGCGGGCCCACTCGCCGGTCTGCGGGTGGGTCAGGCGGACGACGGGCTGGAGCGCCGGGTAGGGGGCCCGTACCTCCCAGATCACCAGCACCCCGCAGGGCCCGCCCGCCGCGCACCCCGGCGTCAACGGGGCCGCGCCGTGAACCCAGACGACGTGGCCGAAATCGGCGGCAGGCGGCTCCTTCGGCCGCAGCGCGGCCACTACATCGGCCGGGAGACGGTAGACCCAGAGGGCAGGCCGCCCGAAGGGGTCGCGGAGTTCCTCCACTGACCACCGGGAAGAGAGCCACTCCGGCCAGGGGAATGGCGGTTGGGCCGTCACGGGCACCAGGTAGACCGCGCCGCCCTGGGGAGGAAGAACCAGCGTCGCGCCGCCCGTCAGCCATTTGACCTGACCGTACCTCCGGGAAAGCGCCGCCACTGTCGGATGCCGATAGTGGACGGAGGCGACATAGGCCGTGGTGCCTTCCAGGTCTAACCGGTCCAGCGTCTGGGCCAGGAGCACCATGTCCCCGTCGTTGGCATCAAAGAGGGCGGGGGAGCGGGCCCAGCGGAAATAGTGGTCCCCTGTGACGGCGCCGTTCCAGCCCAGCAGGAAGAGCAGGGCCAGCACCCCTGCGAAGGAGCAGAGGCGGGCCGGAAAACGGCGAGCGAATTCCGAAAGCGTCACTGCCGGAAAGATAACCAGAAACGGGTAGACACCTACCAGGCGCATGTGGTTGGGGACGCCGTCCCGTGTCGCCAGCGCGCTGGGCAGGAGCATGACCGGGATGACCAGCAGGAGGAAGAGGCGCGCGGCCGAGGTCGGCGGGTCTGCCGGACGGCGGATGAACAGGAGCGGGAAGCCCGCCAGCGCCAGCAGGGCCAGGGGCCACTCCAGCACAGGATGGGGAGCGACGTTGAAACGGACTCCCGGGTCTCCCCGGCTGGGCCGGCCCAGCCCGAGGGCGCAGCGCCAGAATCCGTCCAGTACCTCCCGCCATGTCGGAGCGGCGATCTGGGAGGCGCGGACGGAAAAGGCCTGGGGGTTGCGGAGGAAGTAGAGTCCCAGCGGGGCGAAGACCACCAGAGCCGCCACCAGGACGACGGTGAGCCGGAGCAGGTACCGCCGGTGTGCCGGGCCGGGGGTACGCAGGAGCAGCCAGATCATCGCCAGGGCCAGGGGGATGGGGAAAAGCCGCGCGGCCAGATAGGTGTAACCGGTCAGCCCCAGGAAGAGCCCGGCGGCCAGGGAGTCCAGCCACCGCCCCCTTCGGAGGGCGCGCCAGAGGGCCGCTACCGTCAGCGCCTCCATCAGGGATTGGGAGACGGCGCGGAAGCCATAGCGGCTGAGGATGACATGGGGGAGGAGGACCGCCATCCCGGCGGCGGCGAAGAGGGCGATCCGGCGGCCCTCCGGTCCCGGCCCTCCCAGGGCGCGGGCGGCGGCCCCCGTCGCGGCGACGGCCAGGAGGCCGATCACCGCCCCGTTCAGCCGCAGGACCCAGGGCGCTCCCCCGACCAGCCGGAGCCACAGCGCGCCCAGATAGAAGAACAGCACCTCTTTGCCGGTGTACGCGCTAATAAAGAGGGGGCGGTATCCCTCGTACGCGATCCCCCGGGTCAGGATGTAATTGGCGGCTTCGTCGTAGTGCAGGCCGATGGGGAGATGGGGAATCGCCACCAGGCGCAACGCGGCCGCCGTCAGCAAAACCAGCGACATTCCTACCCAATACAGACGACGCTCGGGCACTTTGCCTCCAGCGTTCGTAGTCAGCCCGCAGCGGAGGGGCATCGGAACGGCGCTTCCCGGCGCTCCGTGCTTTATCAAACCGTCAGCCCCGCAGCGAAGCGGAGGGGCGTTTGAAATACCGCTCCAGGAAGAAGTCGTAAAGGGCCGCCGGGGAGGTCACCGTCACCGGATTCTCCGGATCGCAGAGCAGAAACGGCCATTCCTGCCCCCCTCCCAGACCGCCGTGGGTAGCGACCTGCTCCTCAAAGGTCACCACCCGCCCATCCGGAAGAAGCCCGCCCATCAGGATCAGGTCCCCCGCGTGCGGGCTGGTCGCCAGATGATAGGCCTCGCGGGCGACCCGGTCCCGGTCGCCGTAGGGCGAGAGCGGGTCAGGCGGCGTGATCTCCACCCATTCCTTGCCGATCACGGCCCGACCGCCCTCTCGTCCCAATACCACAGCCTGCCCTCCGGCCCGCCCCAGGACCCAGCCAATGAGGTCCATCTCCATCAACCGGTCCAGCAGATGGGGGTACAGGAGCGCCACCTCTATCAGGTCCAGCGGCCGGGCGACGACGTTAAAGTAGATATGGGCCAGCGGCCCTGAGACCCGCACGACCACATCCTCCCACCGCTCCAGATCGTACTCTTCTGCCTCATGGTCGGGTGGAATGGAGCGGCCCAGGGAGCGGCGCAGGGCTCGCACCACCCGGCTCACGGCGGGCGGTAGCCGCTCTTCTATCCCCTCCATCTCCTCTATCAGATAGCGGGCCTTCGCCTCCGCGTACCCCGGTCGGCCGAAGACCTCATCCAGCGAGACGTCTCCCAACTGGGCCGCGACAAACTCCCCCAGCGTCTGCTCTCTCCGCCAGGAAAAGGGGACGGCGGGGGCGTTGCCATGGTCGGAGAGGACGAAGAGGTCGTAGCGGCGGCCCGGTGAGCGCCGACGGGCCCGGTCAATCTGCCGGATGCGCCGGTCTATATCCCGCAGGATGCTCAGGGCCGCCGGGTCATCGGGACCGAACTGATGGGCCATTTCGTCATAGGCGTTATAGTTGGCGTAAATGGAGGGAACGCCCCGGTAAATATCCAGGATGATGCCGAAGGTCTGGACTTCGGTGAACAGGGCGTTGACGGCCGCCGCCAGGAGGGGGGAAAGAAGGCCCGAGGGACGGGTCGGCCGACGGCGGAGGATGGCCCTCAGCCGCCAGAAGAGGGCGCGCAGGTAGCCGGTAATCGTCAGCCAGAAGACACGCAGGACCCGCAACGGGCTGAGCAGGAAAATGATCAGGAGGCCGATGCCACGCACCGACTCCAGGAAGAGGCGAGGGTGGATGGAGGAGAGGGTAAAGAGGGCCAGGTCGGCGTCCCCGTCAAACATGTTCACATAACTGGAGCCTCCCATGAGAATGCCGACCCGTTCTCTCTTCAGCCGTTCCTGGAGCGCCTGGACCTGGGCGGGCCGTTTGGCGACGAAGGCCACTCGTTCCCGCTTATCGTACCAGCGGAAACCGGGGATGTCCTCCCGGTTGCCGAAAAGGATGCCCGCCTGAACCGCCGGAGTGGTGCTGGGCAGTCCGCAGTACCAGGGGGTCAGGTGCCAGCCCTCCTCTTTGACCAGCCGGCGGAGGTACGGAAGGTAGCCCCGTTCTAAGGCTCCCACCAAATGATGGTAGGAGAGGCCGTCTATCTGAATAATGATGAACCCCCGTCGGCCATCCGGCGAAACCTCTGGGCGCCCCATCTGGCGGGCGAGGGTTTCGTACTTCCGGCGACGGGGGCCCTCGGTAAGCCGGTCCAGCACGCGGAGGAGGAGCCCCATCGTCTATAATGTTCGCTCCAGGGCCAGCGCGAGCGCGCCCAGCAGCACCACGTCGTCCCCCAGGGCCGCCGGGACGACCGGCGTGTTTTCCCAGTAGACGCGCTGGGCCCGTTCCCGCATCGTCTTCCGCATAGGGCCAAAGAGGAGATCGCCCGCATTGGCGACCGATCCGCCGATGATGAACCGGGCAGGGTTGAAGAGGTACATCAGGCTGACCAGCGCCAGTCCGATATAGAAGCCTGCGCGGGCGAAAATGCGCTGCGAAAGGTCATCCCCCTGTGCCGCTGCTTCGGCCACCTCTCTGGCGGTGATCGCTTCCGGACCGCCCACTATGCCGGTGAGAAGGGAAGGCGCGCCCCGCTCCAGCGCCGCCCGGGCCTCACGAGCAATAGCCGTCCCAGAGGCGACGGCCTCCAGGCACCCGTACCCTCCGCAGCCGCAGAGGGGGCCGTTTGGCTCCACCACCATGTGGCCGACTTCGCCGCCCAGGCCCTGTCCGCCCTCGTAGAGACGACCGTCTACAATGATCCCCCCGCCGATACCGGTACTGATGGTCAGATAGATCAGGTCCCGCACCCCCTGCCCGGCGCCGAAGCGGAACTCGCCCAGGGCTGCCAGGTTGGCATCGTTGGCGACGAAGGTAGGGACGCCGAATGTCTCCGCCATCAGGTCCCGCAGGGGGACGTCTTTCCAGCCCGGTATATTCGGGGTGAAACGGACGACACCGCGCAGGGCGTCCACCGGCCCCGGGGCAGAGAGGACCAGGGCGGATACGGGTTCTCCCTCCGGCCAGACCGCCCGGATGGCCTGCCGGATGCGGTCCAGGACCACCTCTGGGCCCTGGGTGGCCAGAGTGGGGATGGCCACCCGCTTCTCCATCCGGCCGTCAGGGGTGCAGCGGGCGGCCCGAATCTGGGTTCCCCCCAGGTCCACCGCTACAACGTACACGCTACCGCTCCTCACGGGTATATGGTTGCATCAGGGCCGCCGGGGCCCCCAGCCGTTTGCGCATCGCCTCCCCCGCGCTGAACATCAGGACCAGGATGGTGAGGATGAAGGGGAGCATGTTGAGGAGCGGCGGAGAGATGCCCAGCCCCTGGAGCCGGTACTGGAGCACCCGCACGCTGCCGAATAGGTAAGCCCCCAGCAACCCCCGCACCGGGTCCCACATAGCGAAGATGGTCAGGGCGATGACGATCCAGCCGATGCCCGCCGTCATCCCCTCAATCCAGGCCGGGGCGTAGACGATGGAGAGGTAAGCCCCGCCGATGCCCGCCATCAGCCCGCCGAAGAGGACGGCCAGGTAGCGGACCTGAAAGACGTTCACTCCCATTGCGTCGGCGGTGGCGGGGCTTTCGCCCACCGACCGCAGGTTAATCCCCCAGCGGGTCCGGTAGAAGAGAAACCAGAGGACAGGCACCATCAGCAGGCCAATGTAGACCAGCAGGTCGTGCTGAAAGAGCAGGGGCCCCAGTACCGGCAGGTCGCTCAGGCCGGGGATGGGGACGGGCTTCAACTGAACGCGGGGCGGCATTCCGATGAATTGCTTGCCGATCATCCCGCTGATCCCCTGTCCCAGCATGGTCAGCGCCAGACCGGAGACGACCTGGTTGACCCGCAGGGTAATGCTGGCGAAGGCGTGGATGAGGGCAAGTATCCCGCCCACCAGCGCGGCGGCAGCAACGGCCAGAAAGGCATTCCCCGTGGCCTGAGCGACGCCGAAAGCCGTCACCGCGCCCATAATCATCATACCCTCCACACCCAGGTTGACTACGCCAGACCGCTCAGCGGTCACTTCTCCCAGGGTGCCGTATAGCAGGGGGGTGCCGGCAGGGATGGCCGCCCGGAGTACCGAGAAGATATAAGCCCAGACGCTCATAAGGCCTCCTCCCTCTCCAGCCGTACCGGAGTTGCGGCGGCCCGGCTGGGAATTTCTATTCGTATTCTGTAGCGGGTAAACAGGTCACCGCCCAGCACGAAAAAGAGGATCATACCGTTGAAGAGGTAGACGGTGGCGGAGGGGAGACCCAGCGCCAACTGAATGGCGTCCCCGCCCACCAGGAGTCCGCCGATGAGCAATGAGGTGAGGATGACTCCCAGCGGGTTCAGGCGGGCCAGCCAGGCGACGATGATGGCGGTAAAGCCGTAGCCAGGGGAGATGCCCTGAGGGTAGCGGAGCCGATAGTGGATGCCCGCCACCTCCCCGACTCCGGCAATGCCCGCCAGGGCGCCGCTGAGCGCCATCACCAGCATCGCCGTCCGCAGGTAGTTCATCCCGGCATAGCGGGCCGCTTCCGGGTTCTCCCCCGTCACCCGAATCTCAAACCCCCAGCGGGTGCGCTGGAGGAGGATGTAGGCCAGCACCGCTGCCAGCAGGGCCAGGATGAGGGTGGGGTAGTGGATGCGGGTAATCCCGATACGGGGGATTTGGGCCGCCAGAGGGAACTTGTCGGTGTACGGGAAGCCCCACTCGCCCGGCCCCTTCCACGGCCCGTAGACCAGGTGGTTGACCAGTTCGCTGGCGATGTAGACGGTCATCAGGCTGGTGAGCACCTCGTCTATCCGCAGGCGGGCCTTGAGGAGGGCGGGGATCATTGCCCAGAGGGCGCCGCCCAGAGCACCCGCCACGAACATCGCCGGGAGCCGGAGCCCGTCCGGGATGCCCGGGACGAAAAGGGCGACTCCGGTGGCACAGGTGGCGCCGATGAGCAGTTGCCCCTCTGCGCCGATGTTGTAGACGCGGGCGCGGAAGGCCACGGCCAGCCCCACCCCTGCCAGCATCAGCGGGATGGCCTTCGTGACCGTCTCCGAGAGCCCGTAGAGGCTGCCAAACGCGCCGGTGAAAATACGCCCGTAGGCGACCAGCGGGTTGACGCCCAGCAGTCGGAAGATGACGGCGATGGCCAGCAGGGCGGCCAGTACGGACAAGATGGGTGTGGCCACGCCCAGCCAGCGCGGGGTAGCCAGACGTTTTTCCAGACGGATGCGAGGTAGAGCGTTCATACGTCCTCCAGTGTTGGGGTCTGGCATCGGGATAGGCCCTGGGCAGGTGCCAGGCCCAGGGCAGGGGTAGGAGCAACCCCTACGGTCGCCCTACAAATCGCGATGGACACCCGCCATCATCATGCCGATGGTCTCCAGGTCGGCCCGGTCGACGGGTAGAATGCCCATGATTTCCCCATTGTACATTACCGCGATGCGGTCGCTCAGTTGCAGAATCTCCTCCAGGTCCTCCGAGACCAGCAGAACGGCGGTGCCTTCCTCCCGCTGGCTCATCAGGACCTGGCGGATGTACTCCGTCGCGCCGACGTCCAGCCCGCTGGTGGGGTGGGCGGCGATGAGCAGGCTCGGCTTGCTGGAGGTCTCCCGGGCCAGGATGGCCCGCTGGATGTTGCCGCCGGAGAGCAACTTGAGGGGCGTCTCCCGGCTAGGGGTCGCCACTGCGTACCGCTCAATCAGTGTGTCGGCGTGTGATGCGATGGCCTGAGAATCCAGAAATATGCCCCGACAGACGGGGGCCTGATCGTAAATCTTCAGGATCAGGTTCTCGGCCACGCTGAGGTTGGGGACGGTGCCTACCAACCGCTCGCCGGGCACATAGCAGACGCCGCGCTGGACCAGGGCGCGGGGGGAGCGGTTGGTGATGTCCTCGCCGCTGAGGAGCACCCGGCCCTTCTCCACAGAGCGCAGGCCCGCCAGTGCTTCTACGAGTTCCCGCTGGCCGTTCCCCGCCACTCCCGCGATGCCCAGGATCTCCCCTGCCGCAAGAGAGAAGGAAACACCCCGGACGGCGAGCACGCCCCGGTCGCTCCGGATATGCAGGTCCTGGACTTCCAGGACCGTGGGGCCGATGGCGACCGGGCGTTTCTCCAGCCGGAAGAGCACGTCCCGCCCCACCATCAGGCGGGCCAGTTCCCGCTTGTCGGTGTGGGCCGTCTCCAGCGTGGCGACCACCCTTCCCTGCCGGAGCACCGTCACCCGATCGCTGACGGCAAACACCTCGTCCAATTTGTGGGTGATGAAGATGACCGTGTGCCCCTCATCGGCCATCCGTCGGACGGTGGACATCAACTCCTCAATCTCGCGGGGGGTGAGCATAGAGGTGGGCTCGTCCAGGATGAGGATGTCCGCCCCCCGATAGAGGGCCTTAATGATTTCCACCCGTTGCTGCTCCCCGGCGGAGAGTTGCCAGATGCGAGCATCGGGGTCCACGTGCAGGCCGTACCGCTGGGCGAATTCCTGCAGCCGCTGCCGGGCGGCTCGCTCGGGGAAGAAGAAGTTGCCCGGGAGCCCCAGCACCACGTTCTCCACCACCGTGTGGGAAGGGACCAGCTGGAACTGTTGGTGGACCATCCCGATACCCTGGCGGATGGCATCGCGGGGGGAGCGGATATGGACGCGCCGGCCCTTGACGAAGATTTCGCCTTCGTCCGGGTGATAGATGCCGTAGAGGATGTTCATCAGAGTGGTTTTGCCGGCACCGTTCTCGCCCAGCAGGGCGTGGATTTCCCCGGTACGCACTGTCAGGTCCACGTGGTCGTTGGCCAGGACGCCAGGGAAACGTTTGACGATGCCGCGCATCTCCACTGCTGGAACCGTTGTATCGGGCATCCTACCTCCTTTATGGTGAGTGATCAGCCGTCAGTTGTCAGTGATCAGTTGTCAACGGTTGGTGGCCGATGGTCAAAGAATTCCGGATACCGGCGACGCAGGTCGTCTCGCAGGTCACCGAAGACGGCGGGCGCGTAGGGGTAGACGGCCTCCAGCATCTGCACCGCGACCTCCCGGATTTCCCACTGGGCCTCCGGTGAGATGCGCAGCCGGAAGACGTGCCGCAGTTCCCGGAAATTCATCGTGACGACGATGCGGGTCGCGGTCGCATTGGGCAGGACGAAGCGGGCATCCTCTTTCCGGATTCCCCGCGCCCGCAGCGCGCGGTACGTCTCCTTCACCCGGGCGGCAAACTGCTCCCAGAGGGCGCGCGCCTCCTCGTCCTGGAGAATGGACGGGGGCAGCACCCATTCGGGGTCCTCCATAGAGACGTACCGCTGGCTCTCCTGAGAGTAGGAAGCGATGCGGTGGCGGACCAGTTGGTGGCTGCAGGCGCGGGAGATGCCGCGAATCTCAAAGGTCGCCGAGGCATGCTCAATGAGACTCTCATGTCCTTCCCGGATGCGGGCCTTCAGAAAGGCCGCCGGGTCGCCCCGGCTCTCGCTCCGGTAGCAGACCCGCCCGGCGTGCTCCAGCAGGGCCTCCGGACTCCCGTCCCCTTTCAGGTAGCGAGTGATGGCGATCAGTTCCACTTCCACAGTGTGCCTCCGGGCATCACTTGCCGCCTATTATGCCCCATTTTCGCCAGGACGCAACCCGATGGTACCCCATCGCGCGGGGCGCATTCCTGCGGGCCAGAAAATAGCGGCTGGAGCATCAGAACGGCCCTTCGCGGCGCTCCGGGCCTCACTACGAGCAGTGAGCCCCACAGCGAAGCGGAATGGCATCAGAACAGGTTTTCACGGATAGTAGCGAGCCTCCCACCTTTCCAGCATCTCCGCCGCCCCCCTATCCAGCCGCCAACTCCCCCCAAGGCGTACCATCTGCCACTCCACGGCGTACACTGTGGCGATAACCCGACCGTCCACATTATCCAGGGCTCGCACCTGCGCAGCGACGGTAGCCCGCTCTCCTTCCTGCGCGACTACCCGTACCGCCCCCACTTCTACCCCCAACGTGGTGGCGAACCCTAACACCCAGTCCTCGTAGGTCCGGACCGACTGGGCGGCCGGAGAGAGCATCCGGTACGCCATCGGGAGGTCCCGGTCATTCAGTGCCAGGTAGAAAGAGGCCAGCGCATGGATAGGGGTGTCATCGGGATAAGCATGGGGGCGGTCCAGATAGAACCAGGCGTATCGGTCCCAGGTCCAGGCGTAATGGGCGCCGTCCCACGTGTAGATGACCTCCCACACCAGGTCGCCTTCGGGCCTCCAGCGGACAACCACTTCATCTGTCAGGTCTCCGTCCCGATTCTCCAGGCGGATGCCGCCTTTCCCCTCAAACCCGGCCACCAGGGCGTACTGTCGGCCATCCCAGGCAAAAATATGGAGAAGCGTTGCGCCTGCCTGAGTGTGTCCCCAGATGATGATCTCCGTCCGCCCATCGGCGTTCAGGTCCCGGACTTCCAGTTCGCAGGTCGGAAACTCGCCCAGCCCCTTGCTCTCCTCGCTCTCGGGAGGGATCAGGTCATGCCGATTCGGGCCGTCCAGGACGAATCCCTGCAAGCGGGGAGGGTCGCTAGAAGCGAGATAGAGTCCCACCCATTCCGGGTCGGGGTCATCGTCGGTGTTCTCCTGGCGCATGCAGAGGGGCCGGATGCCTGCGCGAGCGGCATAGGATGTCCCCGCCTCTATCGTGGCCTGAATGGCGGCCGGTTCGGGCGGCAGGGGCGTCGGAGCGGCCGTCGGCGGGATAGAAGGGGCCGGGGTACAGAGGGACGGCGGTGCAGGGGTGCAGGTGACCAGGGCAGCAGGCGGACAGGTTGGAGCGGGGGACGGGGAGAGAGGGAAACAGGCCGCCAGGAGGAGCGCAGTAGCAAACAGGAAGAGAAGATGCCCGGCATTTCCAATGCACCGGGTGGAATGCAAACGGACCAGGAACGGAGGTTCGGGCATCCTGTTCTCCCCGGAAAGGATAGCCGTATTGTACCCGACAATGGTCAGGGGCGCAACCTCCCGCGCTCCGTTTTAACATTCAGCACTGACGGAAAGCCCGCCTCTTTGGGCCTTCGGTCAGAGGACAGCCATATATCCTTGAATGCCCTGGGGGTCAAGTTCAACGTTGCGCGCTGCTGGGGGGATGAAGATACCCCACCAGCCCTATGTCCTAACTCACGTCCGAATACCAGCCGACTGTGCTTGACAATTTGGCATATCGGGATATAATTCCATACTTCATAGGCCTGGTGGACGAGAGGAATCGGGCAAACTTCTACAACCACCTACCCTTCCTCCCTCACCCCCACCCCCAGCGGCTTCGCCGAAGGGGGTGAGGGCTAAACCACTGCCTGGTAGGTAGTTGCGCGGCGGGGCTCTTAACCAACAAACTCCACGAGGAGGTACGTCATGCAGATCGCCGGTATTGAATTCCCCGACGACCTCTACTACGACAAACAGCACAATTGGGCCCGGGTGGAGGGCAATACCATCGTCCAGGGCCTGACCGACTTCGGTCAACGCATCGCCAAAGAGATTGTCTACGTGGAAATCCCCCCGGTGGGGAAGGCCGTGACCCAGGGCCAGACCTTTATGTCTATGGAATCGGGCAAGTGGGTTGGGCGCGTCCCTGCGCTCGTCAGCGGCAAAATCGTCGCCGTCAACGAGGAACTGGAATTTGAGCCCTCTCTCATCAACCAGTCCCCCTTTGATCAGGGATGGCTGGTCCGGATTGAGATGTCCAACCCGGCAGAACTGGATAACCTTTTCCGGGCGGACTCCCCTGAATTCCGCGCGTTCATAGAGGGGGAAGCGGTGAAGTACAAGAACCTTCTGGGTTAACCCAGCGTGCTGTTATGGCTCCTGAAGGCTCTGGACAGCCGGGAGGATGGTTTGGCGCGCCATCTGCGCTTCTCATCGCACTTTACGGAGGTGCTTTGTGAATATTGAAACCCTTTTCTGGGTCGTCCATCTTCCCCTTATGGTCCTCTTCCTGATCGGACTGGCGGATGGAGTGGGCATCTGGCTCCAGGGACGGATGGAAGGCGTCCACACTGCCTCTACCGGACGAAAGTTTCTCGTTTTGTTGGGCAGGACGTTGCGGGCCATCTTCAGCCGCCAACTCCCCTTCATCCTGAAGGCCTTCCTCACCGAGGCATGGTTCAACCGCCGCCTCTGGCGGACCAGCCGCTGGCGGTGGCTGAGCCATTTTCTCCTCTTGAACGGATTCCTGCTTCTGATGACCCTCTCCGGCCTGGCCGCCCTCTCAGAGAAGGTTCTCTACCACCTGTTTCATCTTGGGCACATCCCCTGGATTTCCATGTGGTACACCGCCGATCATCCGGTCACGGCTCTCCTGAACGAGATAGGCGGCACAATGATGATAGCGGGCCTGCTCTTCTACGTTTTTCGCCGCTACCTGGCCCGCCCCGCCCAACTCCGCACTGGCTCTATGGACACCTGGATGGTTCTGGGGCTGGGGCTGATCCTGTTGACCGGCTGGATCACTGAGATCGTCCGCCTGAACGCTGGCTACGATGGCCCCGCCCCGTATATGGCCTTCATCGGCTACCACCTCGCCCGCCTGGTCGCCGGATGGGACCTGCCCTGGGAGGCCCTTGCCGACGCGTTCTTCCTGGGCCACGGCCTGTTGACATCCGTTGTCATCGTCACCATCCCTTACTCCAAGTTTCTACACGCCGTTGCCACGGCCCTGATGGCGACGATGAGCGGGGTGCAGCCTGAAGGGGCCATGATTGCAGGAGGAACTGCCCAGTCCCGGCCTGACCTTTCCCTCTTCACCTTCCACCAACTGATAGCGCTGGATGCCTGCACCCGCTGTGGCGAGTGCGTCCTGTGGTGTCCCACCTTCACCGAGAAACCGGACCTGGACGGTATCACGCCGCTGCGCAAGATTGAGGCGGTGCGGTGGTTCGTTCGGGGGCAGTTTGGCCTGTGGGCCCGCCTCTTTGGCCCCCATCCTCCCGAAGCGGAAGCCCTCCAGACCCACGCTGCCGGCACATATGACTGTACCCTCTGCGGGCGCTGTGCCGTTGTCTGCCCGGCCCACATCCAGACCCGCGAACTCTGGATCGCTATGCGCCAGGACCTGGTCCGGCAGGGGGTCTATCCGGCGGTCTTTGACCGTCTCCGGGAGACCTTCCTGACCCACCACAACATCTCCGGCGACGACAACACGAACCGGCTTATCTGGAGCCAGAACCTGCCCGAGATCCCGGAGGGGGTCGGCAGGAAGACACGGGCCGAAGTGGTCTACTTTGTCGGCTGCGTCGCGTCCTTTTATCCCCAGTCCTACTCCATCCCGCAGAACGCGGTGCAGGTGCTGGAGAAAGCCGGGGTGGATTACCTGACGCTGGGCGGGGAGGAGTGGTGCTGCGGCTTCCCGCTGATCATCGCCGGAATGGGGGACGTGGCAGTGGAGGCAATGCGCCACAACCGGGAGGCCGTCCGCCGAACGGGGGCGCGGCGGCTGGTCGCGGCCTGCCCCTCCTGTTACCATACCTGGAAACACGATTACCCCCGCATCCTGGGCGAGCCCCTGGGTTTTGAGGTCCTCCACCTGACGGAACTGCTGGCGGAACTCCTGATGGAGGGGCGCGTCCCACTGAGGCCCCTGGAGGAGCCGGTCACCTACCACGACCCGTGTGACCTGGGGCGGACCAGCGGGGTGTACGACGCGCCCCGGGAGGTCATCCGGGCGATCCCCGGCGTCACACTGGTGGAAATGGAGCATCACCACCAGTACTCCCTCTGCTGCGGTGGCGGCGGGGATGTGGAGATGGCGGATAAAGACCTGGTTGCGGCCGTCGCACGGCGGCGCATCGGCGAGGTCCAGGCCACCGGCGCGAAGATTCTCCTCTCCGCCTGCCAGCAGTGCAAGCGGACGCTGGCGGGCGCGGCCCGGCAGGAGAAACTGCGCGTCCGGGTGATGGACGTGGTGGAACTGGTGGCACAGCAGATGGCATAGGCCAAGCGGTTTCTCTGTCGGCGGCAACGCCACCGGCAGGAAACCTCCCGGACAAGTCGGGTTGGGTTGCACATACCGTTTGATAAGCCCTGGCCGGCATGCTCTGTTGGCAGAGGGAGAAATTGGGTTATAACAACGCTCGACAGCCAGGTCACCCTGGTAAAGGAAAGGGGGTTTCATGGAGGAGAAAGCGATCAGAAGGCGGGAGTCGTCCTTTCTGCGCCTAAGCGAGGACTGGTGGGCCGTCATCCTGGGATTTCTCCTGATCGCCCTGGTTCTCCTGGGCGTGTTGAGCCCTGTTCCCTGGTGAGGAGGAGAACCCAATGACCAGCATAACTTCCGTACCCTCCAGCGGACGGATTCTGTGGGGATTTGCTTCGGCCCTCCTGCTGGGTCTCCTGGCCCTGGCTGCGAACCGCCTGGCATCCCACAGTCCGAAGGCTCTGGAATATCCCCTCTGGGCTGCCGTGCTGGGTTTGGCGGCGAACGGCATCGCCAGCGGACTGAAGGTCAAAGAGAAACTGGGGGCGGTATTCCGCACCGAACTCTTCCTCAAGGTTGGTCTGGTCCTGCTGGGAGTCGGGGTGAACATCACCGAGGTACTCAGCGTGGGTCTTCGGGGGCTGGTCCAGGCCCTGGTCATGGTGAGCCTGGTCTTCCTTTTCACCTGGTGGCTGGGCGAGGTACTTCAGTTAGAGAAAAAACTACGGGCGGTGATGTGCGCCGCCGTTTCCATCTGCGGCGTCTCCGCGGCCATCGCGGCCGCCGGGTCCATTCTGGCCAAGAAGGAGCATCTGGCCTACGTGACCGCGCTGGTTATCATCATCGCGCTGCCGATGATGGTGCTGATGCCCTGGATCGCGGCCCTCGCCGGGATGCCCGCAGGGTGGGCCGGGGCCTGGTTCGGTGGAAACATAGATACCACCGCCGCTGTTGTTGGCGCGGGGGCTATTTATGGCGAGGAAGCCGTCCGGGTCGCCTCCATTGTCAAGATGGCACAGAACGCCCTTATCGGTGTGGTTGCCTTCCTGCTGGCTCTCTACTGGGTCGCGCGGGAGGAGCGGGCGGGGGCCGGGCGCCCCGGCGCACAGGTGCTCTGGGACCGCTTCCCCAAGTTCGTCCTGGGCTTTATGCTGGTCTCGGTATTGGCATCGGTAGGGGTGTTCACAAAGGCCCAGGTCAAAGACATCACCGCGCTGCGCAACTGGGCCTTCACACTGGCTTTCATTGGCATCGGCTGGGACCTGGCTTTCGGCGAGTTCCGCAAAATCGGCCTGCGCCCTCTGGCCGTCTATCTGGCTGCGACCCTCTTCAATACCGGCCTGGCTCTCGGGGTCTCCTGGGCACTGTTTGGGAGAGGGTGAGGCTTCAGACGTCGGCCCTCCGGTCGCCTGTGCCCGCCATCGGGTGATGGGGGAAGGGTTTTTTAACATCCTGTCGTAACTATTCAACGCTGACGGAAAGTCAGCCTCCCTGGGCCTGGAGCCTCTGGACAGCCTGCGCCGTCCTTTCCAGATGGACGACAGATGACAGGCCACCGACCACCGCCGGTAATTGCCTACCCTCCCGCGGGTTTCAGAGGCCACCGGCAGGCCGGGCGAACCGCTATTTCCTCACCCCTCCCCCGGCGGCGAAGCCGCCGGGGGTGGGGTGAGGACCACGCCGTCTGTGGTCTGCGGGAGGGAGGCCGATTCCCCCATCGGCGCCAAGAGGGCGATCTCCATCGGGCTGCTAGTTACGTTGACGTTTGACAATAATATGCTACAATTTGTATTATGTAAGCCTGTTTAAATGATCCTGCCGGGCGGAGTATCGGATGGCCGATTCGGGTTCTGCTTTTCTGGAAAGCCCTTTGTTTCTGCGGGTCACCCGCTGGCTTCTGGTGGTTCTGCTGACCCTCTCCGCCGCGACCCTCGTCTGGGCCCTCGTGCTGGCCCTCCAGATGGCCCGCCTTCCTTTCCCGGGCCTCTTCACCGAACCGACACTGGTGGTGAACGACCTCGGCCGGATGACCTGGAGTGGGCACGCGGCCGGCCTGCACTTCCCCGATCAACTGATCGCCATAGACGGGGAGCCGCTGGATAGCCCGACCGCGCTGGTGGAGGCCCTGCGCTACCGTTCGCCCGGCGAGATGGTCACCTTCACGGCCCGCCACGGGGAGACCGGCACCGTCCGCCAGGTCAGGGTGATGCTGATGCCGCTTCCCCGCTCGGCCTTCTGGGAGTTCTTCCTCATCCCCTACGCCCTGAGCCTGTTCTACCTGGCCATCGGAGGGGTGATATTCTGGCTACGGAGCCGGGAGGAATCCGCACAAGTCTTCGCCCTTTTCTGCATCTTCATCGCCCTCATGACCGGCGCTTTTTTTGACGTCTATACCACCCATCGCCTCTTCCCGGTTTGGGTGGTGGCCATCCCCCTGATCGGAAGCGCCGCGATCCACCTGGCCCTGGTGTTCCCTCGCCCATCCGCCGTCCTCCGGCGGTTTCCCCCCCTGCGCCTCCTGGTCTACCTGCCCGCGCTGGGGCTGGCGGTCGCTGGATGGCTCACGACGGTGGACATGGCCCACCCCATTGCCTATTTCGCCCCCTGGCGCTGGGGACGGGCCTGGGCAGGCATCGGCGGACTGGTGCTGATCGGGTGGATGGCCTACTATCGGCTCTTCTCCCGCTCCCCCATTATTCGCGCCCAGACCTACATCGTCCTGCTGGGGGCTTTGCTTTCCTTCTTCCCGATTATGGTCTGGATTCCTTTTGCTTTCCGCCCCGGCTTCCCTTTCCAGCCCAGCCTGTTTCTGCCGTCCTTTGTCTTTTTCCCCCTGGCCACCGCCTACGCGATCCTCTTCCCCCGCACGCTGAACATTGACTGGGTGGTCCGCAATACGGTAAGTTACCTTCTCCTGACGCTGGTAGTTGTGGGCATATTCGCCCTTCTCCTCGCCCTCTTGAGCCGGTGGTTCGCCCTGACGGTTCTCCCCTTTCAGCCCCTGGTGCTGGCCCTGCTGGTGCTGGCAGTGATGATGGGGAGCATGCCCCTGCAGGGGTTTCTGATTCGGGCAGTGGACCGGCTATTGCTGGGGCGGCGGATGGCGCCGGAACAGGCCCTGCGGGAGTTTGGGAAATGGGCGGCCACGGCCCGTACCGGGGACGAAGTGATGGCGGTCGCCGCCGACGTGATCGGAAAAGTGCTGGCCTCCCGTTCGGTTCTCTTCTACCTCTCAGACCCGCGCAGCGGATTGTACGTTCCCCGAGTATGGGGGGATACTCCATTATCTCCCCTGCCCTCTTTCCGCCCCGATGGACCACTGGCCCGTCGGATGAGCAGGGATACCCGTCCCCTCTACCTTTCGGTGGATGACGTCCTCCCGTCGGACCTGGAGGGGGAGGAAGAACGGTTGGCCGCGCTGGGGCCGGCCATGTTCGTTCCACTATCTGGATGGGGCTGGCTGACCGTTGGCCCTCCTCGTCTGGAACGCTTTCGGGCCCGCGATGCCTGGTTCCTGGAGATGCTGTCCCCACAAATTACCGCCGCGCTGGACCGGGTCCGGCTGATCGCCGACCTGGAGCGCCGGGTCCAGGAACTGGAGGTGGTGGGCACTATTGCCCAGTCCGTGGGCTTCTCCGTCCGGTTAGACGACCTGATGGAACTGATCTACACCCAGACCAACCGGGTGCTGGACGCTCGCAATTTCTCCATCGCCCTCTACGATCCCCCAACCCGTACCCTGCGCTTCGCCTTTTATGTGGAGGACGGCGAACGGCAGTACCCGGAGGACGTCTGGCCGGATACGGAGGGGTTGACCGGCCTCATCGTCCGCACGGGACAGCCCATCGTCACCGATGATTATCTGACCGAATGCCGGCGTCGGGGTGTACAGCCCGAGGGCCGGCCCGGTAAGGCCTGGATGGGCATGCCCCTCATCTCCCAGGGTGGCATCCTGGGTGTGATGACCATCTCCAGTTTTGATCCCGATGTGACGTATACGCCGGAGCAGGTACGGATATTTCAGGTCATCGCCGATCAGTCCGCCGCCATCCTGGACAAAGCCCGCCTGTATCAGGAGATGGAGAAATGGGTGCGGCGACTGGAAGGACTGAATGAGGTGGGCCACCTTCTGGCTTCCACGCTGGACCCGCATGGATTGCTGGACCTGACGGTCCGGAAAGCGGTAGACCTCCTCCAGGCGGAGGCTGGCGCTCTCCTGCTGGTGGATGAGGAGAGCGGCGACCTGGTCTTTCAGGTCGCCATTGGTGTGCCTGACCTGGCCGGTACCCGCCTCCTCGCCGGCACCGGTATTGCCGGACAGGCGGTTCGGGAGAACCGCCCCATCCGGGTGGACGACGTCCGGCGGGACAAACACTGGTATCCGGAAATAGACCGCCGTTCCCATTTTGTCACCCGTTCGCTCCTCTGCGCTCCGATGAGGGCCCCCGGGACTGTCGTCGGCGTTCTGGAGGTGCTCAACCGGCGGGACGGTCGCCCCTTCGATGAGAATGACGAACGATTGTTGACCGCCTTTGCCGCTCAGGCGGCCGTCGCTATCCAGAACGCCCGTCTCTTCGCGATGACCGATCAGGCGCTGGCGGCCCGGGTGGAGGAACTCTCCATGATGCAGCGGATTGACCGGGAGTTGAACGCCACCCTGGACTACCAGCAAACGATGGAGCGGGCCCTGGAATGGGCCATCCAGCGGACGGGTGCAGATGTCGGGTTAATTGCCGTTCTGGCCGAGGAGGACGGTCGGCAGGGCCTCCGGCTCCTGGTTTCCCAGGGCTACCCTCCCGATGCGGTGGAGCCATACCGGGAGACCCTCTGGCCGCTGGATCGGGGCATTGTGGGGCGGGTAGCCCGAACCGGTCGGCCGGAACTGGTCTCCGACGTCCGCCGCGACCCGGACTATGTGGCCGCCGCAGAGGGGATGGTCGCCCAGATTACAGTGCCCATCTGGCGGGAGGAACGGATCATCGGCATCATCGTGCTGGAGAGTAGCAAACCGGGGAAATTGGACCAGGATGCCCTGGACTTTGTCGTTCGCCTGGCCGACCACGCCGCCATTGCTATAGAGAACGCCCGCCTCTTTGCGGCGGTGGAGGCCGCCAATCAGGCCAAGACGGATTTCATCTCCTTTGTCTCCCACGAACTGAAACAACCGATGACGGCCATCAAGGGGTACACCGACCTGGTGGTCAAGGGGTTGGCGGGTGACCTGACCGATACCCAGCGTTCCTTCCTGGAGGTCATCCGCTCCAATGTGAACCGGATGGACACGATGGTGCAGGAACTGCTGGACATCTCCCGTATAGAGGCCGGACGGTTGCGACTGGAAGTTGGGCGGGTCGCGCTGCAGGAGGCCGTGGAAGAGGCGATTCGGGTCATCCGCCAGGAGATAGAAGCCAGGCGACAGACGTTGGAGGTGGAAATCGCGGAGCCGTTACCCCCCGTACAGGCAGACCGGAATCGGGTGGTGCAGATTCTGACCAATCTGCTGAGCAACGCGTACAAGTATACTCCGGAGGAAGGCCACATCCGGGTGACCGTTCAGCCGAACGGCGGATTCGTGGTCTGTTCCATTTCCGATACAGGCATCGGCATAGCGCCCGAGGAGCGGGAGCGATTGTTCACCAAGTTTTTCCGCTCCCAGCACCCGCTCGTGCGCAATGTGCCGGGCACGGGGCTGGGACTGGTCATCACCAAGAACCTGGTGGAACTCCAGGGCGGTCAGATTTGGGTGGAGAGCGAGCCGGGCAAAGGGAGCACCTTTACCTTCACCCTGCCGGTAGCCGTATAGTAGGGGCAACCCTGGCGGTTGCCCTGTGCGGGGGGTAAGCCGATATGATCCGGACCGAAAACCTCACCAAGCGATTTGACGACTTCACCGCTGTGGATGGGGTCACGCTGACCGTCCGACCGGCGCGGATACTGGCCCTTCTGGGCCCCAACGGGGCCGGGAAGACCACCACGGTGCGTATGCTGGCGGCCATCCTGATGCCCACAGAGGGCCGGGCAGAGGTCGCCGGATACGACACCCGCCGGAATCCGGCCGCCGTCCGCCGGCAAGTGGGCTTGCTGACCGAACAACCGGGCCTCTACCTGCGGATGTACGGAGGGGAATATCTGGAGTTCTTTGGCCGACTCTACGGGCTGGATCGGGATACGTGCCGGCGGCGAGGTTGGGACTGGCTGGAGCGGTTCGCCATGCCGGAAGCCTGGGACCGGCGCATTGGGGAGTACTCTAAGGGGATGCGTCAGAAACTGGCGCTGGTGCGCGCGCTGCTCCACGACCCGCCCGTCTTCCTGCTGGATGAGCCCACCTCGGCGATGGACCCCCACAGCGCCAAACTGGTGCGGGATGCCATTCTTTCCCTCAAAGATGAGCGGCGAACCATCCTGGTCTGCACCCACAACCTGGCGGAGGCGGAACTGCTGGCGGACGAGATTGCCATCATCCGGCGGGGGCAGATTGTGGCTCTGGGGACGCCCACCGATTTGAAACGGCAACTGCTGGGCCCTCCGTTGATGGAACTCCGGGTGGCGTCCTCCATTGACGGAGCCCGTCCTCTGGTTGCCCGCTGGGCCCCGGTTGTGGAGGAAGGACCGAACTGGATTCGCTATCGGGCGGACTCGCCGGAGACCGTCAATCCGGTTATTGTGCGCTCCCTGGCGGAAGCGGGCATCCCGGTGGTAACGCTGGGTGAAGTCCCGCGCAGTCTGGAAGCGGTCTATTTGCGGGTGGTGGAATCGTAGCACAGGCCACCAGGTCTGATTTAACAGGATACGCATCCCGTAACACGAGGAGGTGCCGAATTATGCCCGAACCGATCATTGGCAGCCCCATACCCCGCATAGACGCCCGCACCAAAGTCACCGGCAAGGCGATGTATCCGGGCGACTTCTCTATGCCGGGAATGTTGCACGCCCAAATCCTTTTTGCAGGGCGGCCCCATGCCCGTATCCTGAGCATAGACACCGCCGAGGCCGAACAGGTTCCCGGCGTCGTCGCCATCTTCACGGCTAAAGATGTGCCTGTCAACGAGTACGGCCTCCAGACCCCCGACCAACCCGTCCTCTGCGGGCCCGGCTCCAGCAAAGAAGGCGCCGATGTGGTTCGTTTTGTGGGCGACCAGGTCGCATTGATCGTCGCCGAGACGGAAGAGGCCGCCGCGCGCGCCCGGGACCTCATCCGGGTGGAGTATCAGGATCTGCCCATCATTACCGACCCTCTGGAGGCGATGAAGCCGGATGCTTATCCCATCCATCCGCCCCGCGCCCCCAACCCGGTCCATCCGGAACTCCGGACGGAGGGGAACTGGATCAGCCACCACCAGATTCGCAAGGGGGACGTGGAGGCCGCCTGGAGCCAATGCGACGTCATCGTGGAGGCCGAATACCGGCTCCCCTCCCAGGAGCACGCGTACCTTCAGCCGGAGGCCGGCCTGGCCTACATAGACGAAGAGGGCCGGGTGACCGTTGTCGTTGCCGGGCAATGGACATGGGAGGACCAGCAGCAGATCGCCCATGCGCTGAACATCCCCCCGGAGCAGGTTCGGGTGATCTATCCGGCCATCGGCGGCGCCTTCGGCGGGCGGGAGGACATGTCCGTCCAGATTGTCCTGGCCCTGGCGGCCTGGAAACTGCGCCGTCCGGTGAAAATCGTCTGGACGCGGGAGGAATCCATCATCGGGCACGGCAAGCGCCATCCCGTCTGGGCCCGCTGCAAGTGGGGCGCAACGCGCGAGGGGAAACTGGTGGCAGCAGAAGTGCGCGTGGTCGCTGATGGGGGTGCCTACTGCTACACCACCAACAAAGTGATGGGGAATCTGACGGTGACATGTACCGGCCCCTACGAGATTCCCAACGTCAAGGTGGATGTAGATGCCTACTACACCAACAACCCGCCTAGTGCCGCCTTCCGGGGTTTCGGGGCTCCCCAGGGTATCTTCCTGGCCGAGACGCAGATGAACAAATTGGCCGAGGCGCTGGGGATGGACCCGGTGGAACTGCGGGTGCGCAACCTTCTACGAGAGGGGAGCCTGACCGCAACGGGCACCCCCCTGCCGGGGGGCGTGAACCTGGTGGAGGTGGTGGAGCGGTGCGCTGCCGCTGCCGGATGGACGAAAACAGAGGCCGGTTGGCGCAAGCCCACAATCCCCCAGACGCCCGGTCCGCTCCGTCGGGGAATCGGCTTCGCTGCCGGCTTCAAAAACATCGGCTTCTCCTTCGGTTACCAGGAGAACTGCTGGGCAAAAGTGGAACTGCACGGCAGGGAAGAGATAGAGGAAGCCATTGTCTACATCGGTAGCGCCGAAGTGGGCCAGGGCGCCCATACCGTCATCCTCCAGATGGCCGCAGAGGCACTGGGAGTTCCGGTGTCGCGGGTGCGGCTGATCCCCTCCGACACGGCCACCAGTCCCGGCAGTTCCGGCTCCGCCTCTGCGTCCCGGACCACCTTTATGGCTGGCAACGCTATCCGGGGTGCGGCAGCGGCCGCGCTGGAAAAGTGGCGCGCGGAGGAGCGGCCCGCCGTCGCCGAATACACTTACCTGGCCCCGAAGACCACCCCCTTTGACCCCCAGACCGGCTACGGGACTCCCAACTTCGCCTACGGTTATGTGGCCGGGGCGGTGGAGGTGGAGGTGGATACCGAGACCGGGCAGATCCGAATTCCTCGCGTCATTTGTGCCGACGATGTGGGGACGGCCATCAATCCCCAACAGGTGGAGGGGCAGATAGAGGGTGGCGTGGTCATGGGGCTGGGCTGGGCCACCGTGGAGAACTTCATCGTTCGGGAGGGCCGGGTCCTCACCAACCGGCTCAGCACCTACCTGATCCCCACTGCGCTGGACGTGCCGGAGCGGGTGGAATCGGTCATCGTGGAGCGGCCCGACCCGCGCGGGCCCTGGGGGGCGCGGGGAATGGGGGAGATGCCGGTCCTTCCGGCTGCGCCGGCCCTGATCGCCGCTGTCCACGATGCTACAGGGGGCTGGTTCCACGAATTCCCCCTTACCCCGGAGCGGGTCTGGAGGGGCATCCATCGCCCGCAGGGGCAACCCCTGGGGCAGGGGTAAGCAGGGGCGGGCAGGCGCAAGCCCTGCCCCTACGGATTGGTGCTTGAATGATTAAGGAGCGACCATGATCAAAAAACCGAAACGCCGGCACCCTCAGCCCCCTCCTTCCCGGGGACCCGGTCTGGAGGAGATTCTCTCTCGGGCTGAGGCTTTGCAGAAAGAGGGGAACCCGGAAGAAGCCCTTCGGGTCCTGGACGAGGCCCCCATTCATCTGCAGCATCGCTCGGAACTCCTGATACTTCGGGGCTTTTTGCTGGCCAGCACAGGTAATATGGATGAGGCCCTCTCCACCTTTGAGGAAGCGCAGCGGCGCGAACCCGATAATCTCCTCGTCTACTATTTTTTAGGAATGATTTACGACGAGTTGGACATGCCCGCGCATGCCCGACGTGCCCTGCGAAAGGTAATGGAGTATCCGGATATTCTTCCCGACGAATTAGTCCGGGAGACACGGGGGATGCTGAACAAACTGGAGAAGAGCCTCTCCTCCCTTGCGCATATGTTGAAGGTTTCCCCCGGCAAAGTGGACGAAGCAGAATATCAGGTGGAGTTGGGCTACCGGATGTCCCAGACGGGGGACTTCACAGCGGCTCTCCGTCACCTCCGTCGGGCGGCCTCCATTCTCCCCCAGTGGCCCATCCTCCGGGGAATAGAGGCAGAGATTCTGGCAATGGCCGGTCGGTTCCGCGAAGCGGTGGAGGCGGGAGCGTCCCTCCTGGCCGAGCATCCTGATATGGTTCTGGCGAGAGAATTCATGGTCCGGGCCTACATTGCCCTGGGCAATCGGGAGGCGGCAGAGGAGGTTGCCCGACCTTTACGGGAGCATTCTTACCGTTTCACCTCTGACCTGGAATTGGCCATCAGAGCGTTGGGACACCTGAACGATGACGAAGGGATATACCGCCTGTACCGGCGCCACTACAACCTGATCCATGAGATAGATAAGGAAATCATCCTGGTCGTGCTGGGTTCGGCGGCGGCCAATCTGGGCCATTTTTGGACAGCCCAACGACTTTGGGAGCAAGCCATTGTCCAGGGAGTGCCTGAGATATACTTGGAGCCCTTCCTTACAGCGGCCAGCCGGAAAGCCCCCGGTCCCGGCATCGCCGATCGGTATCCTACCTTTCAGTTTTCTTGGTTCACTCCCTACCATACGAACCGCGAACTTCAGGACCTCCTGCTATCCTGGACGGCTCACCAGATAGAACGAAAGGTCTTCCAGAAACGATTGAGGGCTTTAGTGGCCCGATATCCCGTTCTCCTCCAGCAGATGCTCCAAATGTTCCGGGAGGCCGCTGCCCGTTATTTCCTGGCGGAGGCGCTCGCCCTCCTTGGCACTCCGGAAGCCCTGGAAGAACTTCGCCGCTTTGCCTTCAGTCAGAAAGAAAGATTTGAAGAGCGGATGACTGTCCTGCAAATGCTGGCCGATGCTGGGGGGATAGACCCGGAGCAGCCGGTGGAGGTCTGGGACGAGATTCGGCAGGAGTGGCGTTGGTTGAAGGTCCCCCGCTGGACTGTGGTGCAGCCGGAGGAGCCTTCTTATCCCCCAAAAGTGCTGGCAGTGGTCCAGGAATGCATGGATGCGCTGAGGGCAGGCGAAATCCCGCGTGCCCAGGAACGGGCAAAACAGGCGCTCTCTCTTGCCCCTGATCACCCGGACCATCTCATCTGGTCGGCCATTGTCCACCTGGACGATGGGGCAAAATATAGCGAGTATCTTCAAAAGGCAGTGGCATTGGACCCCCGGCATGCATGCGCCCGCGCCTGGCTGGCCCGACTGGCGCTGCATCGCGGCGACCTCCCGGAGGCTCGTCGGCAACTAGAAGCCCTGAGCGACCGACAGGAGTTCAGGCCATGGGAGTTTATGGAGTATCTCCACGCGCTGGCACTGGTCAGCCTGGAGGAAGGGGACCTGGCCATGGCTCGCTTTTATACCCATGTCGGATCGAGATGGGATGCGGGAGACCTGCGCTTTCTGGAACTGGAGTTGACGATAGAAGCGCGCACCCCGGGTTCTTATTGGCAAATAATCCGGGAGCACTCCCGCCAGCGTCAAGAGCGGAAGCGCACTCGCCCTATCCGGCCCGATGCCTCTCTGAAGGAGTGCCTGGAGCGGTTGCCCCGGGAATCCCTGGTGGCTATGGCCCAGGTCCATTCCCTACGCTACGCAAATCTGCGGAAAGAGTTACTGATACAGCAATTGGTGGAAGCGCTGACCGACCCGTTCACTTTGAGAAGAGCCGTTTCTCACCTCTTTGAAGAAGAGCGGCAGGCCTTGCAGGACGTCCTGGATGCCGGAGGTATCCTCCCGTGGGAGGAATTCACTGCCCGTTATGGGAGCGACGTGGAAGAGAACCAGCACTGGTATTACCACAAACCGGAGACGACGATGGGCCGACTCCGGATGCACGGCTTTCTCAGCGATGGGACGGTAGCGGACCAGCGCATTGTCCTGATCCCCAGCGAATTGCGAGGACTCCTTCCCTCAGTGCTACCTGTGGTAGCGGAGGACGATGCGGTTTGATGTGTTCACCCTTTTCCCAGAGATGTTCACTGGCCCCTTACAGGAGAGCATCATTAAGCGGGCGCAGGAGCGCGGGCTGATTTCTGTTCACCTTCACAACATCCGGGACTACGCTGCCGGCCGCCACCGCATCACCGACGATGCCCCTTATGGGGGTGGCGGGGGGATGGTGATGAAACCGGAGCCCATTTTCGCCGCCGTGGAGGCGGTGTTGGGGGATGAAAAAGGGGTCCCCATAATCCTCCTATCCCCTCAGGGGCGGCTGCTGACCCACGAGGTAGCAAGGGAACTCTCCCGTCACCCCCGGTTAGCGCTGATCTGTGGTCGCTACGAAGGAGTGGACGAACGGGTGCGAGAGCACCTGGCGACCGACGAAATTTCCATCGGGGATTACGTTCTCAGCGGCGGAGAACTGGCAGCGATGGTCATCATAGACGCCGTCACCCGCCTCCTGCCGGGGGTTCTGGGGGACCCCGGTGCTGTTTTTGAGGATTCCCACGCCTGGGGACTGCTGGAGTATCCCCATTATACCCGACCGGCGGTCTTCCGAGGGTGGGCGGTGCCGGAGGTCCTCCTTTCGGGCAACCATGCGGCCATTGCCCGCTGGCGGCGGGAGCAGGCACTGCGGCGCACCCTGGAGCGCCGTCCGGACCTGCTGGAGCGGGCCCCTCTGACCGAGGAGGACCGGGCCTTCCTGGCTCGCCTAGGCTGGCGCAAGACCCTGGAGGGCGATAAATCTACATAATGGCCATCGCGGCGCTGCGGCGCGAATCGGATTTCACCCCCTCAAAAACCGGAGGCACAGATGAAAATCTGTGCCTCCGGTGGATGTCAGAAACGGTCACCGCTCGCTAATACCGCAGCAGCGCTCCGATGCCAGCCTGCTCCAGCAGCGGATGGTGGTCCACCACCTCTATCTCCCCCCCATCCTCCACCACTTTGGTGATCACCGCCTCGGCGGCGTCGGGGATTTCGGCGAAAACGCCACCGCAGAAGGGGCAGACGCTGGGATTCTGCGTTGCCAGATAACCGCAGGAAGTGCAGCGATACCCCGGGGCGTGGAAGTCCCGCAGGACGACCAGGGTGCGAATGCGGCCCTCCTGGGCAGCGCTGAGAGTATCGTCCAGCCCCAGGGCGCCTTCCCGCCCCTTCGCGGCTGCCGTCACCACGGCCTCCACCATAGCCGCCTCTCGCTCTTTCTCCACCCGCTGGAGAACCTGGAGGGACCGCTCCCGCAGGAGGCGCTCGCTGTCGGTGGAACTCCCGCTCATTGTGCCGACCACCAATTCCTGCAACGCTTTGGGTAACAACTCCCGGAATTGGGCGACGGTAGGTTCAGCCCCCGCCAGGATGAGCCGCTGGGGGGTGTGCTGGCGCCAGAACTGCTCCACCACCCGCGCGGCCTGGCGCAGGTTGCGCATCGCCACTTCTTCCATATGACGGCTGCCGGAGGGGGCGCCACCCCGGCGCTCAGCGCCCCCGGAAGAGCCCCGCCCCCGCTTGAGTTTCTTGACCTCCTCCCCTTCAAAAACCTCTTCATGAATGGGCTCGCCCAGATGGAACAGCAACACCCGGACTCCCTCCCGGTTCACCACCGCTACCCCATAACGCTCATAGGTATCCAGCAAGGCCGCCAGAGGGGAGATATACGGCCTGCGGGCCACCGTTACCCCGGAGGCCACGGGTAGCGGCAAAATGTAGACCCGCCAGAAATCCGCTGCCGCGCAGGAGAAGATAGCCACTCCCCGCCCTGACCAGTCGTATTCATGCTCAAAGTACCGCTGTACGGCCTGGATGTCCTCCGGCGCCGCCTGGCTCTCCGCCTCCTTCAGCATATGTCGCAGCGAAAGCAGATACTCCTCACTGGTATGCCGGGTCGGGTCCACGTCCAGATACACGCTCAGGATGGGCGTTTCGGCCTGGAACTGGGCCAGATTTCGCAGTTCGGTTTTGTCTATCATCGGTTCCTCCAGAAGGATCGGGAGAATCGGTTAATTATGTATTCTCTGACCTATCGCGGGCGCTCCCCCAGGCGGACGGAGACATCCATCTGCTTCCCGTCCCGCAGGATGGTCACTGTCACCTCCTGCCCTACTTCGGTCTCCCGTACCAGATAGGCGATGAGGTCGTTGAAGTCCTCTATCGGGTGACCGTCAATGGCGATGATGATGTCGCCGCCAACCTGGACCGTTGTTCCCAATACCCGTGCGGTGCGGGTCCCCCCGCGCAGACCGGCCCGGTCCGCCGGTCCCCCCGGCTCCACCGCAGAGATGAGGACTCCCCGGGTGACCGGGAGGTCCAACTCGTGGGCCAGTTGCGCCAGGGTGAAGCGGTTATCGGCGGTGATCCCCAGGTAAGGATAATGGTACGTTCCCTCCGAGATGAGGCGGGGTACGATGCGCTTGACCGTGTTCACCGGCACGGCGAAACCGACGCCTATGTTTCCCCCGGTGGTGGTGCGGATGGCGGTATTGACCCCCACCACTCGCCCCTGGGAATCCAGGAGAGGGCCACCGGAGTTGCCGGGGTTGATGGGAGCATCGGTCTGGATGATTTCGGGGTTGGAGAAGGAGCCGCCGGTCGCCGTGGTGACGGTGGGCAGCACCCGCCCCAGCGCGCTGACCACCCCCACCGTCATCGTCCCCTGGAGGCCGAAGGGGTTGCCGATGGCAATCACCCGCTGTCCCACTTGAAGGGTATCCGAATCTCCCAGTTCCAGCGGTACCGCGCCGGGCGGGAGGTCCTCCACCTTCAGGACGGCCAGGTCGGAAAAGGGGTCGGTGCCCAGCACCCTCGCCTCCCGCAGGCCCCCGTCGCTGAAGGTGACCCAGATGGTATCGGCCCCTTCCACGACATGGTTGTTGGTGACAATATGCCCTTCAGTGTCAATAAGAAATCCGGAACCGCTGCCGAAGATACTGGCCTCGTCTCCGGTTCCCGCCGCGACGTCAATGTTGACGACGCCGGGATTGACCCGCGCGTAGAGGTTGACCAGCAGGAGGTCTTCAGCGGTCGCTTCGGCGATCAGAGAGTCCGGCAACGGGGTCGGCGTGGCGACGACCATCTGCACCGGCCTGTTGCCGGGTGCCGTCGTCGCGGATGGGGGTGGAGGTGTCGGGAGAGGAAACGCGCAGGCTAAGGTGGCCAGGAGCAGGAGGCCCGCTCCCAACCGGAGGCGGAGATCACAAGTCGCAGGGCGCATGTTTTCACCTATCGGTCTGGATGGCAGGATGCAAGGTAAAGGGTCTGCGGGCGGAACGGCCCGAAGTCCCAGGCCGGGAAAGGTTCAATCAGGGGTGACCATCACCGGAGCGCGCGCTCCGGCGCAGACGGGCCAGTTCCTCAAAGAGTTCCCGCTCCCGCGCGCTCAGCCGCTGCGGGACCTGAACCTGGATGACGACGTAGAGGTCGCCCCGCCGTTCGGCGTTGCCGGGGCGAGGCATCCCTTTCCCGCGCAGGCGGAATTTCGCCCCGCTGCTGGTGCCGGGCGGGATTTTCAGCATGACTGTTCCGTCCAGCGTCTCCACCGGCACTTCGCCGCCCAGGACGGCGGTGTAGAGGTCCACCGGCAGGTCCCGCCAGAGGTCGCTTCCCTCCATCCGGAAGACAGGATGGGGTTGGACGGTCACCTTCAAATAGAGGTCGCCCGGGGGGCCGCCCAGGAGGCCCGGCTGGCCCAGGCCGGCGAAGCGGAGGCGGGAGCCGGTGTGGGCCCCGGGCGGGATTTTGACCGTGACGATGCGGCCATCGGCCCGCTCCACCTGCCGGGTGGTGCCGTGAAAGGCCTCCTCCAGGGTGATCTCTACCGGCATCTCCACGTCCTGCCCCTTTGGGGAGGCCCGGCGGGTACCGGCGCGCGGCCGGGCGCGCGGGGTGCCGAAGAGAAATTCAAAGAGGTCCCCCAGACCGCCCACCTGCCTGAAGAGTTCGTCCAGGTCCACATACTGGACCTGCGGCCCAGCCTGTCCGAACCATTGGCGGGCGAAGTCCTCAAAGCCGCCGGGGCCGCCGCGCGCCTGCCAGCGGCTCCACTCTGCACCGAACTGGTCGTAGCGGCGGCGCTTCTCCAGGTCGGAGAGAACCTCGTAGGCCTCGTTGATCTCCTTGAAGCGCTCCTCGGCGGTCTTATCCCCCGGATTCATATCCGGGTGGTACTGCCGGGCCAGTTTTCGGTATGCTCGCTTGATTTCGTCCTGGCTGGCGTTGCGGTCAACGCCTAAGATTTTGTAGTAGTCTTTGTATTCCATATCCATCGCGGGTAATTATTCAGCGCTGACGGAAAGTCCGCCTCCCTGGGCCTCTGGCCAATGGAGGGCCTGCCTCCGTCGGGATGAACGGTTTCGCGGTACATATTCCGTTTCGTGCCCTACGCTCTCAGCCGGAATCCCAGCCGTCGCTCCAGGCCGCCAATGGCCCTCAGGACGGGGCCCGGAGGAACGAAGCGGATGCCGAAAATCTGCCAGCGGATGAATTCCACTATTACCCCGGCATCCCCCACGGTGTCCATATAGGCGAAGTCGGTTCGCAGAGGGCCCAGGCCCAGCCGCCCCCGCACCCAGAGGGGGTAGCCGGCCTCCGCCAGTCGGTCCGCCCAGCCGTCCACCTCGGCGACCTGGAAGCCCAGGTGGTGCAGAACGGGGCGCCCCTCGGGGTCCACGCTCCTGGTATAAAAGTCGGAGCCTTCCAGCGGCTCCAGCAGTTCCAGTTCCACGCCCCGATAGCGGGCCAGGGCCATTTTCCCCCGCACCCGTCGCTCCTGGCCACGCTCCTGCCAGAGCCGGGGGGCACCGACAGCGATGAAAAACGGGCCGATGCCCCGCCTTGTCAGCGCATCGGCCGCGTTTTCCACGTCCGGCACCACCAGCCCTAACTGGTGAACCTCGGGCAATCCCCATCGTTCCCGGAAGGGGCGGGCCAGATTCCCAACAGTAACTCCGAAGTCCGGCGACCGAAGCAACTCTTCCAGGAACATCTGTCACCCCCTATATTCAATTGTATGCCCGGATACGGGGTTTGTCAAGGCTGGATGTCCTGGGGGTATCCTCATCCCACCCCAGCGGAGGGGTGAGGACTTCCTTGGCCCCACTTACGTCCGAAATCAGGTCAGGCCCTTGACGCCGCACCCAATATATGGTATGATGTCTATACATTTATCCGGAGGGCGAGATGAACCTGAAGGTAAATCCCGATAGCCCTTTCCCCATCTACCACCAGATTCGGGAGCAGTTGCGCCAGCAGATTCTCAGCGGCCACTTGAAACCCGGTGACCCTCTCCCGTCGGAGGCGCAGATATGTGCCCAGTGCGGCGTCTCCCGAATGACGGCCCGAATGGCCCTTTCCCAACTGGCCCATGAGGGGCTGGTCGTCCGCCGCAAGGGAAAGGGCACCTTCGTCGCCTCCCCCAAAGTCACCCTGCCGGAGAATTTCATCCCGATGAGTTATACCACCCTGATAGACCAGCTCGGTATGCGGGCCGGAGCAACCGTTCGCAGTCAGGAACTCCTTCCTGCTCCTCCGCAAGTAGCAGAAGCCCTGCAACTTCCGGAGGGGGAGACCGTTATTCGGATCGTCCGCCTCCGGTATGCCGATAACCAGCGGATGGCTCTGGAAACCTCTTTTCTCCCCCATCGCCTTTTCCCCACTCTCCTGGAACTGGACCTGACCGACCGAAGCCTTTACCAGGTGATGGCCCAAGTGTTTTCCCTGGTCCCGGCCTGCGCTGAGGATACGATAGAACTTTCCACCGCTGGCCCCTACGAAGCGGCCGAACTGGGCATCCCAGAGGGCACTCCTATTGTGCTCAGCACCCGCATCGGGTACTCGGACCAGGGAATCCCTTTGATTTTCACGCGCACGGTCCATCGGGGAGACCGCTTCCGGGCCACCGTGCGTTGTCAACGTCAACCACTAGAAATCCTGTGAGAACAAAGGAGGAAACGATGATCTCCTTCTCGCTGGCCCGCCTCATTGAGCAACGGCGGGGTGATCAGTACGACCTCCACATGAAGTACATTAATCCTTCCATGGCGCGCGTCCTCCAGATTATTGGCTTTGATAAGCCCTATATTCGCGGTGAGGGTGCGTACCTGTGGGATACGGAGGGCAACCGATATCTGGACTTGCTCTCCGGGTACAGTGTCTTCAACCTGGGGCGCAATCACCCGGTCATCAGACAAGCGATGATGGAGTTCCTTTCCCCGCCAACGAGTTTCTCCGCCGGCCCGGCGGCGAGGCCGGGGACATGGGCCGCATGGGGCAGGCGTATGAGGCATTCCTGGGCCAGGAACTCTGGGGGAAGACGGTGGGGCTGGTCGGGCTGGGCGCGGTCGGACGGGAAGTTGCCCGGAGATTGGCCCCCTTCGGGGTTCGGCTCCTGGCCTATGACCCGTATGTCCGCCCGGAGGAGGCCGCACGCTCCGACGCGGAACTCCTCCCCCTGGAGGACCTGCTGGCAGAGAGTGACTTCGTCAGCCTCCACGCGCCGGTCACCGACCAGACGCGGGGGCTCATCGGCCGGGAAGCGCTGGCCCGGATGAAGCGAGGAGCGTTTCTGGTCAACACCGCTCGTGCCGCGCTGGTGGACGAAGAAGCACTGGCCGAAGCGCTCCGGAGCGGACATCTGGCCGGGGCGGCGGTGGACGTCTTCTCCGTGGAGCCGCCGGCCTGGGACCACCCGCTGCTGCAACTCCCCAATGTCATCGCCACGCCGCATATGGGGGGAATACGGAGGAAGTGGCCGCCCACCAGGGTCGCATCGTCGTGGAGGACCTGCGGCGGATGTTGGTGGGGGAACGGCCGCGCCACGTCCTGAACCCGCAGGTGCTGGAGGGCTTCTCCTGGACGGGCCCGCGTCGGCGAGTGGAAGAGCGGGGCCTGGAGAGCCTGGAGGAGCGGCCGGGTCCGGCGGTCAGCGACTTACAGATCGCAAGTCGCAGGGAGCGGGTCGCAGAGGAGCAAGGAGCAGGGAGCATGGCGCAAGTCGCAGCGAGCACGGAACACCCAATACGCAATACAGTGGAAGAACTCCTGCGCCGGTTCTGCGAGAAGGCCGTCGCCGATCCGGCGCTGAGGGCCTTCGCCGCGAAACGGCGGGTGATGACCCACTACACGATGACCGACCTGGGGCTGGAGTTCTACATTGGCTTCCAGGATGGGGAGGTGGTGGCCGGGCTGGGCGCGCCACCCACCCCGGCGGAAGTCCGCATGAAGGCGACAGCGGAGGTGCTGGACGGTATCCTGACCGGTCGCCTCAGCGGGCAGAAGGCGGCGATGAGCGGGAAACTCTCCTTCAGCGGGGACATCCGGACGGCGATGGGTGTCCAGCGGGTCCAGGGCGACCTGATCCGCCTCTATACGGCGGCGCGGGAGGAGGTCGGCGGCGTGGACTTCTCCGCCCCGGCGGCCGCGCCGGCCCCGACCGCTCTCCGGCCCGCAGCGGCCGCGCCCCCACTGGCGGGGGGAGACCCGCGCGCGGAGATGGTCCGGGCGATCAACGAACTCCACCAGTTGGGGCTCATCACCGCCACCGGCGGGAATGTGAGCGTCCGGGTAGAGGGTCGGGAGGAGTGCTGGATCACGCCCAGTCAACTCTACAAGGGCGACTTGCGGCCCGAACTGATGGTGCGGATAGACCTGGCGGGGAACGTCCTGGACGAGGGCGTCCCGGCGCCGTCGTCGGAGTGGCCGATGCACACGGCCATCTACCGGGCGCGGCCGGAGGTGCAGGCGGTGGTCCATGCCCACGCGCCCTACGCGACGATTCTGGTCTTAAGCGGGCTCCCATTCCTGCCCATTACCACCGAAGCGGCTTTCTTCCGGGAGGTGCCGGTCGTCCCCTTCATTATGCCCGGGACGAAGGAACTGGCGGAGGCGGTGGTGAAGGCGATGGGCCGTAACCCCGCCTGCCTGCTCCAGAACCACGGGGTGGTGGTGGCGGCGACGAGCCTGCGGCGGGCCTGTAACATTCTGGAGGTGGTAGAGCGGACCGCGCAACTCATCTGGGGATGCCACGCAGTGGGAAAGAGACCTCCTACCCTGCCCAGGGATGTGGTGCGGGCGCTGCGGGAAGTGGGGGAGATGATGGCGTGAGGAGTGATGGGAAGAGCAAAGTAACTCACGGTCGGGTGCCCCGGATGAGCAGGACGGAGTCGGAGCCCACCCGCTGCCATTCAGTGCAGAGGGAGAATCCGGCATCCCGCCAGGCCGAGAAGGGGTCTCCGGGCGGAAAGCGGTCCTGACCGGTGACACGATAGAGGAAGCGAAGGGCACGGGCCAGGAGACCCCGTCCACCGGGAACGGCAACGGGGACAACGACCACCGTTCCCCCCTGAGATAGCACCCGCGCGGCCTCCTGCGCGGTGGCCGGGTCCAGGATGAACTCCGTGGGGAAGGTGGCAACGACAGCCCGAAAGGTGGCGTCCGGGAAGGGGAGGCGCTGGGCCCGGGCCCGCACCAGCCGGGGCGAGAGACCGGCCCGGCGGAGGCGACGGTAGGCCAGCGCGCCCATCTGACGGGAGAGGTCCAGGCCCACCGGCTGAAGTCCCTGGCGGGCCAACCGCAGGAGCAGATGGCCCGGCCCATGGGCCAGTTCCAGTACCGGCCCGCCGGGGATAAAAGGGAGGACGGCTGCGCCCCACGCCCTCCACTTTCCCCGGGAGACTGCCCAGGCAACCCCGTCGTAGGTCCAGGCGAAGGGGCCGTAGAGGAGGCGAAAGAAAAGGCGGAGAGCGTAGCGCATCCCGCGCATCGCATCTCGTATGGCGCCGCCTACCGGTTGTTGGCCCGTCGCGGCACGGAACAAAAAGGGATTCCGCAGCACGTTATTCCTGCGGAATCCCCGATCTGGCCCTCGGGATGGCATGGGACCGCCGGCTAATGTCAGGCCACCTACCCAGAAACTTGCGGAGCGTAAGATTCATCGGAATGATTCAGCGCTAAGTCAGCCTCCCTGGGCCTTCGGCCTCCGGACGGCCTGCGCCGTCCTCCCAGGGCGGACGACGGGCCACCGACCACCGTCGTCTGTGGCCTGTGGTCTGCGGTCTGCGGGAGGGAGACCGATTTCCCCATCGGTGCCAGGAGGGCGATCTCCATCGGGCTGAATGGTTACCCTGGATGGATTATACGGTGGGCGGGAAGGCGAATTCGTCCGGCAGAAGAATCCCCTCTTCTTTAAACCACACACCCAACTCCAGAGAAATGCGCTGGAAGAAACTCTCCGGGGGAAGTTGCCCAACACCGTATTCCACATTGACCACCCGCGCTCGCAAAATCAAAGTCGTCGTCTCCAGGATGACCTCGGCGTCCGGCTCGGCCAGGGCGATCTCCCCTTTCGCCGCCAGTTTGGTCCGCAGCGCCGGGTCCTGATACGCAAACCGGCTGGCCAGCACTTTGGTCACGGTGCGGATGTCGCTCTTATCAAACATCCACACCTCCAGCGCAGTCACTTTCTTCGGGTCGCCCACGCCGATAGCCTCCGAAATGCCCACTCCGCACTCCCCCAGGAAATCCGTGCCCCGTTCAATGCTGAAAGAGGGGTCATAGTGATCGTCCCCCAGAACGTAGGTGGTGCTGAATTGGAGCGCCGGAGGGGCTTCCTCTTCCCAGCGGGTCGGCTCCACCTGGCGATAGGCGGCCGCCCGCTCGGAGACGGGGCGGACCCGGGGGCGGCGGAGACGGGAAAAAGTGAGATACAGAAGCACGGCCAGCGCGGCCGCCAGTAATCCGACCCCGCAAATCTGGAGGAAGGGGCGGATTCGCTGCAAGGTAGTGGGACGGGAGGGGGGAAGGGGCGGCGCCTCTTTCAGGGCCTGAGCCAGTGCCCGGAGGTTCTCCCCATCGGCACCGCCGCGCCGCTTGGCCAGGTCCTCCAGCACGGCCACCGGGTCCCTTTTCCAGAGGCCGATGCCCAGCCGGGTCTGGGCCTGCAGGAGGTCGTGGTTCTGGGCGTACTCCCGGGCAACCCACACCAGATAATCATCCCGGAAGTCCTGACGGAGCATGGCCGGAGTGGCATTATAGTAGGATGTAGGCCAGATGACCCAGGCGAAGAGGAGGCCCACCACCAGGCCGAGGAGGGCACCAAAAGCAAATGCCAGGGTCGTCTTGCGGGTGTTATAGAGGTTCAGTAATTTGTTGAGCATAACTCCCCCTTACTGTGAAAACGGGCTGATATAGAGATTACCACACAATTCAATTAAAGGCAAGCGGGTCAACGTTCGGGTCGGGTTTCTTCCCACACACAGGACAATCCGGTTGAGGGGCGAAGGCCACCTCGTCAAACGTCCCTCTCCAGCCATCCCATACCAGCAATCGGCCGACCAGGGGCTGGCCGATATTCAGCAGGACCTTGACCGCCTCCACTGCCTCCAGCGCGCCGAAGGTCCCCGCAACGGCGCCCAGGATGCCGACCTCCCGGGTGGTGGGAACCTTATCCAGTCGGACAGAAGGCGGAAACAGACACCGGTAGCAGGGCCCCGCTCCGGGTATAACGACGGACATCTGTCCTTCCCATGCCAGGACGGATGCCCAGACCAGCGGTGTGCCGGTCTCCACACAGGCCGCGTTGACCAGGAATTTGGTCTCAAAGTTATCCGAGCACTCCACCACCAGATTGTAGGCCGCTACCAGTTCGGCCGCTCGTCGGGATGTTAGAGGCTCGGGGTAAAGATTCAGGTTGACGGCCGGGTCCAGGGCCCTCAGCCGCCGCGCGGCCGAATCCGTCTTGGGCCGGCCCACTTCGGTGGTGGTGTGGAGGATTTGCCGGTTGAGGTTGGAAAGGGAGACGGTGTCGGGATCCACGATGCCCAGGGTGCCGACACCGGCGGCGGTCAGGTAGAAGGCGGCGGCCGAGCCCAACCCACCGGCCCCCACAACCAGCACCCGGGCGGCCCTCAAGCGTTCCTGTCCGGTCTCTCCGACCCCTTCCAGAATCAGTTGCCGGGCAAAACGTTCCCGCTCCTCTTTGCTCAGCATTCTCTCATCCTCCCCTTTGCTTCTCCATCCCAGTGATGCTATAATGAGAGGCAACTATTCAGCCCGATAGAGGTCGCCCTCCTGGCGCCGATGGGAAGTCGGCCTCCCTCCCGCAGACCATAGACCACAGGCCACAGACGACGGTGGTCGGTGGCCCGTCGTCCGCCCTGGGAGGACGGCGCAGGCCGTCCGGAGGCCGCAGGCCCAGGGAGGCTGACTTTCCGTCAGCGCTGAATAGTTTGAGAGTTGGAGGGCCGATGGCGCCGCGAGGAGGGAATGCATTCCGTCCCAGCCGGGCGCCGGCGACCGCCCGGGTGCTCAATAACCTGCCCGGCCGGTATCCGGTAG
>JASFBC010000157.1:0-30027 GCA_036172315.1 Anaerolineae bacterium | reverse complement strand
CCGGTCTGAACGAGCCGAGGCCGCTCTTTGCCCATCTGGAATGTAACGGAAGCCTTGCTGACGAATCCAATTGATCGCCGCACACCGAAAGGCATGCAGCGGACGGCCAATCTTCCGGGCATGGCTCTGATCTTCCTGATATTTTTGCTTGACATCTGTAGTGCCTTATGATATGATAAAAGTGTTTCCACCCGTTCCCGGTTTGCCGGAAGGAGGATTGTATGAAAAGCATCCGTTCTCTGCTTTCCCCGCTGCTGGGCCTGGGCATAGCGCTGCTCCTGGCAGGATGTTACATGCCCGCCGCCCCCAATGTGACCCCGACTCCCTCCCAGCAGGAAATGGAAGAAGCCGGTATGGCGGCCATGGCGACTCAGGCTGTCCAGACTAACCTGACCCTGACAGCGGTCGCGGCGGTTTCGCCGTCAGCGACAGAAACGCCCACACCGATACCCCCCACTCCCGAAGAGACCACTCCGACGCCCCCATTGGCCCCCACCGAGATGCCCACCGTAGCACCCGTGGAGACCCCTTCCCCGACCCCGGTGACACCGCCAGCCGGGACGGTTGTCACTGTCACTCCTGCTGTTGGCGAGCGGACGCACGTTGTCCGGCCAGGAGAGTGGCTCCTGCAGATTGCCCGGCAATACGGCGTGGATTGGCGAGAACTGGCGGCCTGCAATAACATTGTGAACCCCAATCGCCTCTATCCCGGCCAGGTTTTGCGGATCCCGGGGACGGGTGCCCAGCCGCCAGCCGGGGAGGAAATCCTGTATATGGTCCAGCCGGGGGACAACCTCTTCCGCATTGCCCTGCGATATAACCTGAATTATCTCTACCTGGCCTCCTACAACGGCATCGCCAATCCCCACCAAATTCGGGTGGGGCAAGTTATTCGGATTCCGGTGATCCCATAAGTGGGCACAACTCTTAAAATCGCACGGAGCGAAGGGGGTGGAAACCACCGAAAATGACCCGAGCCTTTAATGTTATCATTGAACGTGATGCGGAAGGTTACTTATGTAGCCAGCGCCCCTGAATTGCGCGGCTATCATCCCCAGGCCAAGCCGCTGGATACCTTGATGAAACGTGACCATTCAGCCCGATGGAGATCGCCCTCTTGGCGCTGATAGAGGGGCAGGGGCGGGCAGACGCAAGGCCTATCCCAGACCACAGACTATAGACCACAGACTATAGACCACAGACCACAGACCGTAGACGACGGTGGTCGGTGGTCTGTCGTCCGTCGTCCATCCTGAGAGGACGGCGCAAGCCGTCCGGAGGCCCCAGGCCCAGGAAGGCTGACTTTCAGTCAGCGCTAAATCGTTACTCCTATCCTTACGAGGAGGTGAGACGGAAGTATCGGATGATATAGAAACTGCACTACACCTGTATTCCGCGTCCAGGCCCTATCCCATATCCCCAGCAAGGAGATAACTGCTATGGAGGAGATCAAGCGACCATGGCTGAAGAAGTATGACCCCGGCGTCCCCCACCACATTGATTATCCCGAAGTCCCCCTCTATCATTTCGTAGAGGATGCCGCGCGCCGGTATCCTGATCATACCGCCATCATTTTCAAGGGCGGCAAATTGACTTACGGGCAGTTGAACGACCTGACCGACCGGATGGCGGCGGCGCTGGCAAAAATGGGGGTGAAGAAAGGTGACCGGGTTGCCATCCTGATGGCGAACTGTCCCCAGTTCATCATCTCCTACTTCGGCATCCTCAAGGCTGGCGGTACTGTAGTGGCCTGTAATCCCCTCTACGCGCCGCCGGAACTGGAGCACCAGTTGAACGACTGCGGGGCGGAAGTGATCATCGCGATGAGCCGTTTTTACCCCGTGGTCAAGCAGGTGCAGCCCCGTACGAAAGTCCGGCAGGTGGTGGTGACCAACATTAAAGAGTATTTCCCGCCGGTCCTTAAACTCCTCTTCACCCTGGCGATGGAAAAGAAGTCGGGTGACCGGGTGACGTTGGAGCCAGGCGACCATTGGTTCCAGGATGTGTTGAAAGCCCACTCTCCTGCTGAACGCCCGAAGGTGGAGATCAACCCCAAAGAGGACGTAGCCATCTTTCAGTACACCGGCGGCACCACCGGCATCCCCAAGGGAGCCATGGCTACCCATTTCAACCTGGTAGCCAACTCGCTCCAGATCAAATCCTGGCTGCCGGGGGTAAAGGACGCCGAACTGACCGTCCTGACGGCCCTGCCCCTCTTCCATGTCTACGGGATGGTGGCGGCAATGTGCTTCTCCATCGCGGCCTGCGCCACCCAGATCGTCATCCCCAACCCCCGGGATATTGACGACATCCTGGAGACCATCAATAAATATCAGCCCAGCATCTTCCCCGGCGTGCCGACGATGTACAATGCCATTAACAACCACCCGAAGGTACTGGAGGGAAAAGTCAACATCCGCTCCATCCGGGCCTGCATCAGCGGCGCTGCCCCGCTCCTGCGGGAGACGCAGACCCGCTTTGAGCAACTGACGGGCGGCAACCTGCGGGAAGGGTACGGTCTGAGCGAGGCCCCCACCGCTTCTCACTGCAACCCTATGCTGGGCGAGAACCGGGAGGGGAGCATTGGCCTGCCGCTGTCGGACGTGGATGCCGCGATTGTGGACCTGGATACCGGCACCCGCTTCCTGGCTCTGGGCGAGGAGGGGGAGTTGATCCTGCAGGGCCCCCAGGTCTTCAAGGGCTACTGGCAGATGCCCACGGAAACGGCCAACGTCCTCCGCCAACTCCCCGACGGCAACGTCTGGCTCTTCACCGGCGACATCGCCAAGATGGACGAGGACGGCTACTTCTACATCGTGGACCGCAAGAAGGATATGATCATCTGCGGCGGCTACAACGTCTACCCGCGCGAGGTGGAGGAAGTCCTCAAGCAGCACCCCAAGATTCTGGAGGTTGCTGTCGCGGGCATCCCCGACCCGTACCGGGGGGAGACAGTGAAGGCGTGGGTCGTCCTTAAGCCGGGGGAGATGGCCACCGAAGAGGAGATCATTGAGTGGTCCAAGGAGCGACTGGCCAAGTACAAGTACCCCCGCTACGTGGAATTCCGCTCCGAACTGCCCAAGACCTTCGTGGGCAAGACGCTGCGGCGGATGCTGGTGGCAGAGGAGCGGGCCAAGATAGCCGGTCAGGCTCCGCCTCCGCCGGAGGAGTAGCCTTTCGGAAGGGCAGGTGACGGTCACCTCCCCGGTGACCGTCACCTGTTACCCGATCTGAGGAGCGAGAGTTGGGAATTTTACGCGACCTGGCGCTGATTCTGCTGGCGATGGAGGCGGCCGTCGGCGCTCTGCTGGGTGTGGCCCTGGGCGCGGCAGTGAACTATGGCCTCTATCGCTCCCGCTGGTGGCGGATCCTCCCCCGCTGGCTTCTACAGGCACGCAGGACTCTGGTGCTGGGTCAGCATAGAGTGGAACGGACCTGCCGCCGGATCGCGGCGCCCTTCATTGCCGCTTCCTTGGCCCGCGCTGCGCTCTATGGGATGCTGACCCGCCGTAGAAGTGGATAGGATGCAGGGATTGTAGTTTTGCGGTGGCCGCAGGCGGCCACAAATCCCATTCTCTACCAATAAATTCGCGCAATCGGGAGGTGGACGTGAATCTACGAACCCGCGTTCTGCTCCTGGGAGGCATCATTGGCGCTCTCCTGGGTGTCGGTGTGGCCTATCTCTACCTGCGCTCCGCTCCCATCCGGGTGGACGAATCGGGAAAGGAGCACCTCCCCGCTATTTCTCCTGGCGAGGCTCTCCGGGTCGGCCTGGGCGTTCTGACCGCTATCCGGCAGATTATCGGCCTGGGTAATCCCGCTGGAAAATAACCCAATTTGCGGATGTCCGGCGCGTGGAGCGCGTCCGGCGTCTGACCTGGATGAACCGGTATGTCCCCTCGCCGGCTTCTCGCCATTCTCCGCAAAGAATTCCGCCATATCTTTCGGGACCCCCGGCTGTTCTTCCTGGTCACCGTCTCCCCGGTATTCCTCCTGCTCCTGCTGGCCCATCTCTTCGTCCTGGACGTCCAGCAGACAGAGATAGCGGTGTGGGACCTGGACCGCAGCCCCCTCTCCCGCCAGATGGTCGCCGCGCTGACCGCCGATGGGGAGTTCCGGGTACAGTTCTGGGTGCACTCGTACGCCGAACTGGAGGGATTGCTGCAGGCAGGGCGAGTGGATTGTGGGCTGGTGATTCCCGGGGGCTTCGCCCGCCAATGGGAGGCAGGGGGACCCGCGCCGGTGGAGGCGGTGGTGGACGGGAGCGACCCTATCGCCGCCATCCAGGCTGTCTCCTCCCTCAGCCGGCGGGTGACGGCCTTCGCCTCCGGCCCGACCGGCTCCCCGCCCGTCCTCATAGACGTCCGCTCTGAGGCCCGGTACAATCCGGCGCTGAAATCGCTGGTCAGTATGGTGCCAGGGCTGGCGGCGATTGTCCTCTGTATGCCCGCGCTGGCACTGGCCCTGGCGCTGGCGCGGGAGAAAGAGGTCGGCTCCTTTGAGAGCCTCATCGCCACACCCGTCCGGGGAGCAGAGTACCTGCTGGGCAAACTGGGGGCGTACTTGGCCTGCGGAATACTGGGGATCTTTCCGGTCTGGCTGGTCGCCGTCCTCTACTTCCGCGTTCCCTTCCGGGGCGATGCTTTCCTCTACCTGGCCCTGAGCGCGGTCTTTTTTCTGGCCGAGATGGGCTTCAGCCTTATCATCGCCAACTTTGTCCGCAACCAGCAGACGGCTATGCTGCTGGTGCTGACGGTCTTCTTCGTGCCCAGTTTCTTCATCGCCGGACTGATTCTGCCGGTGGACACCCGGAGCGTCTTCTCCACTCTGGTCTCCTACGCGCTGCCGACGACGCACTTTGTCGCCATCAGCCGGGGGATATTTCTCCAGGGTGCAGGGCTCTCCCCTTTGCAGGTGCACATCCTGCTTCTGCTGGGGATGGGGGTGGGAGGCCTGCTCCTCAGCCTGCTCCTGTTCCGGAAGCGGTTGGGGTAAGATGATGGCCCGCATCGGGAATCTGGTCTGGAAAGAATTGCTGCAACTGGCCCGGGATTGGCTGCTGACCACCTTCCTGTTTCTCCTCCCGATGCTCCAGTTGGTCCTGCTGGCGCGGGCTACCGGGCGAGGGATCAAGGAGCAGCCGCTGGTCGTGCTGGACCTGGACCGCTCCGCCGTCACCCGCGAACTGGTTCTCCGGATGGACAGGCGGGAGGAACTGGCGCTGCAGGGGTTTGCGGGGGACGAGCGGGGGCTGGAGGAGGCGCTGGAGCGCGGGATAGCCCGGGTGGCTGTCATTTTTCCTGCGGGCTTCGCCGCCGATCTCTCCGACCCGACGCGGACGGCTACGGTGCGGGTGGCGGTGGATGGCTCCAACGATATCGTCGCCAGCGTTGTCCAGAGCGCGGTGGAAACCGTCTTCGCTGACTACACCCGGCAGTACCTGGCCGCGAAGGGTCTCCGCACCGACCCCCCTGTGGACCTGCGGGTCGTCACCTACTACAATCCGACTTACGATGTCCGACAGTTCACCATCCCGGCCCAAGTTGGCTTCATCGTGTATCAGATTACCCTGGCTATTGCCTCCCTGGGGTTGGCGCGGGAGCGGGAACTGGGCACCCTGGAAGCGCTCATCGTCACCCCGCTGAGCCGGACGGAAATCGTCGTGGGGAAGGCCATCCCGGCGTTCCTGATCGGGCTGGTCAACTTCCTGTTCCTGGTCGCCGTGGCTCGCTTCGGCTTTCAGGTGCCGATGCGGGGGTCCTTCCTGCTCCTGCTGGCGCTGACGGTGCCGTTCCTGCTGGCAGAGATTGGCTGGGGCGTCATCATCTCCTCCATCTCCCGGACCCAGCAGCAGGCCATCCTGTTTGTGTTCATCCTGGCGATGATAGACCTTACCTTCTCCGGCTACCTGGTGCCGGTAAAGAATCTTTCTCCAGCGCTGGGCCTGGTTGCCCGGGTGGTGCCGATGTACCATTACCTGACGATCATTCGGGCGGTGATGCTGAAAGGCGCGGGGCCTGGCGACCTGGGGCTCCATGGGCTGGCCCTGGTCCTGCTGGCAATGGTTATCCTGTTCGGAGCCGTCCGTCGGGTGAGCCGACGGCTGGACTGAATGGCGGTTGTGAGGTATAATGAAATCGCAGGGAGGTATTTAACGGAATCTCCGGCCTGGCAGCAGCGATGGAATTGCTACAAGGGTGCCGCTTACGGGACATCCAGTAGGCTTAAGCCGGATATAGGGCGCAGGTAAATCCGGGAGGTGGAAAATGGTAACCCGATGGCTGGAGCGAAGCCTGCTCTTCGGGCTGGGACTGCTCACCGTCACCCGCGAGAAGGTCGTTCAGTTCGTGGACAAACTGGTAGAAGAGGGCGAGGTCCGCGCTGAGGAGGCCCCCAAAGTGATAGAGCGATTGATCGCTCGGGGGGAGGAAGAGCGGGAGGCCCTGCGCAAACTGATCCGGGACGAGGTGGCTCGCTGGGCCCCGCCCTCCCGCCAGGACATGGAGGAGCTGAAGCGGAAAGTGGACGAACTGGCCGCGCGGGTGGAAGAACTCTCCCGGACCCGGGGGCGGAAGGCGGCACCGGAGTCCTCTGCGCAGGATTAACTCCGTGCTGGAGAAACTCTTATCCCTGCCCCTATTCCGGCGGCGCGGGCCACGCCGGATCGGCCTGGCACTGAGCGGCGGCGGCGTACGCGGGCTGGCCCATATCGGCGTGCTGAAGGTCCTGGAGGAGGCAGGGATTCCGGTCTGGGCGATCGCCGGGACCAGCGCTGGAGGTCTCATCGGTGCCCTCTACGCGGCCGGCATCTCCCCCCAACAGATGGAGGAGGAAGCGCGACGGATGGCTTCCCCTCGTCGCCTGCTTTCCTTCCTCAACCGCGCCCTCCCTTTTCGCGGCATCCTCTCCGCCCAGAAAGTCACCGAATACCTGGAATCCTTCCTGGACGATCTGACTTTTGACCAACTGCGCATCCCCCTGGCCGTCGTCGCCGTAGACCTGAACAGTGGTCAGAAAGTGGTCCTGAATGAGGGTCGGGTAGTAGATGCCGTCCGGGCAACGATCGCTCTTCCAGGACTCCTCGGCCCGGTCCAGCGGGAGGGGCAACTCCTGGTGGATGGGGGGCTCCTGGACAATCTGCCAACCGACGTGGTACGCCAGATGGGCGCGGAACGGGTGGTCGCGGTGGACATCTCCACCGACGAGACCTCGTTGGTCTCCCTGACGGAGGAACTGAAGCGCCGCCCCTTTGTCCCGGATAGCCTGGCGGAGATGGCGGACGTCCTCTGGCGCTCGGTGGCGGTGATGATGCGGGATGTGAACCGGCGGAGTCTGGAAGAAGCCCGCCCGGACCTGCTGATTCGGCCCGCCATCCCCCCGGGCGTCACCGTCCTCACCGGCCTGACCCGGGCGGCGGAGGTCATCGCGGCGGGGGAGGAGGCCGCCCGCGCCGTTCTCCCCCGGCTGAAGGAATTGTTGTAGATAACGGCAGGGTAAACTATTCAGCCCGACGGAGATCGCCCTCCTGGCGCTGATGGGGGCAGGGGCGGGTGCAAGGCCTATCCCAGACTACAGACCATAGACCCCAGACGACGGTGGTCTGTCGTCCGTCGTTCATCCGGAACGGATGGCGCAGGCCGCCCGGAGGCCGAAGACTCCGAGAGGCGGACTTCCCGTCAGCGCGGAATAGTTACACTACAAGTAGTGGCCCTGCGGTTGCCCCCCACGGTGAATTGAGATGTCCTTTCTGCCGATTCGGGGCGTACGCCACCTGCGGCGCTTCCAGCAGATTGCCCAGATTCTGGCACGCCACGGGTTCGGTGAACTGCTGGACCTGCTGGGCAGCGCCCCGGTTTTCTCTCTGGCCCGCGCTCTGCGCCGACGCTCCCTTTTGGGCCCACCTCAGCGCCTGCGGATGGCGCTGGAGGAACTGGGCCCCACCTTCGTCAAATTGGGACAGGTGCTGAGCACCCGTCCTGACCTCCTTCCGCCCCCGTATATCGCCGAACTGGCGAAACTCCAGGATACGGTCCCCCCGGCGCCCTGGGAGCCGGTATGTGCCCAGTTGGAGGCCGAACTGGGCGCACCGGTCAGCGAGATATTTGCCACGCTGGACCCGGAACCCCTTGCCGCCGCATCCCTGGCCCAGGTCCACACCGCCACCCTCCCCGACGGAGCGGAGGTCGTTGTCAAGGTCCAGCGCCCCAACGTAGAGGAAATCGTCAACGTAGACCTGGATATTCTGGCCGACGGCGCCCGTCTCCTGCAGATGCGTACACCCCTGGGAGAACTCTACGACCTTCCGGGCATTGTGGAGGAATTTGCCGCCACCCTGCGGGCGGAACTGGATTTCTCCCGGGAAGGGTACAATGCCGATCGGTTCCGGGCCAACTTTGCTAATGAGCCGTACCTTTACATCCCGAAGGTGTATTGGGAGTACACCACCCGCCGGGTGCTGATGCTGGAGCGGATTCGCGGCATCAAGATAGACGACATCGCCGCGCTGGACGCAGCCGGGTACGACCGCTCCCGCATCGGCCTGCACGCGGCCCGGATGGTCATCAAGGAGGTTCTGGAGGACGGTTTCTTCCATGCCGACCCCCATCCGGGCAACTTCTTCGTTATGCCCGGGGAGGTCATCGGGGCGATGGATTTCGGGATGGTGGGATACCTCAGCCGCCGCACCCGCACCGACCTGGTCCATCTCTACATCGCGGCGGTCCAGTTGGACGAGGAGGCGGTGGTGGACCAGTTGATCCGGATGGGCGCGGTGGGCGGAGCAGTAGACCGGATGGGCCTTCAGCAGGATATTGGGCGCCTGCTGCGCAGGTACGCGGGTCTGCCGCTGAAGGCCATTCGGGCGCGGGATGTGCTGGAGGACGTGATGCCTATCGCCTTCCGCCATCATCTGCGTCTCCCATCCGAACTCTGGCTCCTGGGCAAGACGCTGGCGATGATGGAGGGGGTGGGGCTGAAACTGGTGCCGGATTTTGACATGTTTGCCGTCTCCCGACCCTACGTGCAGCGATTCATGGGGGAGGTGGTTTCTCCGCGCGCCTGGATGCCTTCGCTGGTCCGGGGTGTGGGGGATTGGGCCCAGTTGCTGAATATGCTCCCCCGGACGGGCATGCAGTTGCTGGCCCGGGCGGAGCGAGGAGAGTTAGAGATCAGCCTGCGGCACCAGGAGTTAGGGCGGGCACTGGTCTATCTGGACCGACTGGCGAACCGGCTGGCCCTCAGCATTCTGCTGGCGGCGCTGATTGTGGGGCTGGCGCTGCTGGTGCCGGCCTTTCATCTGGCGGAGCGGGGCGGCCTGGTCACCGCGCTGGCCGTTCTGGGCTTCGTCCTGGCCAGCCTGCTGGGGCTGATCATCTCCATCCTCCGCTCCGGGCGGAAGTAGGGGGAGGGATTACAACCGCTCCTCAGCCCCAATCGGCATCATCACCAGCCCGCTGATGATCTTGGGGTAGAAGTCGGTGGACTTTTGGGGCATTCTCTCCCCGGCCGCCGTGCAGGCGCGCACCTGTTCCATCCGCGTCGGGTTCATCAGGATCAGGAACTGGGCCTTCCCCTCGTCCACCGCCTGGTAGCCCGAATAGGGGTCCCGCAGATAGTCCAGATTCTCCTTCCTCTCCACAGCCCCCTTATCAATCCCCAGCACCCGCTCAATGAAGAGTTCGTGCAGAACGCTGACGTCCAATAGCCGCCAGTCGGGGGCGCGATCGGGGAGGATGCGCTCCAGGATGGCCGGGTCGCGCAGGGTCAGCACCGCATACGTGCCGTCGTAGAAGCCGAAGCGGGGGTGGAGAGGCGCTGCCTCCCGCAACGACCGCTCCATCCCGGCCCGGTCGGCCACAGGTGCCACGTCAAAGTACTCCTTGGCCCGCTCCAACGCCTCCTTCCCGCTCATCCGCCCGTAGGAGTGGACCAGTCGATGGGTAGGGAGGATGACCAGTCCCGGGTCGCTCATGCTGACCAGAGTGACCAGGGTGAAGTTGAAGGCGGCGTTGGCGGGGGCGTCCGGGTGCTGGCGGCGCATCTCCTCCCGGTAGTTCAGCATCGTCTCGTAGCGGTGGTGGCCATCGGCGATGATGAGATTCCGCTTGGGAGCCATCTCCTCCACCACCGCGCTGATGAGAGCGGGGTCGTCCACGGCCCAGAACCGCTGCTCCACCGCTGTCTCAATGACCATTTCCCGGGCCACGATGGGAGGATGGGCCTCCAGGTACGGCTGGAGGATGCTGTTGACCCGGTTGGTCTCGTCCGGATAGAGGATAAAGATGTGCTCCCAGGCAAAAGCCGTAGCGCGGGTCAGATTGAGACGGTCCACTTTGGGGCCGCTGAGAGTGCGCTCGTGGGGGAGGATGGTTCCCTCCTCAAAGGGGGTCAGTTGGAGGGCCGCTGCCAGCCCCCGGCGGGTGTAGGTTTGACCGTCGGGGGTGGTGAACGATTGCTCCAGGACATAGAGGGAGGGGCGCTCGTCCCGCACCAGTATCCCTTCCGCCAGCCAGGTCTGGCCGTAGCAGCGGGCGCGGGTGTAGACGTTATCCATCTCGGTGTCGTGGGGGGTGCGTTTTCCGAGGATGATACGGACAAAGTTGTAGGGGCTCAGTTCATAGTAGCGGGCCTGCTCTGCGTCGTGGATGCGGTCGTAGGGCTGGGTGATGACGCGGGAGAGGTCGCCGATGCGTTCCAGGTTATAACGGATACCGCGGAAGGGTCGGATAGTGGCCATAACGTCCTCCGTTTATCCCCATTCGGTGGGTACCAGCGCGCAGCAGGAGACAATCTCTTTGGCAGCCTTGGGGTAGCGCATGATTTTCATCATGTTCCCCTGGAGCCTCAGTTTGCGGGTCATCATCCCCTGGATGGGGTCCAGTTTCCCCTCAATGACCTGTCGCCAGGTGGAGAAGGGGGCGCGGATGAGGAACTCCGCCGGGCGCTCCGTCTCGCTGCCGATCATTGCGGCGTCGGTGCTCTTGCCGTGGTAGAGGCCCAGGAAGAGGTAGGCAGGGTGGGGGTACGCCTCGTCCGGCTCCACCACGAAGACGAAGTCCCCTTCCCAGTCCTTCGCCGATTTCTCGTAGGCCTCGCTGGCGTTCAGTTGGCGGGCCAGTTCCTTGATCCACTCGTCCGATGGGAATTTGAAGGCCATGGTTTCTCCTTTATGCAGGTTTTTGCTAATTTACAGAACTTTTGTTCTAAGGTGCCGAGGGTTGTGCGTCATTGACACAAACCATTGAGGCACGGTATGATAGCAAAAACCATACATACCAACATTTGGCTGAAAACTGTCAGGTGGCTAATTACCGGTTAAATCTCCAGGCGGTCAGGCAGGTCACCCACCACCTGCTCCGGTCGCCGTGATGATTTGCTGGATCCCCATCACAACAGCGTAAACCCGCCCGACCAGCACGGTCAGGCTGGCAGTGAGGGCGGTGCCAAAGGCTGTGCCGAAGGCCGCCAACAGGAAAAGGCGCCCTACCTGTCCCCATACCCCCACACTGCCGTTCCAGATACGTCGCAAGGCCGGCTGGCGAGGGAGAGCAAAAGCAAAGGCCAGGAGTGCACCAATGGTCCCAACCGTCACGATGAGCCCGTTGATCAACCCGGTGGATCCTTCCTGCAGCCATCTGTTCAGCGAACCCACAGCGGCTGTCTGGGGGATGATAGTTCCCACCAGTGCCCCGCTCGCAGCCACAGCGGCCCCCACGCCGACCAGCAGGGCTGTGGAGAAATTGCCCCATGCTGACCAGCGAGGAAACCCCTTGAACAGAAGCAAAATGCCCAGGACGAGGGGAATCAGGGCCCTGACGCGATCGGGGGAGTTGCTCTGAAGGGCTGGCAGGACGGTCCGGAAGACGGTCACAGTGGTGACGGCTACCCCGTACCCCACTGTTGCCCCAACCAGCAGGTGAAGCGCCAGGCGGTACAGGGGATTATCGCCCAGAATGTAACTGAGCACCAGTAAGGTTAGCAATGTGCCAACAAGAAGGCCAATCAGGTCTGCCGTCATCGCTTCCGTCCTCCAACCAGGAAAATGAGGGCACCGATAACCATCAAGGCGGCAACGGTTAACTGGGCCACCCCCAGGGAGGTCAGATAGTATTCGTACTCTCGCCCCCTTCCGGTGTCCAGTTGCCGCTCGTAGACAGCCCCCCCCGTTAGGCCTGCAACCATCCCTCCAAGTTGACCAGCGGTCAGATATGGCGTACTGATAAGTTCTGTCCGCGCGCTGACTCCGGCCACTACCGGCATGTTGGGGTTGGCGATAGAAATCTGTTCCAACCAGGTTTTCAGATCATCCGGCTGGGCCGCCAGCACGACCACCATTCCCACATCGGCGACCGAATGTACGCCTGCCATCGCTTCTGTCTGAGACGCCGGCAGTCCCGTAATGGCTTCAGTCCGTCCGTCCAGGTTCTCAAGGGCCTCCCGCACTCCGGCGGCCTGTCCGGGCAGGTAACCCAGATTCGCAATCCTCTGGGACCGTTCGGATGGGTCGGCCAGCCGGGAGGCCAGCAGTGCCTCGGCCGCCGCCGGCCCTTCCAGGCGGGTGCTCACGACAATCAGGCGGGCTCCACGGCGCAGGAGATGCTCTATCAGCGGGCGGGCCACCCGGTCCATCTCGTCGGATTCCGCCGGGCTGTACTCCCATGCAAGCAGGACAGGGGTGTTCCCCGGTAATTGGTTCACCATAGCGAAGAGGGCTTCTGCGGTCGGGGCAGTCGGCAGGCCCGAGAGGGGCAACCGGACCATCATCGGGAGAAGGATGGCCGCCAGAAGGATGAGCCCTACCAGAAAGCGGGCCACCGTCCAACCGGTTGGTCGGGAAACCTCCCGCGCCGCTATGGTCGGTGGAGTGAGCAGAGGCCGGGAAAGGAGGCCCTGGAGGAGTTCTGCCCGGGCAACTGCTGCCGGGCTGGGGGCTCTCGGTAGGAGCGGCTGGGCTGTCGGCGGCATATCCAGCCCCTTCCCAATAGGAAGAAGTCCCCGCAGTCCGACCAAAAATCCCTCTGTCTCCGCAGGTTCCTCTTCCACCGTTACCTCTTCCCGAGGCCGGAGCGCTCGCAACCATTGGGGAATTTCGGCCGGTACTAAACCGCCGAGTTCAGGGGGCGCCTCTTCTGGCGCTTCTTTTAGCCAATCCGGGATTTCGCCCGGGGACAAAACGGGAAGCTCTTCTACCGGCAGAATGGGAGGTACGGCTGCGGGCTCCTCAGGAGGGGCCCCGGCGCGGATGTCTGCCGTTGGGGTCTCCGGAGGTTGGGCGAAGGGGCCACCCGGGATCGGCGGAGCGAATTCCACCTCTCTTAACCATTCAGGAGCCTCACCTGCGGGTGATACAGGAATACCTGCCAGTGAAGGCATCGGTTTTTCGGCAGGGGAGAGAGCCTCCGGGGCGGCGGGCGCGGCGGGGGTTTCCCGTTCCCTCAGCCACTCCGGGACGACGGCCTCCGGTGGTGGAGCCTCCGGGGCGGCGGGCGCGGCGGGGGCTTCCCGTTCCCTCAGCCACTCCGGGACGGCGGCCTCCAGTGGTGGAGCCTCCGGGGCGGCGGGCGCAGCGGGGGCTTCCCGTTCCCTCAGCCACTCAGGAATTTCTTCTTCGGGAGGAAGGTCCAGGGCCTCCACTTCCGCCCGGAGTTCGGAAAGCCACCCTTCTTCGCCCAAAGGGACGGAGGGTAGAGAGATGCCCTTTGGAGGAGATGGACGCTCCGATTTCTCTTCTTCTGGGGATACCTTTTCTGCCGGTATCAAGCGGGCACTACAGTGGTCGCAGTACAAGTTGCCTACAGGATTCAGCGCGCCGCACATCGGGCAGCGCAGGCCGGTGGCAGGTAGCGGGGTTCCACACTCGTTACAAAATTTGCTACCCTGTCGGTTTGCCGTACCACACTTCGGACAGTAAATCATTGGTCCCTCGGTCAATCGCTATATGGACGATCGGATCCGGTCAGCAGGCGCAGGCCGATCAACAGGATGCCCAGTCCTACACCGATCAGCAAGCCGCGCATCCCTGCCATAGCTGGGACGTTCATCCACCACGTCCGCAGATTTGCCAGCCAGTTCCCTGCCGGAGCCGGGAGCGGCAACGTGCCCAGCAGGACGATGAGCGCCGCGGCCAGGAAGACCAGTACGCTTGTCTCGCGCCGATGGCGCAGGAGGCGGAAAGCGGCAACGGCGAGAACGAAGGCGATCAGCCCGGCCACACTGGCCTGGAGCGGCGAGAGGACGTAGCGAAACCACCAGTCGCCCAGGAATCGCAGGGTGGGAAGCATCAGGGCGGTCATAGTCAGGACCAGGCTGGTCAGGGCGGTCAGGATCAGGATGACACTGTATATGCCACCGGGTTTCCGGGCGCGCCCGGAATGGACCCGTAGCAGGTTGAAAAAGCCCAGGACGAAAGCAAAAGCAGCGATGATGACAGCCCAGCGAATGAGTTCATCCCGCACAGATGCAAGGAGGGGGATAGGGAGGAGATAGCCCAGGAGGACCAGGAGTCCCGTTCCAACGGCGACGGAGGTTGGAAGGATTCGCTTCACCAGCCGGTCCATAAGCACCTCGCTACCAGAGTCCCAGCACTTTCATAAGGATGAGAACAACGATCAGAAAGCGCAATACATCCTGTGCCCGCAGGCTTCTTATATAGCGGGGGAAGGCCGCAATTCGGGCTGGACCGGCGTATAACTCCTCGCCGATGGCCAGCCGTGCGTCGGCTGGATAGGTGGCGCCCAGGGCCGGAAGGCGATCAGCAGCGACAGACTGAGGAATTCCCCTTCCCTCTGCAGCGTGGGTGACCAGCGCGGCTTCCTCGTCCATAGAACCAATGAGGACATGGGCGTGAGCCCGCTCGTGAAGCAACAGATCGGCCACCCCTGCGGCATACACCGTCGGTTGGACGCCGATGAATTGCACGGTAGTGGGATTGTACCGCTCCGGGGTCCCGCGCCGGCTCCATGCGCGCAGGAAGATGTCCTCCGCCAGCGGGAGAATGGTGGGGTCACCCACCGCGACGATGGGCGGGGTCCCGTAGGCTACTGCCGCATCGGCTACCCCTTCCAGGGTCTCCAAGGCGGCAATAGATGTCAGCGTCCGGTCGCTTCCGATGGCGCCGGAACCGAGGGTGAAGAGAATGGGAGCCCCGCTCTCTACCGAGTGACCCAGTTCGGCGGGCAATCCATCAAACGCTGGCAGGGGGCGAGTTGAGGGAGCGTGGCCGCGACGAGCGCGAATGGCAGTCCAGAGAAGGACCGCGAGGGCGATAATGATTAACAGCCATGGCAGGATGGATGTCATAATTCCTTTCCCTCGGTGCGCTGCGAGGAGGTCTCCAACCAATGAATAGCCTGTTCTATGGCCGATGTGTTCACCAACCCCGTCAACAGCGGCTGAAAGAGCAGGAGAGCCTGAGCGCCTACCCAGCCCAGAGCAGCGGCGAGGTCGGCAAAGAGGGAGGACAGGATGCCCGGTTCCAATGGGTCAATTCCCGGAATCCGTTTCTTCCCGTTCACAAGAGATAGTATAGCACGAATTGAGGAGAAAGCAAAGCAACCATTTGGCCGCAGTAGCGGCCGCAGGCCTGCTTTTGCAGGCTAACAGCCTGCGCTACAGGCTAACAGCCTCTCTTCCACAGCGAGGCAGTGAGGGAGAGGGATAAAGAGTGTGAAGGGGTTTTGCGCCCCACAGTGGCCCTTATGGTAGGAGAACCGTCAGGTAGCCAGAAAGCAAAAACGCTTTGCGCTTGCCCATTTTTGAGGTATACTACAAATACTTCCGAAAGTGCCGGGGCGCTTGAAAAGGAGGGGCGGATGGAGCAGCGAATCTATCGGGGCGAAATTCATCCTCAGGCGATGGCAGACGCGCTGGTCCTTCAGTTCAACCGGGGTGACCTGATGGCCCAGCGGATCGGGCAAGGGGATCAGGTCCTGGTACAAATTGCCACGCGGGATTGGGATTGGGGCGGCCCCCAGAGCGCGCTCACCCTGGGCATCAGCCGGGTAGAGGGCGGTGTCCAGGTTACTATGGGCCAGCAGCGCTGGCTGGGCGCTCTGGCCGATCTGGCCCAGACCGGACTGATGGCGCTCATCAACCCCATATCTTTGATCAGCCGGATAGATGACATTGTCCGCAACATCGCCGGCCTGACGCTGCCCCAGCAGGTCTGGCAGGCTGTGGAGCATTATTGCGAAAGTGTTGGCGCCAGGCCGGCGGGGGCAGTGGAGGAAGAGACGATTATCTGCGCTTATTGCGGGGTCGGGAATCCTCTCAACGCAGCGAAATGTTCCGCCTGCGGCGCCCCTCTGGCGGATGCCCGACCGGTGGTTTGTCCCCGATGCGGCCGGCGCTCGGCGGCCGGAGCCCGCTTCTGCAGCCACTGTGGGAATTCTCTCCAGACAGCAGTTCCCGCTTCATCGGCCTCGCCCACCCCTTTCCAGCGCGGCCCCCGCTCCTGAACGGCGAGAGAAGGAACAAGGGCTGACGGCGGGCTGCCGGGAACCGTGGTCTGAGAGGCCGCCCGCCATATCCCCATTGGGGAAAACCTGATTTTCGCGAGCATGTCCCAATTTTGTCAAATGAGGTGAAAGAAAGGCGCAACTATTCAGCGCTGACGGAAAGTTAGCCTCTCTGCGCCTTCGGCCGGAGGACAGCCTTTGACGTCCGGTGTGAGGCGTCCAATGTGGGGCAACCGCCGTAGGAGCAAGCCTTGTGCCTGCCCGCCCCTGTCCCCTATCAGCGTAAAGAGGGCAATCTCCATCGGGAGGAACAACCCGGTTTGGAGGTCCATTCCCCCCTCCGGCAAGGAAAAAACGTGCCCAATGGCCACTGGCTTCTGGCCGGGGGATGGGGGTCAGGGGAGTATAACCCCCTGGTCTTTCAGGCGAGGGGCGAAGGGACGGGAATGGGGAAGGGTGTCCACCGCCAGGAGAAATAGAACGCCAGCGCTGGGGGCTCCGGCGCTGGCGGAGGGCAACCGTGGGGAATGGAAAATCAAACAACACCCTCAAACTGCGGGTGCTTTACCTCTGGCGGGGCCGACGGGATTTGAACCCGCGGTCTCCGGCTTGACAGGCCGGTGTGTTAAACCAGGCTACACCACGGCCCCGAACGGGGGGTATCATACCACAATCCGCTGTTTTCGTCAAGCGTAAGAAAAGATACAGGAGGTCTCAGCGGTCAGGGGACAGCATTGCGAATCCCCTCCCCGTTTCTTGGGGCCTGCATCCAGAGGCGGACCCCGTCCTCTACCACTGATACTACTTCTCCCCGCAACTCCAGAACTTCCAGATGCCCGATAACTTCGGAGACCGCCAGGAAGCGATTGACGGGGTCCAAATGGGGGAACAGGGAAAGGGTCAGGGCATAAGCGGTACGCGCACCGTTCTGAAGAAGTCGGGCGATCTGGCGGGCACGCTCGTCGTGAAATGCCAGCCGTCGGGCAATCAGGTCGCGCACATCAGGGATAAAAGGGCCGTGGCCAGGCAGGGCCAGTTCTATCGGCAACTCCGCCACCCGCTGTAACTGACTCAGGTATTCCGCCAGCCGTCGTGGCCGCTCCCCGCCTTCCTGTTCCGGAGGCTCTACAATCGGATTGGAGGAGATATCCCGCAGGAGGTGATCGCTGGAGATCAGCAGCCGCCGCTGAGGCTGGTAGAGACAGATCAGTCCCCCGGAGTGGCCGGGTGTGTGAAGGACTTTCCACTCCTCATCCCCCAGTCGGAGGGTATCCCCGTCCTCCAGCGCGCCCGTGGGGCGCACCGGTCTCATATATCGGCTCATCTCGCGCCGCAGCCGGTCCACCTGAACAATCTGATCCGCTGGCATCCCCGCTTCCCGCATCAGCGTGGCATAGAAAGCCAGCCACCGCTCCCCCTCTTCAGCATAGTCAGCCAGCAGGGAGAAGTTGGCCGGATGAGCGTATACCTCCGCGCCGGATTCCTCCACCAATACCCCCGCCATCCCGCAGTGGTCGCTATGGGCATGGGTGAGGACGATACGCCTCACATCAGATGGCCGATACCCGCGCCGGGCCAATTCCTCCCGCAGTGCCTCCTGCGCTGGCTCAAAACGCGGCCCCACATCAACCAGCGTCAGGCCGTCATCCCCTCTGACCAGGTACACATTGACCGGCCCTACCGGGAAGGGGGTCGGGATGGTGAGAACCTCCATGCAGTCCGGTAGCGTTGTGAGTTGGGGCATGGGCATCCTTTTCTACCAGATAGCCTCCGGGAATGTGCAGACCCCAGCGTGGACACCGACCCGTTTGTACATCCGGATGCCAGTGAAGGGTTCGCCCAAGATACCATCGTAGATGGCCCAACTGCGCCCCCGTACGCTGGCCTCCATCCCCGGCTGCCGGAACGGAGTAGAACCGTCCAGCCGGGCAAAGAGCAGGCCACCCCGGCCGAACTCCTGGTGAATCCACTCCATTCTGCCCTGCCCCATCGTATACGCGAACCCGCATCGCTCAAACAGGATGGCCGCGTGATAAAAGAGGGGCTGGGCCTGAAAGCGGTCGTACCCCAGACGGGCGACGAACTCTTCAAAGCGCGGGATGAGCCGTCGGGTCAGGCGGCCCCCCCGCCGTACCTGCCCCGGGGCCAGCCCGGCTTCCATTGCCCGAACCTCCTCCGGGATGTTGCGCCCGTCTATCCCGAAGTTGGTGGGCCGACCATCCGGCATCCGGTCTCCATTGAACCGCTCCGAGTTGGGGTCAGCGATAGAGAAAAAGAGGACCTCCAGTTGATTGTGAAGAGTCTCGGCCAGTTCCAGGTAGAGGACCGGGTCGGGGGCGCCCCACTGATGACGCAGGGTGATGGCGACCGAACTGGTCCCCGGCTCGCAAATGCACTCCCACAAAGGCCGTCCCTGGGAGTCGGTCAGCGAGAAGGGGATCCCGAACTGGAGCAGTGCTTCCGGCGGGATGAGCAGTTTATAAATAGCCTCCTTCTGGGGACGGGGGAGGTTATTAATCTGACGGATGGAGACCATTTGTTGTCCGTCAACGACAAAGGGTTGTGCTCTCATCATCGGATCCGTCCTTTCCACTCCCGCCGGATTTCCCGCTCCAGGTCTCTTCGGGCGATCGCTTCCCGTTTATCGTACTTGCGCTTGCCCCGGGCCAGGGCGATTTCCACTTTGGCCCGCCCTTCTTTCAGATACATCTTCAGCGGTACAACGGTGTACCCCTTCTCCCGCATCCGGCCGATGATGCGGTTGATCTCCCGTCGGTGGAGAAGCAGTTTGCGCGGGCGGAGGGGGTCATGGTTGAGCCGACCGGCCGGTTCGTAGCGCGCGATGTGGACGTTGACCAGCCAGAGTTCGCCATCCCGTTCCTGCACGTACCCTTCCTGCAGGCTGACCTGAGAGGCCCGAACGGACTTAATCTCGGTCCCGGTCAACGCAATCCCTGCTTCGTACCGTTCTTCTATCTGGTACTCGTGGGTGGCTTTTCGGTTGGTCGCGACGACTTTGATCCCAGTCATCTCCGTATAGCGCTGACGGAAAGCCAGCCTTTACTGAATTCCGCGTCGGGGCAGGCCGACGCCCGGTGCGAAGCGCCCCGGGGAGGCCGATTTCCCATCGGCATACTCCAGGGCCGACGCCCGGTGCTTGCGCCGACTGAAGTCGTCCCTCCTGGGCCCGGAGCCTCCGGACGGCCTGCACCGTCCTCCCAGGATGGGCGACGGACGACAGACCACCAACCACCGTCGTCTGTGGTCTGGGAGAGGCCTTGCGCCTGCCCGCCCCTGCCCCTCTATCAGCGCCCAGAGGGCGATCTCCATCGGGCTGAATGTTATCCGGGGGATAAAAGGGAGTTATTTCCCCTTCAACAGGTACTCCACCGCCCGGTCCAGTTGAGGGTCCTCGTTCGGCCCGGCGTCCTCGGGCCAGGGGACAACAATGTCCGGTGTCAAGCCCTGCCCGTTGATGGCCCGATCATTGGGCGTGAACCAGTGCGCGATGGTCACCCGCAGTTCGGAGCCGTCGCGGAGCCGGTAGGGGCGCTGAACCGAACCTTTGCCCACCGTCGGCTCGCCGATCAGAATTCCCCGTCCCCGGTCCTGAATTGCTCCGGCGACGATCTCCGAAGCGGACGCGCTTCCTTTATTGGTCAGGACAACCAGCGGGATGGACTCCGCCGGGCCCCCATCGCGGGAGCGGAAAACTTCCTCTCCCTCCTTCGTGCGCTCTATCAGGATGACTCCCCGGTCCAGGAAAAGGTCAGCGACCTCCAATGCCTGGTCCAGCCAGCCGCCGGGGTTGTTCCGCAGGTCCAGGATCAGCCCTTTGGGATTCCGGGCCAGCAAGTCTCCGAGGGATTCCCTCATTTGCCGGCTGGCGGTGGCGCTGAAATCGGTCAGTTTGATATAGGCGATGTTGCCTTGCAGCATCTTCGCCTCCACCAGCGGGATTTCAATGCGCGCACGGACAATAGTCACCTCAAAGGTCTTTTCCTCCCCCGGTCGTTCAATGAGGAGGGTGACGGGGGTACCCGCCGGTCCCCGGATCAGCGCGATAGCCTCGTAGATGCTGTAGCCGACGATAGACTGACCGTCCACCGCCAGAACCCGGTCGCCGCTCCGGAGGCCTGCCTCCTCAGCGGGAGTGCCGGGGATGATACCCGCAATCTCCAGTTTCCCGTCATCCCGCATCCGGACGTAGGCACCGATCCCCTGAAATTCCCCGCTGGCGTCTTCATTGATGATGGCGGCAATTCGGGGTTCAATGAACGATGTGTACTCATCCCCCAGCGTCTGGAGGCTTCCCCGGATCGCGCCGTACACGATGGTCTGGAAGTCCGGAATCTCGCCGTAATACGCCTCCCGGACAATGTCCCAGACGTCCCGGAACAGTTGGAATGCTTCCTCCTCGGTCTGGGGGGATACCGGCGTGGGAGTCGGCATCAGGGTAATGGGGAGCGGAATAGTCCCCTGGTTGACGAGATTGGCGGTGCTGAAACCGGCCAGGAAGGCCGCTCCAGCCGTACAAGCCAGGACCAGAAGAGCCATCAATCCAACCAGCCAAATCGTTTTTCGTGAACTCATTTTTATCACCTCAATGGATAGGGTCAAGGGAAAATATATCACCGAATCCGGATTTTGGGAAGGGGGACATATTACCAGGGCTTACCAGTGCGCTAACATATACCGGGCCAGGCAAGGCCCCGGTCTGAACGAGATGAGGCCACTCTCTGCCCATCTGGAATGCAATGGGAGCCTCGCTGGCGAATCCATTGATCGCCGCACACCGAAAGGCATGGAGCGGACGGCCGATCTTCCAATTTGCAGAAACTGGTGGAAGGGTCAGTCAACGGACGCTTCTGGAAGCCGCCGAACTGGTGAAGATGCTGGAGGGGAAACTGGGCATGACGGCTGCCGCTCCGGTAGCGGTTGCCGCAATGCCCGCTGCAGCAGCGGCTCCCGCCGAGCCGGTGGAGGAGAAGACCGAATTCACCGTCGTGCTCAAGGAGGTCGGCGAGAAGAAGATTGAGGTCATCAAGGTGGTGCGGAAACCGACCAACCTGGGCCTCAAGGAAGCGAAGGACCTGGTGGAGAGCGCGCCGGCGACCGTGGTGGAGTCCGTCCCGAAGGAAGTGGCGGAGAGCGCCAGGGCGGAACTGGAAGCAGTAGTGCGAAAGACGCAAAAGGCGCGAGAAAGGCCTGCCAGGCTCCTGGACCTGGCAGGCCTCTCCTTTACCCCCTCGCCGGATACCACTTCTGGAACCAGGCAGTGAACGCGAAGGCCGGGACCAGCAGCAGGTTGCGCAACACGGTCCACCACAGCGCCTGCTCAGGCTGCGCGTGCCCTGCCAGCGCCATAACGGCCATCAGCAGGTAGACCCATCCCCAGGCAGTGGTGATGATGGCGTTGGTGCGGAGGAAGACGGGCAGGTTCCAGAGGGCTGGCGGATAGGACCATTTGGAGTACTCGGCGGTGAAGGGCCGCTCAGCCGCCAGTGTCCCCAGCCAGATGCCTGCCAGCGTCAGATACCCCAGGATGTCCCCGTAGTCGGTGAAGAACCGGCTCCCCAGGAGCGTCGCCAGCCCGGCCAGCGCGAAATAGAGCGGTGTCCCCGTCTCCATCCAGGTGGGGCGGGCGAAGCGCCGACGGTATCCCCAGATCAGCGCCCCCAGCAATAGCGGCATCCCCAGGCTGATCCATGGGCTCAGGCCGGGAATGTCCATCGTCGCCCAGTGAATGATCCATGGGATGAAGGCCACCGTCAGCCAGGCCATGCCGGGGAGACGGATAGGGCCGCGCTGGGTGGTGGCCTCTTCTGTGGGCAGTATGGCGGCGGACGCAAGCGGCGCCTTCGGTCCCTCCGGACCGGAGAAGAGGTCCCCCAGCCGCAGAAGCAGGCCAAAATCCCCCTCCACCCGGTACATCCCCTTCACGTAGGCGGCCTGCCCGCTCAACTCATTCCGGGCGATCTTCAGCCACACGTCCGCCGGCGTGTGAATCGTCATCGTGGGCCGGGAGACAGTTCCCTCGTGGGCCGTGCAGCGGCCATCCCGAATGCGCAGCACATACTGGCCTGGCTCCTCCCCGGTGACGATGAATTGAATGTCGGCCCGGAGGTCTCCGGCGGCCGCCGGGTTGAAGACGGTAGGCATGCCCAGGAGGGCCTCCCGGCAGGTCCGGGGGCCCTGCCCCGGCTCCCCGATGGGCAGGATGATGGGCGGGGAGAGTTGGTCTTCACCGGCACCTCCCACAGAGACCACGTCTTCTCGCGGACGGATAATCTGGCTATCCCACCACAGATTGGCCATGTTTGCATAGACCTCCGGCTCTGCCAGCGGGGTATCCAGGATAGCCTGGGTTTCCGGCAAGATGTGGCCGTAGCGGACCAATTCCTCTCCGGCCCGGCGGGCCGCGTCGGTGTGCCAGCGGAGACTCTCCCGCAGTACCTCCTGGCCCAGCAGTTCGCCCCCGGCGCAGAGGATCATCGCGGCCAATTCGGTGTCGGGGTTGTCGGCGAAGCGGCGGAACGTCTCTACCAGTCCGGAGAAATGGTGCCGCTCCGGGAAGCCGCAGTTGGAAATGAGGACGACCTTCTGGCGGGGAGGGCCGTCGTCGTAGCGGGAGGGGTGGAGGTAGTGCTCCCCCCGTCGGACGATGTGTGGGTCCAGGTTGGGCAGGTGCCGATCCATAAAGTCCTTCATCAGCCCGCTGACGGTGAAGACGTAAAGGGGCGTGGCGTAGACGACGACGTCGGCCCGGCGGATTTTCGGGAGCAGGTCCGCCATATCATCTTTGTGGACGCAGACACCGGGGGTTTTCGTCCAGCAGGCGAAACAGCCCCGACAGGGGTTAATCTTCAGGTCGGCCAGGTAGACGGTCTCCGTCGCCGCACCGGCCGCCCGGGCGCCCTCCAGGAAGGGCTGAAGGATGCGGTCGGTGTTGCTCCGGCGGCCGCGCGGGCTCCCGTTGATGGCAAGCATGTACATAGAGGCCTCCTTTTCAAGTCTCACTTAGCGTATTGCGTGTATCGCCTCCTCCACCCACTCCAGCGCGGCGCGGGTGAGCCGGACGCCGTAGTCCAGGGTGAGCATCCAGAAGAAGACCTCGCGCGGAGATCGGATGGCTTCAGCATAGTGGGCCGATTGCTGGGGAATCCGGGCATACGCCTCCAGCCGGGCGCGCAGGCCGGCGGCATAGGTTTCCAGCAGGGAGATGGCTTCGTCATCCGTTAACTGCCCGGCGAAAAAGACCTTGACCAGTAACGGGACGCGGGGGTCCTCCGGCTCCATAGGAGTCTGTAGCCAGCGGCGCAGTTCCTCCCGCCCGGCGTCGGTGATATGGTAGACTTTACGGTTAGGCCGGTCCTCCTGGGGGACCACCTTCACCGTCACCCAGCCCCAGCGCATTAGCGCTTTCAGGGTACGGTAAATTTGCGCCTGGTCGGCAGGCCAGAAGTGGTGGATGGAGGCATCAAAGGCCTTTTTCAGGTCGTACCCGGTCATGGGAGCATAGTTCAGAAAGCCGAGAATAGCATGTTCTAGAGACATTCCACCTCCAGTTGTGGTATGACCAGTCATACATATGATTGGTCATCATCATATCACGCGGCACAATTTCTGTCAAGGGGATAGGTCTGGAATTCTCACTCCCAGGGGGATAGGTGGGTGGTGTCGTTGAGCGCCAGCAGGGAAGCCCGACCGTTTTCCATCCGAATTCGCGTGAGGGCGCAATGGGTCAGTTCGTACTCCCACCACCGGCTCATCTGCTCCGGGAGCAGGCGGGCCAGCATTGCCCGCAGGGTCCCGCTATGGGCTACGATGAGGACGGTACCTTGCTGGTGGCGGGAGAGGATATCATCACAGGCCGCGATGACCCGGCGGAAAAAGTCGGAGCGACGCTCGCCCCCTGGCCAGGCAAACTCCCCGTCTGCCCGGTCCCGCCAGCGCTCGTAGAGGTCAGGGTGGTGGGTTTTCATCTCTTCCAGGGTCACCCCGTCCATCTCCCCGAAGTTGATCTCTCGCAGGCCATCCACCGGGACAGGGTACAGTCCCAGTGCCTGCCCGATCATCTCCGCCGTCCGGCGGGCACGGGGTAGGGGGCTGGTGTAAAGGGCAACGGCGTCGGTCACCTCGGCTGCCAGGCGGCGGGCAACGGCCTTTGCCTGGGCCTCTCCCCGCCGGGTCAGCGGCGTGTCGTTCCACCCCACCCACCGCTGCTGGACGTTGGCGACGGTCTCGGCGTGACGGATGAGAATCAGTTGGAGGGCCATGTTCTACCTTTCCATTGACGGGTGACGGGCCAGGCACTTTTGAAAGCGCCCGGCCCGTTCGCTACTGTCCCCGATAGAAATCGCACTCGTCCCGCAGGACACAGCGCCCACACTCCGGGTTGCGGGGATGACAGACATCCCGTCCCAGCGCGATGAGGTTCAAGTGCAGGGGATAATACAGGTCTGGGGGGATGAGGGCCTCCAGAAGGGTATGGGCCTGCTCCCGGGTGGCCCGCGCGGGGATCAACCCCAATCGCCGGGATACCCGATGGATGTGGGTATCCACCGGGAAGGCGGGGCGGCCGAAGGCGAAAAGGAGAACGATCGCCGCCGTCTTGGGGCCGATGCCGGGGATGGAGAGGAGCCAGGCCCGTGCCGCATCCAGCGGCATATCGGCCAGAAAGTCCAGGGAGGATTCTCCCCGTTCGGTCCAGATACGCCGCAGGGTTTCCTGAATGCGCGGGGCTTTGGTGGGCGCCAGTCCCGCCGGACGAATGGTTCCCACCAGTTCCTCCAGCGGAGCGTCCCGGACGGCCTCCCAGGTGGGGAATCGCTCCCGCAGCCGCCCGTACGCCCGATCCCGGTTGAGGTCGTTGGTGTTCTGGGAGAGGATGGTGGAGATCAGGACCGCCAGCGGATCGCGCGGCGTCCACTGCGGCTCACCGTACTCTGAGACCAATCGTTGATGAATCCGGTGAATCCGGTCGGTCATAGTTGAACCCGGCGCGGGCGGACCCGGCAATGCTCCGCCTCTACGATGGCCGCAATCTGGGCCACAGCGCGGTCCAGTTCCCCTTCCCGATTGACCACCACGTAGTCAAAATTCTCCATGCAGGTCATCTCCCACTGAATCTTCCCGATGCGCTCGGCCAGTTTCTCCGGCGTCTCCGTCCCCCGTCCCGTCAGGCGGCGGATCAGCGCCTCCTCCGACTCGGCCGTCAGGAAGATGAGGACGGCCTCCGGGGCCAGTTTGCGGATAGTGGCCGCGCCCTGCACGTCCACCCGCATAATGACGTCCTTGCCGGAAGCAAAGGCGTCCCGAACCTGTTGTTTGGGGACTCCCTTATGTTCTCCGTAGACGACGGCGTGCTCCAGGAGTTCCCCTTCCCGCTCCAGCCGGAGGAATTCTTCGGTGGAGAGGAAGAAGTAATCCACACCGTGGACCTCACCGGGGCGGGGGGGCCGGTCGGTGGCCGTAACAACAAAGTGGAAGGGGTAGCCCAATTCCTTCATCCGCCGCAGGACGGAATCCTTCCCGACTCCGGGCGGTCCGGAGATGACAATCAGTAGGGGATAACGGGGAAGTGTCCAGGTCATCTTGCCTTCCTTTCAGAGGAGGGTATAATTTTCACATGCTGGGAGACGGCAAGTTTACGGAGGGAGGGAGATGCCCGTTTACGAGTACCGCTGCCACGACTGTCGTCGTCGCGTTTCCATTTTCTGGCGGACGTTCTCCGAAGCCCAGAGCGGGACACCGATTTGCCCCCGTTGTGGGGGCACGAACCTGACCCGCCTCATTTCCCGCGTCCGCGTGGTCCGCTCCGAGGAGAGCCGCCTGGAGTCGCTGGCCGACGATTCCTTTCTCTCCGACTTTGATGAGAAAGACCCCCGCTCGCTGGCGCGGATGATGCGCCGGATGGCCGACGAGGTGGGGGAAGACCTGGGGCCGGAGTTTGAGGAGATCGTCGGGCGGCTGGAGGCGGGGGAAAGCCCCGAGGAGATAGAGAAGGCCATGCCGGAACTGATGGGAGAGGAAGGCGAAGCAGAGGACATCGGCGAGGAACTATAGTACCGGAGGGGTTGGCTCTCCCGTCCAGCGCGCCCGCAGGAAGGCACGCAGGTCTGCCTGTACCGCTTCTACCGGACGGGCGGCATCCACCACAACCCACCGCCGGGACTCCTGACTGGCCAGTTCCAGGTATCCGGCCCGCACCCGGCGGTGGAATTCCACCGTCTCCCGATCCAGACGGTTCCACTCTCCGCCTCCCCTCTGGCGGCGGGCCAATCCCTCTTCCGGCGAGATGTCCAGGCAGAAAGTCAGGTCGGGGGCCAAGCCGCCGGTAGCCAAATAGAGGACAACCCGCAAGGCTTCCAGGTCCAGCCCGCGCCCATAGCCCTGATAGGCCAGGGTGCTATCCGCGTAGCGGTCGCAGAGGACCGTCTGCCCGGCAGCCAGCGCGGGCCGGATGACCTCCGCCACCAGTTGGGCCCGCGCGGCGCAGTACAGGAAGACCTCCGTCCATGGGGACATGCCGGTATGGGCGGGGTCGTGGAGGACGTCCCGAATCCGCTCCCCGATGGTCGTCCCTCCCGGTTCCCGGACCAGGACCACCGGATAGCCCTGCTCCCGAAGCCAATCAGCCAGCAGGCGGGCCTGAGTCGTCTTTCCGCTTCCGTCGGGGCCCTCCAATGTGATAAACATTGCCCCCTACCTTCGGTATACCCAGAGGGTTTCCTCCCGCAGACGGCGGGGAAGGCGCCCCTATTCTTCGGGGGAGTAGACCAGGAGATCTACCGGCACCGGCAGGTCAGTCAGGTTCCACTCCGCCGCCCGCCGCTCCGGCGGCATCTCCGTCTTCTCCAGCAGAATCACTCCATCCAGGTCGCTGCCGCCCCCCAATTCCCCCGTCTGTAGGATCCGCCATATCCGATACTCACAACATCCGGGCGCTGGACTTTTGTCGCCCAACGCGGGACCATCTATGCCCTCGTGATGCGCACTCGTCGGTTCGGTTCTTCCCCCACCGAGTAGGAAGAAAGCCCAGCCTCCCGGGCCATTTCGTGCTGCTGGCGGCGGACGAACGCGTTCTGGGGAGAGAGTTCCACCTCATCGGCATCGCCGTCCAGGATGCGGCGGATGGCCTGATCCGCCTCCCGCAGGGCGGGCGTCAGCGGCCCGGGCAGGTGGTTCTCCGCTGCGATGTCGCTGAGGCAGGCTTCCATCTGGGCGACGGTGTTAGCCCGCAGGACGTAGACAGGGATGCCCTTGCGCTCGGCGTCGGTGATCAGGCGGGGACGCTTGCGGAAGAAGCCTTTGGTGGTCACAAAGGCATCCGCCTGGCCCAGTTCATCCACTACGTAGACGGGGACCTGCATGCGGCGGGCGGCCCGCTCCAACCGGTTGCGAGCGATGCCGTAGGGGAAAATGCGTACCGGCTCCTGAATTTTGGGCGCCAACGGCGCCGGGGATGGGGCCGGGGCCGGCGGGGACGGGCGCGCGCGGCCGGCCTCCCGCTCCTCCAGCGATGTGGATTTGGCCTTCTCTACCCGCATCTCTCCCGAGGCGTCCCGATAGCGGAGTTCGGCCTGGAGAGGCCGGCCCCGGAGCAGCGCGTCCACCGATTCGGCCACGCTGTGGTGGATAAGCAACCGCTGGCGGTCCTGGATTTCAATGAGGACATCAAACGTCGGCGGCGCGCGCCGTTCCAGGATGGTCTTCTGGGTGCCCCGCCGTCGCGCTTCCTCATCCGAGAGGGTCACGCTCTCAATCCCTCCCACCAGGTCGGAGAGGGTAGGGTTCAGGAGCAGATTATCCAGAGTGTTGCCGTGAGCGGTGGCGATGAGTTGGACACCCCGTTCGGCGATCGTCCGCGCTGCCAGCGCCTCCAGTTCCCTCCCGATTTCGTCAATGACGATCACTTCGGGGTTGTGGTTCTCCACGGCCTCAATCATCACCTCGTGCTGGAGGGAAGGCATCTCCACCTGCATCCGGCGCGCGCGACCAATGGCGGGGTGGGGGATGTCGCCGTCGCCGCCGATTTCGTTGGATGTGTCCACAATGATGACTCGCTTTGTCTCTGCCAGGACCCGGGCCGCCTCCCGAAGCATGGTCGTCTTACCGACGCCGGGCCGGCCCAGGAGAAGGATGCTCTTGCCGCTCTCAATGATGTCCTGGATGATGGCGATGGTGCCGTAGACGGCCCGCCCGACCCGGCATGTCAGCCCGAGGATGTCCCCTTTGCGGTTTCGGATGGCCGCGATGCGGTGGAGGGTGCGGGCGATACCGGCGCGGTTATCGGCATCAAACTCGCCTACCCGCTCCACCACATGCCGGATGTCCTCCCAGGTGACCTCCCGTTCGCTCAGCACCACCTCGCCATCAGTGTAGCGGGCGGTGGGCACCCGTCCCAGGTCCAGAATCACCTCCAGCAACTCATCCCGCCGGCCGATCCGCTGGATGCTCTCCCGCAGGTCTTCCGGCAGGACGTTTAAGAGAGCATCTAAGTCGTCAGTGATATGATTGTAGTATGCCTTCTCCACAGGATTCAGTTCCCTTTTCCTTCACCAGACTCTGCAGGGGGAAGCAGCGGGCCGGGGGGGACTCGTTCCCCGCGCCCGGTGATCAGGCCGATACCGAACCGGCGCGCGGCCGCATCGCAGGCCGCGTCCACCCGAAGCCCATATACGTACACCAGGTAAGGGCCGGGGACCCCGTGTTGGGCCAGGCGGCGTCGGAAGCCCTTGGAGCGCATCCGATTGGCCCAATCCTCTATTGCCCGTCGGCTCAGGCGGGTCTTCGCTTCCACTATTGCCCATATTACCTCCCCGTCTCGAGCCGCCGGTATCGCCACATCTATTTCACCGTCCATATGGACCTCTCTGGGGTCTTCCAGAACCTGATAGCCTTTCTCTTCCAGCAGATAGAATACCCAGTCCCCGGCCTCCTCTTCCATAGTAGCACCGATGGTCCGCTGCAGGTTGTTCACCCCCACGCTCAGGCGCTCCACTTTTTGAGTAAGGGAGCGTTGAGCCTCGGCCAGTGCCCTGACCGCCTCCTCGGTGCGCAATTGGGCCTCCTCCAGCCGGTCCAATCGCTCCTCGGTGCGCTTTTGGGCCTCGGACAGCGCTTTGACGGACTCGTCGGTGCGCTTTTGGGCCTCGGCCAGTTCCTGGACAGCGGCTTCCAGCCGGTCCAATCGCTCCTCGGTGCGCTTTTGGGCCTCGGACAGCGCCTTAATGGACTCGTCGGTGCGCTTTTGGGCTTCGGCCAGTTCCTGGACAGCGGCTTCCAGCCGGTCCAATCGCTCCTCGGTGCGCTTTTGGGCCTCGGACAGCGCTTTGACGGACTCGTCGGTGCGCTTTTGGGCCTCGGACAGCGCTTTGACGGACTCGTCGGTGCGCTTTTGGGCTTCGGCCAGTTCCTGGACAGCGGCTTCCAGCCGGTCCAATCGCTCCTCGGTGCGCTTTTGGGCCTCGGACAGCGCTTTGACGGACTCGTCGGTGCGCTTTTGGGCCTCGGCCAGTTCCTGGACAGCGGCTTCCAGCCGGTCCAATCGCTCCTCGGTGCGCTTTTG
>JASFBC010000156.1:0-6103 GCA_036172315.1 Anaerolineae bacterium | reverse complement strand
ACCGCCCAGCGCTGCGGCGTGCTGATGCAAGACCCGGAAGTCCAACTCTTTATGCCGACCTTGAAAGCGGAACTGGCCTTTGGGCCTGCCAACCTGGGTGTCCCCCGGGAGGAAATCCTGCGCCGCTCCCGGGAAGCGCTGGCCCTGGTCCGGCTGGAAGGGTCAGAGGAGCACAATCCCCGGGACCTCTCCGGTGGGCAGAAGCAGCGCGCCGCGCTGGCTTCCGTACTGACCATGCAGCCCCAGATACTGGCCCTGGATGAACCCACGTCCCAACTGGACCCGCTGGGCCGGTGGGAGGTCGGGGAGGCAGTGGAGCAACTGAAACGCGCCGGCGACCTGACGATTGTGATGACCACCCACGAAACGGAGGAAGTGCTGCATCTGGCCGACCAGGTGCTGGTACTGGAAGAGGGAAAAACGGTGATGCAGGGCCCGCCAGATCATGTGTTTGCCCAAACCGACCGACTGGAACGGGCAGGGATCAAGACCCCGGCGCTGGTGCAAGTCCAGACCCTCCTCCGGCTCAACGGCGTGGACCAGCCCGAAGGCTCGCAGTGGAGCCTCACCGTCTCCGAAGTGGCTGACCGGATTCGGCGGGCAGTCCGGGAAGGGCGGCTGACCATCTGTCCGGAAGCCGTTGCCCCACCCCGCTGCTCCTGGGCAGGCGGCCCGGTCGTCCTGGAGGCCCGAAACCTCACGGTGGAGTACCCTGGCCCGCCGCCGGTGACCGCCTTGAGGGACGTCAGTCTGATAATCCGCCAGGGGGAGTTCGTGGGCATCGTGGGCCAGAACGGTTCGGGGAAGAGCACCCTGGTGAAGTGCTTCGTTGGCCTGCTCCGCCCCAAGAAGGGGGAGGTCCTCTTCCAGGGGCAAAGTCTGCGGCGGTTCTCGGTGGGGGAAATCACCCGCCGCATCGGACTGGTTCTCCAAAACCCCGACTACCAGTTATTCACCCCCTCCTGTCGGGACGAGATTCGCTTCGGGCTCCGGAACGTCGGCGTTCCTGAAAAGGAGATAAACCGGCGGGCGGATGAGGCCCTGCAGCGAGTCGGTCTGGAGGCCTACGCCGACCTTTTCCCCTTCCGGCTCTCCTTCGGAGACCGGCGCAAACTGGCCGTGGCCGCGACTCTGGCCCTGGGTCCGGAGGTCCTGATTATGGACGAGCCGACGACGGCCCAGGACCACCGGGGCCGCTACCAACTGGCAGAACTGGCCCGTCAGTTCCACGAGGAGGGCGGGACCGTCCTGATGATCACCCACGACGTGGACCTGATCGCCCGCTACGCTCAGCGGCTGATCGTCCTCCATGAGGGCCGGGTGCTGCTGGACGGCCCCACCCATGAGGTCTTCGCCCAGGCGGAGGAACTCCGGAAAAGTTTTGTGGTCCCGCCTGTCGCGGCCCAATTGGCCCAGGCACTGGCCTCCCTGGGGGTGCCCGCCCATGTGATGACCCTGGAAGACCTGACCCGGGCGCTGATTCCTTCAACAGCGGGGTAGGAAAAAGATGCAACCAGCATTCCGCTATACCCATCTGAACACTCCCATCCACCGCCTGCACCCTCTGGTCAAATTGGCCTACCTGCTGCTCACACTGGTTCTGGTGATGTACCCTATCCGGCTGACCGATATGCCCATCCTGCTCATCTGGCTGGGCTTCTCGGCCCTCTTGTGGGCACTGGCACGGATTGAACTGCGCCGGTTCGCCACCCTGCTCAAGATTCTGCTGGGCACCTTTGTCTTCCTGATCCTGATTCAGGGATTCACCTATCGGGGAGGTGAGACCCCCCTCATTGTCCTGGGACACCTGAAACTCTGGGAGGCCGACCTGGGGGTCATCAAGAAAGAGGGGGTCTGGTTCGGTCTGGTGCTCAGCGTGCGCATCCTGGCCGCCGCATCGGCGCTCCCCCTCTTCGTGATGACCACCCCCACATCGGCTATCATGACCGCGATGGGGAAACTGCGGGTTCCCCAGACGGCCACGTTTATGTTCGTCAGCGCTCTCTCCTTCACCACGCTGCTCTTTGAGATGTGGTCGTCCATCGTGGACGCACAAAAACTGCGGGCGTTTGACATAGAGGCGATGAACCCCATCCGCCGGGCCTTTAAGGCCTACATCCCCATCATCACCCCGCTGATCTTGCTCCTCTTCCGCAAGGCCAACGACTTCCAGATCGCCCTGGAGACTAAGGGCTTTGGGGCGCCCATCCGTCCGACGGAGGTAGAAACATTGACGGCCCGTCCGGCGAACTATTTCTGGCTGGTGCTCATCGTCGGAGTATTCATTCTCTGTACTGTGCTGAAGTTCTCATAGGACTCCCGAATCAGAGAGGTTCATTCCCGGAGGCTTAGATGAAGAGGCATCCCACTTACGAAGACCTGCGGGCCCGACTGGATGACTTACTGGCCCCTTGCCTGGCCCAGGACTGGCCCAACCTGCCCGTTGAGCGGGCGGAGGGGATCTATCTCTATGGGCGGGATGGGCGCCGGTATCTGGACTTTCTGGCCGGCTTCGGAGCCTGCAACGTGGGACACAATCATCCCCGCGTCGTGGCGGCAGCCCGGGAGCAACTGGAGCGCATGATCCATGCCCCGCTGGGCGTGATCGCCCACGAACCGGCGCTGCGGCTGGCATGGGAATTGGGCCAGATCACCCCTGGCCACGCTGATATGTTCTTTTTCGGCAACAGTGGCGCTGAGGCGGTGGAAGGAGCCATCAAACTGGCCCGCTACGTCACCGGACGGCGCGGCATCATCGCCTTTCTGGGCGGGTTCCACGGGCGCACTATGGGGGCCGTATCGGTCACCACGTCCAAGGTAAGATACCGCACTGGCCATGGGCCATTTCTGCCCGATGTGTACTATGCCCGCTTCCCATACCCATTTCGCTCATCCGCCCCCGATCCGGTCGCCTGTGCTCAGGAGGCCCTGGAGGACATAGAACGGCTGTTTGAGCACGTCATCGCCCCTCAGGATGTGGCCGCTTTTTTGTTGGAGCCGATCCAGGGGGAAGGGGGCTACGTCATCCCCCCGCGCGAGTGGCTGGTGGCGCTGCGGCGGCTGGCCGATGAGCACGGCATTCTCCTGATTTTTGACGAGGTGCAGACCGGGTTCGGCCGCACGGGGGAGTGGTTCGCGGCCCAGGCCTTCGGCGTGGAGCCGGACATCCTCTGTCTGGCCAAGGGGATCGCCAACGGCTTCCCGCTGGGGGCTGTGGCGGCCCGCCGTGATCTGATGAAGAGATGGGGGCCCGTCTCCCACGGCACCACCTACGGCGGCAATCCCATCTCCTGCGCGGCGGCGCTGGCGGTACTGGAGATCATCCGGGAGGAAAACCTGCTGGAGAACGCCCGCGCGCAGGGAGCGTATATCCTGGAAGCGCTCCGCCAACTGCAGGCGGAATCCCCCATCGTTGGCGATGTGCGCGGGGTGGGATTGATGATCGCGATGGAGTTTGTCCGGCCGGGGTCCCGCGAGCCCAACCCGGAGGCCGTCCGCCGCATCCTGCAACGGGCGCTGGAGGACGGTCTGCTCCTCTACCCCTGCGGCCACTGGACTCAAACCATCCGCCTCATCCCGCCGCTGACCGTCAATCGGGCGCAGGTGGAGGAAGGATTGGAGATATTCCGCCAGGCGGTAATGGCCGAATAGATTGCCGTTTTCGGGCGGGTTCAGAAAGGGCCTGCGGGAGGGTGAAGCCCGCTCCTTCACAGGAACTCCGCCCAGGGGCCTGTTATCCAGCCTCTGCGTTCTCTTCGTAAGCGGCGCATTTCCTCGGCAGGGATCTGGAACACACCCCAGCAAGGCGTCCACTGGCTACCTTCCCCATTTTGTGGTATCATTTTATGGAAAAGGCCGATTCTCCATTCCTGCCCGAGGTACGAATGGACGCACCGCGAGCGCTCTGGACCGACCGTCCCATTCAGACCCGCAGCGAAGACCGGCTCAACTTCGCCGACTATGCCGACATCCTGGCCGACATCATCCTCACCGCCGACACCCCCATTACCCTGGGCATCTTCGGGCCCTGGGGGAGCGGGAAAACCAGCCTGATGCGGCTGGTGGCCGAGCGGCTAATCGGTCAGCGCACTCCCAGCCACCGCCGCGCCCGTACCGTCTGGTTCAACGCCTGGCAGTACGAGCGGGACGAGACCGCCCTCTGGCGCTCCCTCCTCCTGCACGTCCTGGACGGCCTGCGGAGCGACGACTTCTCCGAAGAAGACGCCCGGCAGATAGAGGACTGGCGGATGCGCCTCTACACCGACGTGGAACGCACCGAACTGGGCTCTCTGCAGGTGGACTGGCCCGCCGCCGGTCGCGCTGCCCTCAAACTGGGCCTCTCCTTCATCCCCGGCCCGGGGACACTGGCCGAACTGGTCAAACTGGCCCAGGGCAACGTCTCGGTGGTGGAGGACCTGGTCAAAGCCTTCCGGCGGGAACGGGTGGAAATCCACCGCCGCCGCCTCACCCTGCTGGAAGAATTCCAGGCCGGATTCGCCCACCTGGTCCGGGAATACATCTGGTCCCGCAACGGCCTGCTGGTGCTCTTTATAGATGACCTGGACCGCTGTCTCCCGGCCCGCGCCGTGGAGGTCCTGGAGACGATCAAACTCTACCTGGACGTGCCGGGGTGCGTCTTCATCATCGCCGCCGACCGGGAGGTGATTGAGCGGGTGGTCCAGAGCCAGTACGGCGCTGAGGCCGATGCCCCCTTCCAGGGCCGGGATTATCTGGACAAACTGGTCCAGATTCCCTTCTACCTCCCCCCGCTGGAAGAGGAGCAGATTCTCTCCTACATCGCCGACCACGCGCCGGAGATGGACCAGACCTGCCGGATGATTTTCGCCGTCGGCCTGGAGCCGAACCCCCGGGTGCTCAAGCGGGCGCTGAACATCTTCCGCCTCCTCTCCGACCTGGCCCGAAGACGGGAGCAAGCTGGCGTTATGGAGCCCGTCGTCCCGGGACTCCTGGCCAAAATGGTGGTGATCCAGACCCGCTACCGGGACCTCTACCGGGACCTTCAGGAGTACCCTCTCCTCATTCAGGACCTGGAGATGGCGGCGCGGGAAGGGACGGAGGTCCGCCAGCCGGTGATGCCGGTCCTCCCAGAGACCGGTACGCTGCTGGAGAAGTACCTGCGCCACCGCCCGCTTCTGCGGATGCTACGCATCGGGCCGCCCTTTGCCCCCCTGACTCGGGAACAGATCGCTGCGTATATCTTCCTGGTCCGCACCACCGGCGCGGAGGGGACCGAACTTCCGGCGGACCTGCCATCCCGTCGCTGGGCGGACTTCCTCAGCAACGACCCTGTCCGCCTGCGCAGCGCCGTGGAGGCCGTTCAAGCCCAGGGGACGGCGGAGTGGTATGTGGAAGCGCTGGTGCGCGTCCTGGAGCCAGGCTCTGGAGCCTCCATCTCCGAGCGGATCTCCGCCGCCACCGCCCTGGGCTACCTGGGCGACCCCCGGGACCTGGACGAATGGGTGGAGGTTCCCGGCGGATCGGTCCTCTTTGGAGAAGAGCGGCGGCCCGTGATGACGATGGCCTTCCGCATCGGCCGCTATCCGGTGACCAACGCCCAGTACGCCCGCTTCCTGGCAGCCAACCCCCAGTATCCCGTCCCGTACGTGGACGAGGAGTGGGCCCGCCCCTACAACTGGGACCCCGTCACCCGGACTTACCCGGAGGGGAAGGCCAACCACCCGGTGGTGCTGGTCAGTTGGGAGGACGCGGCCGCCTACTGCGCCTGGGCGGGTGTCCGTCTCCCCACCGAGGAGGAATGGGAGCGGGCCGCCAGGGGAGAGGACGGGCGGGCCTACCCCTGGGGGCCGTCCTTTGAGCCGACCCGGGCCAATGTGCGGGAGAGCGGCCTCGGCAGTACCACCCCCGTCGGAGTCTACCCGGAGGGAGCCAGCCCGTACGGGTTGCTGGACTGCGCCGGGAACGTCTGGGAGTGGACGTCCACCCCCTACGACGGGGATGAAATGGTCATCCGGGGCGGGGCCTGGAACTTCTTCGCGGAAGACGCGCGGACGTTTGTCCGGGAGCGGGCCCGCCGGGACTATCGCTCCCATTGTGTGGGCTTCCGCGTCGCCGCCGGTCCTGC
>JASFBC010000155.1:0-29862 GCA_036172315.1 Anaerolineae bacterium | reverse complement strand
GGTGGCCTTTTTTTCACCCTTGTGGCCCCCGTAGGCCCATAGGCTGTCCAGTTGACCGCGCTGGATCCGATAGCGGGCCAGCAACTCCTCTTCCATCGCTTCGGCATGCTGAGCGGCGTCGCGCAACCAATCCAGAATGGTGTCTTCCTTGTGCCCTTTGACGCGGGCCAGACTGCTGATGCGATTCCCTTCCGCCAAAAGGGCGAGGGTCTCAATGATCTCATCCTTGGGCGTGCGACGACGGTAGAAGATCGTGCCTTTGGTTTCTGTGAACGTACGCCCACACGTGCGGCACAGGTAGCGTTGGCGACCCGCCTTGGTCTTGCCACATTTCACGATGTTCTTCTGGTGCTCGCCTTGTGGCTTGCCGAAATCCGCACTGCGGCATCCTGACCTCTTGGCTTAAAGGATGCCCCCATGATACCTCATTATCTGTAAACACTCAAGAGGGAAACTACCAACCATTCAGTGCTCACTGAAAGTCGGCCTCTCCGGGCTTTCGGCCGGAGGACTATCAATGCAGGTTTCCTCCCGGCCCCGCTCCAGCAGGGCGGGGTGAGTCTATTTCTTCTCACCCCCTTCGTTACAGGCGTTAACCCGGGGATGCACAAACCGTTAAAAGTGATATAATTTCAGCGCTGACGGAAAGTCAGCCTTTCAGGGCTTTCGGCCAATAGACGGCCTGCGCCGTCCTCTCAAGACGGACGACAGACGACGGACAACAGACCACCGACGACGGACCACCGACCACCGTCGTCTGTGGTCTGTGGTCTATGGTCTGTGGCAGGGGAGGCCGATTTCCCATCAGCGCTAAGAGGGTGACCTCCATCGGGCTGAATCGTTACAAGCGGCGGACTCAAGGGGCGAAGCCTTTCGGGCTCTCGGGCCCCGGAAAAGACAAAAGGGGCCGCCAGGCAGGGATTTTCAGCGCCGGAGGGGGCTTCGTAGAATGAGCCCGACGGTAAACCGTCGGGTAAGATGCTGAATCCAATCCCAGCAGGAGGGAGTGATGAACATTCTGGTCACCGGAGGCGCCGGCTATATCGGCAGCATCGTCGTGGAAGAACTGATTCGCCGGGGGTATTCTGTTGTTGTCCTGGATAACCTCTGCACCGGCCACCGGGCCGCCGTCCACCCTCAGGCTACCTTTGTCTACGGGGACCTGGCCGACCGGCAGACGGTCCGCGCCGTCTTTGAGACTTATCCCATAGACGCCGTTATGCACTTCGCGTCGTACACCCTGGTCGCCGAGTCTATGGAGTTGCCGTTCAAGTACCTGGGGGAGAACGTCACCAACGGGCTGAACCTGCTGCAGGAAGCGGTCGCTCACGGCGTGCGCCGCTTCATTCTCTCCTCTACGGCCAACCTCTTTGACCGGCCGCGACGGATCCCAATAGACGAGGAAGAAGAGATCGTCCCAGGGAGCCCCTACGGGGAGTCCAAGAATCTGCTGGAGCGGATTCTATCGTGGCTGGACCGCATCTACGGCTTCCGATATGCAGCGCTGCGGTATTTCAACGCCGCCGGCGCATCTCCTACCGGCGAGCGGGGGGAGGACCACGACCCTGAGACCCATCTGATCCCGCTGGTCCTCCAGGTGGCACTGGGGCAACGGGATGCCGTCACCATCTACGGGGACGACTATCCCACCCGGGATGGGACCTGCATTCGGGACTATATCCACGTCACCGATCTGGCACAGGCGCACATCCTGGCACTGGAAGCGCTGGAGCAGGGGAGCCGGACCTACAACCTGGGGAACGGACAGGGGTTTACGGTCAAAGAGGTGATAGAGACCTGTCGGGAGGTCACCGGCCATCCCATCCCGGCGGTAGTCGGCCCCCGGCGCCCCGGCGACCCGGCGGTCCTGGTCGCCAGCAGCGAAAAAATCCGCCGCGAGTTGGGGTGGAAGCCCCAGTACCCGGACCTGCGGACGATTGTGGAGCATGCCTGGAACTGGCACCGCACCCATCCGCACGGGTACAGGGACTGAAAAAGACCTGCCAGACACCTCTCAAAGCGCCTGGCCCATTAGGAGAGCGCTGCCTTCACCGCGCGCAGCGTCGTCTCTACATCCTCGTCGGTGATCCAGTAGTGAGTGACGGCGCGGAAGCGGCCGTCTTCCCGACCCAGCACCAGCACCCCCTGCTCCCGCAGCCGGGAGAGGAACTCTTGAGGGGCCAGAGAAACTCCCTCGTCCAGCCAGAAATAGAATATATTGGTGTAGACGGGGCCCACCCGGATGCCGGGAATCTGGGCCAACCCTTCGGCCAGCCGCCGGGCGCGGGCGTGGTCTTCCCCCAGCCGCCCGGTCATCTGCTCCAGGGCGACGATCCCCGCTGCCGCCAGAATCCCCGCCTGCCGCATTCCGCCGCCCACCACCTTGCGTGCCCGTCGCGCCTCGTAGATGAAATCGGCGCTTCCGCAGAGGATAGACCCCACCGGTGCGCACAGCCCCTTGGAGAGGCAGAACATTACCGAATCCACCTCCCGCACCAGGTCCCGGACGTCGCAACCCAGGGCCGCCGCCGCGTTGAAGATGCGGGCGCCATCCAGATGCACCCGCAGGCCGTGTTGGCGGGCCAGATGGGCGGCGGCGGCGGTGTACTCCGCCGTCAATGGTGCACCGTCGCAGAGGTTGTGGGTGTTCTCCAGGCAGATCAGGCGGGTGCGCGGATAGTGGACATTCTCCGACCGGATCGCGGCCCGGATGTCTTCCAGCCGCAGCGTGCCATCGGGTTGATTGGGCAGGGGACGGGGGGTAATGCCGCCCAGCGCGGCCATCCCGCCCTGCTCGTAGATAAAGGTGTGGCTGCGGTCGCCCAGGATGACCTCGTCCCCCCGGCCGCAGTGGGTGAGCAGGGCCACCAGGTTGCCCATCGTGCCGCTGGCGACGAAGAGCGCCGCCTCTTTGCCCATCCGCTCCGCCGCCATCCCCTCCAGCCGCCGGACGGTGGGGTCTTCCCCGAAGACGTCGTCCCCCACCTCCGCCCGGTACATCGCCTCCCGCATCGCGGGGGTGGGATGAGTGACCGTGTCGCTGCGCAGGTCAATGTACCGCATCTTTGCCTCCTCCCAATAGCAAAAAGCAGGCTGGCCATGCAGCCTGCTTTGGTAACGGACGCTGTTCTCCTCTCCGCCGGGAATCCAGAAAAAGGGAGCCCGCCGGATGATGGGCTGGCTCTTTGTGCTTAAGAGCACAAAGGGGCGCTCACGGCGCATTCTCAACTATGGCGCTCAAAGGCGCAAATTCAGAGCCGCCCATCCGGGCTCCCCGAGGTGCCGAGGGGCGGATTTGGACCGCCGACTCCCTGATTTTCAGTCAGGTGCTCTACCAGGCTGAGCTACCTCGGCAGCCAAGCCACACATAGACCGTTTTAATTTTACCACACCTTCCCCATTTTTGCAAGCGCCGATGTGACTACCGCGCTGACGGAAGATCGGCCTCTTTGGCCTGCGCCGTCCGTTCAAGACGGACGAGAGACGACGGACCACCGACCACCGTCGTCTGTGGTCTGGGGCAGGGGAGGCCGATTTCCCATCGGCGCCAGGAGGGCGATTCCATCGGGCTGAATCGTTACGTGCCGATGGACTTGACATTTCGGGGGAATTCGCTAAAATATGAGATGATTATCGTCTTATTTTGAGGGCAGAAAGGGGGACTATGAGCCAGGTGCGCTGTGACCATTGTGGCGAACTCATAGAGGGGGAGCCGGTACGGCGAGGGGAGCGGGTCTACTGCTCCGAGGCATGCGCGTTTGAGGCCACCCGCAGCAAAGACTGCGGCGGCCGGGGCGATTCCCACCTATCGCCCCGGATTGTAGAACCGGTGAAGCGGTGAAGAGGCCGCCCTCCGGTACAAAGAACCGACCCAATTCTTCTAAAGGAGGGATCAGATGAAACTCGGAGACCGGATTCAATCGGCGGACTGGAAAACGGAAAAGCACGTCCCCGTCATAGAGGGACCTGACCGGGTAACGGCCAATCAGCCCTTCCAGGTGACCGTCACCGTTGGCAAAGAGATCCCTCATCCCAACACCACGGAGCACCACATTCGCTGGATCGCCCTCTACTTCCAGCCGGAGGGGGATAAATTCATCTACGAAATCGGCCGCTGTGACTTCACTGCTCACGGGGAGTCGGTCAAGGGCGCCAACCAGGGTCCGGCGTACACCCAACCGATGGCTCTCTTCTCGTTTCAGGTGAACGCACCGGGCACCCTGATCGCTGCCTCCTACTGCAACATTCACGGGCTGTGGGAGAGCCGTAAGGAGATCGCGCTGGCCTGATGCCCTGATCCACAAACGGACAACCGGCGCCTGAAAGGATCAGGCGCCGGTTGTCTTTTTTACGGCTCAAAGATCGGCGGCATGCTCCGTTTGTGTTCGGAGCGGGCGATCATTCCCCGCACCTTCTCCACCGCCGCCGGGTCCAGGCCGGAAAGGTCTCCGGCCTCCATCGCCGCCAGAATCCGGTCCAGTTCCCGATAGGTGATGCCCAGTTCCCCCTCGTCGGTCTGACCGGGCCAGAGGCCGGCGGTGGGGGGACGGTCAATCACCTCCTGCGGTACCCCCAGTTCCCTCGCCAGTTCCCACACCTGGGTCTTGTAGAGGCCACCCAGAGGGAGCAGGTCTACTCCTCCGTCCCCGTATTTCGTGTAATATCCAAGAGCGATCTCTGACTTATTCCCCGAGCCCAGCACCAGGTAGTTGCGGGACTGGGCCAGGTAGTACAGGGTGATCATCCGCAAGCGGGGCTTAATGTTGGCCGGGGCCAGTGGGTTCTCCGACGGGGGAAGGAGCGACAGCAGCGCATCGTAGACCGGGGTCAGGTCTACAGTGACGGTGGGGATGCCGAAGGTTTCGGCGACCTGCCGGGCCAGGCGAAGGTCCTCCGGCAGGGAGTGGCAGGGCATAAAGGCCGCCAGCACCCGATCGGTGCCGACGGCCCGAACGGCCAGCGCGGCGGCGGTGGCGGAATCCACTCCGCCGCTCAGGCCAAAGACGAAGCCATCCGCTCCGGCGGCCTCCAGGTACTCCCGGAGCCACCGGGCGATCCGCTCGGAGAGGGACATGGTACCCCCTTGTGGAAAAGCGAAAGGGTTCAGATCAGGCGGGCAACGACCTCTATGCCGTTGAGGGCCATGCTATAGAGGAAGATACGGTGGAGCAGGTCGCCATCGTGGGGGAGTGCGCCCAGTTGGAGCGCCGTCTCCACCGGCAAGTCGTAGGTCTGCACGCTGTCCGCAGGGACGACGACGCGGAAGTCCCGCAGGCCCTTCACATTGGCCCGCAGCCGCAGGTACATCGCCGCCTGATAGACGCACAGGTCGGTGCAGTCGCCGACCACAATGAAGGTGTTGACCGCCGGGTGGCCGTCCAGCCAAGAGCCCAATTCGGTGCCGATGCTGGAACTGATGGACTTCTTGGGGATGACCATGAGCAGGTCGGAGAAGGGAAGGGCCCGCAGTTCGTCTACGGTCTCGCTTTCAGGGGTGCCGACAACACAGTGGGCCGGGAAGGCTCCGAATTCCACCGAGTCGGGGTCATGGGTGTCCTGGGTCAGAAGGAAGTGGCGGACGCCCAGGTTATAGACCCGTTCAAACAGCCGCACGACGGCGGGGATGATACCCGCCACGCGCGGGCTGGCCAGCGGCCCAATGGTGCAGAATCCCTTAATCAGGTCCACCGAGAGGATGGCCGTGCGGGACGGCTCCCGAACAACGGACTCCAGAGGAATCGCAGGCAGTTCGGCCTCCCAGCGGGTCAGCCAGTCCAGAAAAGAGGCGTTCTGCATGGTTCCCTCCGTTCTCTTGCAAGGGTTGAGGATGACCGCAAGGGCCAGATAAATCTCGCGCTATGGGAAGGGTTCGGCCTGGGTAACGATTCGGCGCTGACGGAAAGCCCGCCTATTGCCATTCTCCGAAGTTCCAGAACGGGGCGCCCCGCCAGGGGCGCGGACCGGAGAGGTCCGCCCGGATCAGCCAGAGGTCCTCCCAGCGGCAAAGAGGTACCCACCAGGCCTCCCGACGGGCCGTCTCCTGAAGTTCTGCCAGCAGGGCCGCGCGCTCATCGGGGTCGGTCGCAGCGGCCTGGGCCAGCAGCAGCCCATCCAGCACCTCATTGCAGACCCCGGCGGGGTTCTGACCGCCCGGGCGGGCCTCCGCGCAGAGCCAGCGGGAATCATCCGGGTCAGGGTAGCCGGAGGGCCGGCCTGCCCACTGGGCCAGGTCCCACGCCGCCGGGTCGTCCCACGGACGTTCCCGAATAGCCGCCTCCACGCCGATGCCCAGGTCCCGCAACGTCTGCGCCACCACGGCCTGGGCGGCCTCCCGCCCCGGCGGGGCAACGTAACGCAGGGTCAGGGAGATACCCGTCCTGTCCCGGATGGTGTCTCCGTCCGCATCCCGCCAGCCGACCTCGTCCAGCATCCGCGCTGCCTCCCGAAGGGACGGAGCGACGGGCGGGGCCGAACTCTCCCAGCGGGTCCCGCTGTAGAGGCTGGTGGCCGGAACCGCCATTAGCGCGGCGCAGACCGCCTCCCGGTCCAGCGCGGCCGCCAGAGCGGCCCGCACGCGCGCCTCCTGCAACGCCGGATGCCCCCGGCGCGGGTCCAGGTTAAAGAAAAGGGTCTCTACGTAGCCGGAGGGGGAGGAAAGGAGGGTCGTCCCCTCCGGCGGTGTCGCTCCGGGTGGATGGCCCGGTGCCAGGAAAGGGGAGAAGTCGGCGTCGCCGAAGGCCATAATCTGCCAGCGGGCCCGGACATCCGGCTGGGCGAAGGCCTGCACCTGCCGGGCGGCCGGCCGGCCCCGCCAGTAGTAGGGGTTGGGGACGAAGACCAGTGCGCCCCCTTTCTCCCCGGCGAAGGTGTACGGCCCGTTGCCCACTGTCGGCGTCCGATTCCACCCCTCCTCGTCCGCCTCCAGCGCATGGCGGGGGAGGACAAAAGGGAAGAGCGTCGTCGGCCAGGGCGCAAAGGGACGGGTGAAGGCCACCCGGACGGTGCGGCTATCCAGGGCGACGACCTCTTCCACAAAGGACGCGTGGGGGAACATCCCTTGCGCGGCAGCCCGTTGGTGGGTGAAGACCAGGTCGCCGGCGGTGAGAGGGACACCGTCCGACCAAAAGAGGCCCTCCCGCAGGCGGACCGTCAGCACGCGGCCATCGGCGGAGATGCCGCCGTTGGCGCGGGTGGGGAGTTCCGCCGCCAGTTCGGGCGAGACCTCCAGTCGGTCGTCCACTCGCCACAGGCCGACCAGGAAGAGGTCCTGGAGCGCGCGCTCCGACCAGGAACGGGCGCGGAGCGGGCTCAGCGTCCGGGGCCACTCCGGCAGCAGAATCCGCAGGTCACGGGCGGGCGTCGGGGTAGGGACCGGTGTCAGGCCCGGGAGCAGGTTGCCGGCCGGCGGGCTCGGAGTGACGGCCGCGCAGGCGGAGAGGAGCAGGGCCAGCAGGGAGCAAATCGCAGGGCGCATGTCGTCTACGCCGCAACGACTTGGACCAGGACCCGGCGGCGACGGGGGCCGTCAAATTCGGCCAGGAAGACCCCCTGCCAGGAGCCCAGTACCAGCCGTCCCTCGCTCACCAGGAGGGTCAATTGGCTGCCGACCAGCGTGGTCTTGACGTGGGCCGGGGCGTTTCCCTCCGCGTGCCGGAAGTCGGGCCGGTCTGGTACTAACGTATCCAGCGCCAGCCCAATGTCGTGGCGGACGGTGGGGTCCCAGTTCTCGTTGAGGGTCAGGCCAGCGGTGGTGTGGGGACAGAAGAGGTAGCAGAGCCCTTCCCGCACGCCGCTGCGCCGGACGACCTCCTGGACCTGCGGGGTGATGTCCCGAAATTCCTGGCGGGATTGGGTGGAGATTTCTACGGTGTCCATCGGTGTCCGTGGGTAACTACCTGCCCAGAAACTGGCGGCGCAGTCCTCACCCCTCCCCTATCCCCGAAGGGCCGGGGGTGGGTGAGGAATGCCCCCATCAGCCTTTAATCACCGCCAGGGGGCGCAGACGGGCGACCTTGCGGGCCAGCCCCGCCCCGTGCACTACCTCCACCACCTGGCTGACGTCTTTGTAGGCCGCCGGGGCCTCCTCCGCCAATCCCTTGGTGCTTCCCGCCCGGATGACCAGTCCCTGCTCTTCCAGTTCCCGTTTCAGGTCGGCGCCCCAGATTCTCTTCAACGCCTGGGAACGGCTCATCACCCGTCCGGCCCCGTGACAGGTGGAGCCGAAGGCGATCTCCATCGCCCGGTCCGTCCCCACAAGGACATAGGATTCGGTGCCCATGGAGCCCGGGACCAGGACCGGCTGGCCCACGTCCCGATATGCCCTGGGGACCTCCGGACGGCCGGGGCCGAAGGCGCGCGTGGCCCCCTTGCGGTGGACGCAGACCCGAACCCGTTTCCCGTCCACCTCGTGCTCCTCAAATTTGGCGATGTTGTGGGCAACGTCGTAGACCTGGTAGAGGTCCCAGTTGCGGACCTTGCCCTGAAGGACGTCCCGGAAGGCTTCCCGGACGCCCATGGCCAGCACCTGGCGGTTGACGAAGGCATAGTTGACTGCGCAGGCCATCGCGCCGTAGTAGGCCCGGCCCTCGGGGGAATCTATGGGTGCGCAGACCAGTTCCCGGTCGGGGATGGCGATGCCGTATTTCTGGACAGCGGTCTGGAGGCTCTTGACGTAATCGTCGCAAATCTGGTGGCCGAAACCCCGGGAGCCGCAGTGAATCTGGACGACGACCTGGTTCTCCCGCAGGCCAAAGGCCCGGGCGACCTCGGGGTCGTAGATTTCCTCCACGACGTCAATCTCCAGGAAGTGGTTGCCGGCGCCCAGGGAGCCGATCTGCCCGCCGCCCCGCTCCCGGGCCCGCGCGCTCACCTTGCTGGGATCAGCGCCGGGGAGGGTGCCCTCCTCCTCGGTGTGGGCCAGGTCTTCCTCCCGCGCCTGCCCGCGCTTCAGCGCCCATCTCCCCCCTTCCACCACCAGTTCGTCCAGTTCCCGGCCCGAGATGCGCATGCGTCCCGGTTCGCCCACGCCGCTGGGACAGGCCTGGTAGAGGGCGTTGGTCAGGTCCCGCAGGTACGGGGCCACCTCCTCTTTCTCCAGATGGGAGGCCAGCAGGCGGACGCCGCAGTTGGAGATGACGAAGCCGTTGGCGATAAAGTTGTGGTCCGGGTGGGCGACCGTGAAATCGTAGACATTGTCCTGGAAGTCCTCCAGCGGCTCTATGGAGGCTACCTGTCCCCAAACCATGCCGCTTTCTCCCAGGCCCGCCGTCGCCTCCTGCCGGTAGGCTTCAAAGTCCAGAAAGTTGACGGTCACCCTTGGGGCCGTCTCGCGCCCTTCGTAGAGGGAGCGCTCTGGGAGGCGACGGTTCACCGGCCCCGCCCGTTCGGTATAAATCGCTACGGCCGCTTCCGCCGGTACCTCCTGTTCGGCGACGGCGCGGAGTTTTCCCTTCAGGTACTGGAGGGCGACCAGGCCCTCCCAGGAGCGCCGGTGGTTGTACTCAAACCCCACCCGGCCCCAGAGGCGGATGAGGTTCTCCGGCCGGGAGGAGAGAACCAGCCGCAGCCGGACAGAACGGGAGCCGTCGGGGTTGGTCTGCTCCGTCCGCCGGGAGAGAGTGAGCGTCTCCACGCCGAAGCCTCCCAGGAGGCGGGCAATGCCCTCCAGGAAGGTCTGCCCGCTCTCCACGAAGCCCTCCCGCTTGCTGAGGGAGAGGACGGGGGTGTAGAAATTGGTGCCGTGGGCGTCATATGTTGCCGGGGCAGAGAGTGCGGCGCCGAAGAGGGCGGCCAGGAAGAGCCGCTGCTGCCAGCGGGGGGCCTCAAAGAGCCAGGAGGGGACCCCGAAGTCCTGCGCGGCCTTCGTCCCCAGCGGCGCGCCCAGCGCGACCAGCAGGACGACGAAACTGCTGCCGACGACCGGGAAACTGTGTTCGTCGGTCTCCTGCTCATATTCGTCGCAGGCTGTCCGGAGCCGGTGCTGCCGCCTTCGGGTGTAGACCCGGGAGGGGGTGAAGCCCAGCGCGGCCACGTCGGCCCGGATGGCCTCCAGCTCCTCCGGCCGGCCATAAAACCGGACGACGCCCCTGCCGGTGCCGCCGGTGAAGGAGAGGGTGCCGTCCCCGAAGAGGTATCCCAGCAGCCGGAGCAGGTAGGGCATTGCCGGAGAGTTCAGGCGCAGGGGGAGGAGTCCCCGGCGACGGAGTTGGGCCCGGACCTGGGCCGGGCCGTTCCCTCCCCCTTTGCCCAGCGTCCGCATCACCCGTTCCACGTCGGTTTCATCCACCAGAACCCGGTCCTCCGGCTCCTCGTACTCCACCCCCTCAAAGGGGTACAGGGCGACCCGGTCTCCGGCCTGGAGGGAGTCCAGCGGCCGCATCCCGTACGGTGTCCAGAAGGGGTGATCGGCTGTAGCGACGATCTCCTCTCCGGTCTCCGTCCTCACGCGGTAGACCGGGACGTGGGGCCTGCGGCGGAGGTAGAGGATGACCGGGGTGGCAGCCTCCCGCCCTGCGCCGAAGTCCTGGCACCGAAGGCGGGCCTTCTCCCACCCGCGCTCCATTCGGGCGATGGGGAGGGTATAACCGAACTCGTGGAGGACCCGGCTATTGCCGGCGATGCAGTTTATATCGTAGCCAACCCCTCCGGGGGAGATCACCCCCGTCTTCACATCCATTGCCGCGACGCCGCCGATGGGGAAGCCGTACCCTTCGTGGAAGTCGGGCATGGCCAGGGCATACTTGAGGATGCCCGGCAGCGTCGCCGTGTTGACCAGTTGCTCCACCGTCCGGTCGCGGAAGGCGGCATCCAGCATCTCCGGCGTGGCGAAGATGCGGGCCGGCACGCGCATATCCGGACGGGTCTCCTTCGGCAGTTCCCAGATGAATTTGTCCACGCGACGGAAGCTTTTCTTCTCCACCATGATAGCACCTCCCCTCTGAATCTCTGATTCAGAGATCAAACGTAATCGTGGTCTCCAAGCCGCGCTCGGTGGGGCGGATGGCCAGGCCGCTGAAGGTAGCGGCTTTGACGAAGCGGCGGACTTCGCCTGCCCGTCCACCCCGGGCAGTCCCCCGCAGATGGGTCGGCGTGACCTCTTCCAGGTCAAACTCGGTGAAGACCACGCCGTCCCGCTCGTTCAGGTAGATGAGTTCTCCCAGCCAGGTGACCAGCAGTGTCTCCACGTCCGGCGCGCTCAGGTCCAGCGCCGTCTCCGTTTCCGGGCGGACGGTCTCCGGGTCGGCCATCAGCCAGGCCAGACCGCGCGCGGCGTTGATGAAGAGTTCGGTCAGGTCCTGGCCCCACACCCGCAGCGCGGCGTCGGCGGTGTGAGGGATTTCCTCAAAGCCCTGAGGGATCAACGTCCACCTCCAGCACACGGATTCGGGCCACTCTTTACTTTACCATTTTCAGCGAAAGATGTCAAGAAAATCCCGACGGGCCAGTGGTCGTGTAGGGGCAACCCTTGCGGTTGCCCCTGGGGGAAGTGCCTGGCCCATTTTATCCCAGCCGGGGCTTGGCGATGATTTCCATCACCCGCAGGTCAAAGAAGGCCTGGGCGTTGGCGGGTTTCAGGACCAGGGCCGTGTCGGCCCCCCGGCCCGTTCCGGCGATGGAGATGCAGGGTTCACCCACCCGGACCAGCCCGGCATCCGCTGCCATCAGGGCGATCTCTATGCAGACCTTCGTCCCTTCCCCGAAATTGCGCAGGGTGAAGGCAATGATCTCGTCGGTCAGGTAGGTGTTCAGTTTCCGGCGCACGGCCCGGTTGATGCCGCCGAAGGCATGCTGACAGGTGAGGATACGCCCTCCGCCCGCTTCTATGGCCGCGCGATATTCGGGCAATAGTTCCTGATCGTTCGGCGCCCGGAAGCCAGTGGAATGGGTGACCACCACCACGTCGTAGCCCCGGAACACCTCCACCGCCTTCGCGCCGGTCTCTCCGGTGGTGCTGGCGACCAGAATGGTCCGGACGCCCAGTTCGTCGGCTCGCCGCCGGGCCGCCTCCAGGGTCTGATCGGTATTCCGGGGGCCGGGCTGGTCAAAGTAGAGAGTGGGAACAGAAATGGCTGTCATCTGGGCCTCCTGGGTTGAGGGTCGGGGGGGTCAGCGAATCGCTGACTCTTCTGATTCCCCTTCATCCGCTGGAGACGGCGAAGGATGACCCGTTCGTAGCCGTGACCTTTGAGGCGGAACCAGTTCCCCTCCACCCCGTCGGGCAGATACTGCTGCTCCACCCAGCCTTCGGGGTAGTTATGGGGGTAGCGGTAGCCGGAGTGCTCACCCATCGTCTGCCGGTAATGCTCCCGAAGGGGGCCGTGGAAGAGGTCGGACTTATCCCGCAGGTGGAGAGGCACCGGGCCGGCGCCGTGCTCCTCAATGTGGGCCAGGGCCTGCCAGTAGGCGCCGACGGCATTGGATTTGGGCGCCGTAGCCAGGTAGAGGGTTGCGAGGGCCAGATGGTACTGCCCCTCGGGCAGCCCCACCCACTCAAAAGCCTGCGCGCAGGCGTTGACCACCACGATGGCCTGCGGGTCCGCCAGTCCCACATCCTCCGCTGCCAGAATGTAGAGCCGCCGGAGGATGAAACGGGGGTCCTCCCCCGCCGCGACCATCTTCGCCAGCCAGTAGAGCGCCGCGTCCGGATCGGAACCACGCACCGATTTGATGAAAGCCGAAATGGTATCGTAATGCTCGTCCCCGGCCCGGTCGTAGAGAAGGGCCCGCCGCTGGATGGAATCCTCCGCCACCGCCAGGGTGATGTGGATTGTCCCCGCCTCGTCCGGCGGGGTGCTTTCCACGGCCAGTTCCAGCGCGTTCAGGGCGGCCCGGGCGTCCCCTCCGGCGATGCGCACCAGGTGGTCCATCGCCTCCGGGTCCACGCGGACGGCGCGGCGGCCGTAGCCGCGCTCCGGGTCCGAAAGCGCCCGCTGGATCACCCGCCGGACCTCGTCGTCGGTAAGGGGTTTAAACTGGAAAACGCGAGAGCGGGAGAGGAGCGGCCCGACGACTTCAAAGTACGGGTTCTCGGTGGTGGAGCCGATGAGGGTAATGGTGCCATCCTCCACGTGGGGGAGGAGGGCGTCCTGCTGAGCGCGGTTGAAGCGATGGATTTCGTCAATCAGGAGAATGGTGCGCCGCCCGTACATCCCGCGCCGCTCCCTTGCCTCCTGGACGACACGCCGGATGTCGGCCACGCCCGCCATGACCGCGCTGAGGGTCTCAAAGTGGGAGCGGGTGGTGTTGGCGATAATCATCGCCAGCGAGGTCTTGCCGGTGCCGGGCGGGCCCCAGAAGATGAGGGAGGAGAAGAGACGGTCGGTCTCAATGGCGCGGCGGAGCAGACGCCCCTCACCCAAAATGTGCTCCTGCCCGATGAACTCCTCCAGGGTGCGCGGGCGCATTCGCGCCGCCAGCGGTGCCTCCTCCCGCGTCCGTTTCTGAGCGAAGTGCTCAAAGAGGGTCATGGGCCGCCTCCCAGAGATAAATATAACACAGATACATCAACCCCACAAGGGAACCTCACCCCACCGGCTTCGCCGAAGGGCGGGGGAGGGGTGAGGGCTTCCCTGTCCCAACGTAACTACCTACCGAGGAATCCCACACACTTCCTTAATAATCTGAGAGAATCTGCGTGAATCTGCGTCCAAAATAAAATTCTAATCTGAGAGAATCGGCGTGAATCTGCGTTCAAAATAAAATTCTAATCTGAGAGAATCTGCGTGAATCTGCGTCCAAAATAAAATTCTAATCTGAGAGAATCTGCGTGAATCTGCGTCCAAAATAAAATTCTAATCTGAGAGAATCTGCGTGAATCTGCGTCCAAAATAAAATTATAAACTGAGAGAATCTGCGTGAATCTGCGTCCAAAATAAAATTCTAATCTGAGAGAATCGGCGTGAATCTGCGTCCAAAATAAAATTCGCCAGTTTTGCCAGTTGACAATCTCCTCTCCCTGTGCTATTATATAAACGCCCGTTTATTAAGCATTCGTTTATGCATCTGCGCCGCTCTTCCGGTCGGCCTGTCCGTCCCCTGGGTTCAGGAGGCAAATATGGAAGCCAGCAAGGAAATGGAGGCGCGGCTGCGCCAGTTGGTCCGCTTCTTTTACGCGCTGAAAGACCCGGTGCGGCTGCGCATCCTGATCGCGCTGGCGCGGGCCGGAGAGATGACCGTCACCGAGATCGTGGAGACGGTCCATCTGGCCCAGCCATTGGTCTCCTGGCACCTGGCCCGCCTGCGGGCCGCCGCGCTGGTGCAGGTGACCCGGGATGGCCGGATGGCCCGCTATACTCTGGACATGGACGGGCTGGAGCGCCAGTGGGCCGATTTCCTCTCTATGCTCCGGGAACCATCTCGCTAAAGGAGGTTGAGAAATGGGAGAAAGCCGTAAAGTGCGCGTGGCGATCATCGGCGTGGGCAACTGTGCTTCATCCCTTGTGCAGGGGGTTTACTTCTATCGCAATGTCCCGGATGACGGGGTGGTCCCCGGCCTGATGCACCCTGTCCTGGGGGGGTACCACATCCGGGATATTGAGTTCTCCGCCGCCTTTGACGTGGATGCCAACAAGGTGGGAAAGGACCTCTCGGAGGCCATTTTCACCAGCCCCAACAACACCGTCCGCTTCCGCGAGGTTCCCCACCTGGGCGTGCCGGTTAGCCGGGGGATGACCCACGACGGCCTGGGGCAGTATCTCCGCCAGATCATTCGCAAGGCCCCCGGTCCCACCGCCGACATCGTCCGCATCCTGAAGGACACCGGCACCGACGTGGTGGTCAACTTCCTGCCGGTGGGCAGCGAGATGGCGACCAAATGGTATATTGAGCAGATTCTGGAGGCCGGATGCGGCTTCGTCAACGGCATTCCGGTCTTTATCGCCCGGGAGCCGTACTGGCAGAAGCGGTTCGCCGAGCGGGGGCTGCCGGTCATCGGGGACGATGTGAAGAGCCAGGTGGGGGCCACCATTGTCCACCGGGTGCTCACCCGCCTGCTGCGGGATCGCGGCGTGCGGATTGACCGGATGTACCAGTTGAACTTCGGCGGCAATATGGACTTCTACAACATGCTGGAGCGGGAGCGGCTGGAATCCAAGAAAATCTCCAAGACCAGCGCGGTCACCAGCCAGTTAGATTACGAACTGCCGCCGGAGAACATCCACGTGGGGCCCTCGGACTATGTCCCCTGGCTGACGGACCGGAAGTGGTGCTACATCCGCATTGAGGGGACGACGTTCGGCGAAGTGCCGTTGAACATTGAGTTGAAACTGGAGGTCTGGGATAGTCCCAACTCCGCCGGAGTGGTCATAGATGCGATTCGGTGTTGCAAACTGGCGATGGACCGGAGCCTGAGCGGAGCCATGCTGGCGCCGTCGGCCTATTTTATGAAATCGCCGCCGGTGCAGATGAGCGACGACGAGGCCCGCCGGGCAGTGGAGGCGTTCATCGCGGGGGAGGACCTGCGGACGCTGATGGGATGACGATGGACCACAGACGACGGACCTCTATAGCCGGTGGTCAGTGGTCGGTGGTCTGAGATAGGGGGCAAAATGGAAAAGGCGCAGAGCCGAAAAACGCCGCGAGTGTACGAATCGCTGGCCGAGTGGGCGCGGGACGCGGCGCAGGTGTTCACCGTCCCGATGGCCCGGGTGCTGGCCCGCTGGAAGGTCCATCCCAACACCCTCACCTTGCTGGGATGTCTGCTGACCATTGGGGTGGGCGGAGTGATTGCCAGCGGGCGTCTGACACTGGGCGGCTGGCTGCTGGCCATTGCCGCCCCGATAGATGCACTGGACGGCGCGCTGGCCCGGGTGACCGGCCGCAGCAGCCGCTTCGGCGCCTTCCTGGATTCCACCCTGGACCGGGTCTCCGAGGCTGTCCTCTTCCTGTGCCTGGCGGCGCATTATCTCTGGCGCGGGGCCACGATGGAGGTCCTGCTGGCCTGCCTGACCCTCATCGGGGCCAACCTGGTCAGTTACACCCGCGCCCGGGCCGAGGCCAACGGCTACTCCTGTAAGGTCGGTTTCTTCACCCGCCTGGAGCGCCTGGCCGTGCTGGCGGTCGGCCTGATCCTGGGGATGCCCACCATCGTTCTCTGGATATTGGCCATCGGCTCCAATCTGACGGCCCTCTGGCGCATCCTCCACGTCTATTTCCAGGCCCGCAGGGAAGGTTAGGGGTTAAGTCGTCAGCGGTCAGTTGTCGGTGGTCTCTCATCAGTGGTCTTTCCGCGAAACGATCCGCGTCCGCCGCAGCACCCGCCGGTACGCCGATCGGTCGGTGCCGGAGGACCTGCTGGCCCACCTGCTGGCATCTGCGGCCCGCGCCCCTCACCTGACCGATGTCCCTCCCCGGGTAACGGTGGTCAGCGGTCAGGAGCGGGTGGGACGGATTCTGGCCCGCTATCTGGGGGTCTACGGGCTGGTTCAGGGCGCGCCGCATCTGCTGGTGGGGCTGATACCGGAGGATTCGGACCGGGCCCGGGTGGACCTGGGGTACGTCCTGGAGCAGGTCGTTCTGGAGGCGACGCGACGGGGGCTTTCCACCTGCTGGATGACCGGCTCCTACCACCCGGAGCGGGCCGCCGATGAAGTGGAGCGGGAGCCCTATGAGGTCGTCGCCGCAACGGTGGCGCTGGGGTACGCCCGCGAGGACCCGCTGGCCCGCCTGCACGACGGCGCGGTCCGGCGGTTAGTGGCGGCCCACCGTCGCCGTCCGCTGGAAGAAATCGTCTTTGCCGGAAAGTGGAGAGTGCCCTGGTCACCGGCGGGAGCCGACCCGGCGCTGGTAGAAGTGCTGGAGTGCGCCCGGCTGGCCCCATCGGCGGAAAACCGTCAGCCATGGCGGTTCGTGGTGGAGAGCAGCGCAGAATTCGTTCTGCGCCTGCATCTCTTTCTGACCCGACCGGCGCCCATAGACGCGGGGATCACGATGGCCCACGTCGCGCTGGCCGGGGCGGAAGTGGGGTGGAACGGACGCTGGGTCCTGCGCTGGCAGGACCCGACATTGCTGGAGAAGGCAGGTGCCCCGCCGGGCATCATCCCGGTGGGGACGTTTTCTTATTCACCACAAAGACACGAGGAAACGAAGTAACTCCCTACCGTGTTACTACGAGTATCCCACGCGCGCGGCGCTTTCTTCCCGGTCAGAAACGGCGGCCACAGTGCGAGATTCCTCACCCCATCCCCGGCCCTTCGGGCCACCCCCTCCCCTCAACTTTGGCCTTTTTGCCCACGTTCTTCCCACATGGGTCTCCGGCCGCTTTTATGTTCTTGTGGCCAGAGAGAAAACCACCTACCCTGAAAAAGCCAAACTTCTGGGGAGGGGTGAGGACTGCGCCGCCAGTCTCTGGGTAGGTGATTACCTCTGTCTTGTGTTTTGGTGGTTTATCATTTCGCGCGCAGAAATCTTTCCTCTATCAGGTCTGCCAGACCGACCACGTCATCCAGGCCGAACTGGGGCACATCCATATCGTAGGGCTGGTCGGTGGCGATGGCGACCAGTTCCTCCGGCGTGCAGAGCAACTCCCGGCTCCGCTCAGCCCGGCTGACCTCAATCTTGGGTGCCGGCCCCCGCTTGTACCCCTCTGTCAGCACAATATCCGCATCGTGGATGGTGGCGACAATCTCCGGCAAACTCAATTCCTGGTCCAGCCGCTGGATATGAGCAATCCGGTTGGAGGACGCGATGACGACATGGTCGGAGCCGGCCTGGGCGTGCCGCCATGTGTCTTTGCCGGGCTGGTCTATCTCAAAGCCGTGCACGTCGTGTTTGACGGTCGCCACCCGATAGCCGCGCCGTTTCAGTTCGGGGATCAATTTTTCCAGCAGAGTGGTCTTGCCGACCCCGGATTTGCCGACGATGGAGATGACGGGAAGCATTGGGCCTCCTGAGCGAAAGGATGTGCCAGGGTAACGATTCAGCCCGATTGGAGATGGCCCTCTTGGCGCCGATGGGAGATCGGCCTCCCCTGCCCCAGACCTAGACCACAGACGACGGTGGTCGGTGGTCCGTCGTCGGTGGTCTGTTGTCCGTCGTCTGTCGTCCGTCTTGAACGGACGGCGCAGGCCATCCAGAGGCCGCAGGCCCAGGGAGGCTGACTTTCCGTCAGCGCTGAATGGTTACGGGCCAGGCATCTGGGATTACCGGACCAGGAAAGGCACTCCTTCCCGGATAGCCCGAATCCAGCGTTGGAGGCGGTTCCGGATGAAGAGCGGGAAGGGCAAGGGCTGAGAGGCAAGAGGCCGGCGAGATGCGGTCTCCCAGAGGATGTCCGCCACCCGCCGGGCGGCCTCCGGCGAGGCCAGACGGCGGGCCTCTCCGGCGGCGACCCGCCGGGCCGTCGGGTCGGCAATGAGGCGGGCTACCGCCGACGCGGCCCGCTCCGGCCCCGGCGCCCATATCCCCGCCCCCGCCCGGACGACCAGATGGACGTTGGGGGTCTCCTGGGCCGGAATGGCCCCCCACAGTACCATCGGGACACCGATGGTGAGCGCTTCGGCGATGGTCGTGGGGCCCGCTTTGGTCACCAGCACATCGGCGGCCCGCATCCACTCGTGGATGTTCTCCACGAACCCCTCAATCCGCGTCGGCGCGGGCCAGGGGGTGGCCGAAAGGCGAGCCCGCAGCCGCTCATTCTGCCCGGCGATAACGACCAGTTGGGCCGTCGGCGTGGCGGCGGCGACCGCCCGGGCCACCGCCTCCAGCGGCTCAAACCCCACGCCCCCACCCATCAGCAGGACGGTGGGCCGGTCGGGCTCCAGCCCCAATTTCCGGCGGAGGGCGGCCGGGTCTTCGGCGGCGACCTGCTGGAACGGCGGACCGACGGGCAGCCCGGTCACCTCTATCCGCTCCGGCTCCACCCCGTGCCGGATCAGTTGCTCCCGGGCCGCCTCGGTGGCGACCAGATACCGCTGAACGTTAGGGGCCACCCACGCCGCGTGCATCACTACCAGGTCCGTCCCTACTGCGATCAGGGGTGTGGGGAGTCCAGCCCACTCCAGGGCGCGGGAGAGCGTGTAAACCGGGACAGAATGGAAGGAGACGATAAGATCGGCGGGATGCTCCTGGAACAGGCGCAGGGCCCGGGGGTAGATCAGCGGCCACGCCAGGTGGCAGATGGTCCAGACTCGCCGCCGGCCATTCAGCAGACGGAATCCCCACCCGTACACTTGCCCGCCACCCCACAGGGCGATCGGATACCAGTCCGGGGCCCAGGAGAGGGGCCATGGGGCATATTCGGCCAGCACATCCACCAGGGTCACCTGGGCCATATCGCCGTAGCGCGCCATCAGCGCGTCGGCGACGGTTTGGGCCACCCGCAGATGCCCTCCACCGGTGCGGGAATGCAGTAACAGGAACCGCAGCGGACGCGTTTCGTTCATGGGTTACGGTCTTCCTCCGCAGACATCGGTCCTAGGATTTTTTTGACGTCTTTCTCAAACCGGGAACGGGGGAGCATCACCCGCCGTCCGCAGGTCAGGCAGCGAATCCCAATATCGGACCCCACGCGGGTCACCACCCACTGGAACCCGCCGCAGGGATGCGGCTTGCGCATTTGGACGACGTCGCCGATGCGAATTTCCAGTGGCGGTTTCATAGGCGGGAAAGGGCGGTTGCCCTACGCCGGAGGGATCAGCCGCACCCGGGCCACCCGCCGACCGTCCATCTCCTCCACCTGCAGCCGATGTCCGTCCTCCAGGATGACCTCATCCCCCACCGTTGGGATTCGGTCCAGGCGCCCCATCACCAGTCCACCGACGGTGGTATAGAAGGGGTCGCGGAGAGTCAAGCCCAGGGCCTCGTTGGCTTCGTCTATGGTCATCAGCCCGTCCACCAGGGCGCTGCCATCCGGGAGGTGCTGGACCTGGGACGTGGGTGTCTCAAACAGGTCGCCAATGTCCCCCACAATCTCCTCCAGCAGGTCCTCCAGGGTCGCCAGACCGGCAGTGCCGCCGTACTCGTCCACCAGGATGGCGATGTGCTGGCGAGTGCGTCGGAAGTGGGCCAGCAGGTCGGCAACGGAGACCGTCTCCGGCAGGAAAAGCGCTTCCCGCATCAGCGCGCGGGCCGTCAGGTCGGACTGGCAGGCCCGGACAGGCCGCAGGAGGTCTTTCAGGTAGACGACGCCGATGATGTGATCCAGGTCCTCCTCAAAGACCGGGAATTTGGTCAGCGCGGTCCGCTCCGCCAGGTCGGCCAGTTCTTCTATGGTAGCATCGGCGGGGGCGCAGACCATCTCGGTGCGGGGGACCATCACTTCGGCGGCCCGGCTGGAGCGGAGATCAAAAACGGCGCGCAGCATCTGCTCCTCTGCGGCCTCCAGGACCCCCTCTTCCTGGCTGGCCTCAATCAGCATCTTCAGTTCCTGGACAGAGTGGACCCGCTCATGTCCGCTGGCCGGGCGGATTCCCAGCAACCGGAGCAGGCCGTTCCCGGCGCCGTTCAGGGCCCAGATGGCAGGCCGGAAAATCTGGAAAATGACCCCCATCGGTCGGGCGACGAAGAACGCGGTCCGCTCCGGATTCTGCAGGGCGATAGACTTGGGAGCCAGTTCGCCCGCAACGACGTGGAGGAAGGTGATGCAGGCAAACGCGATGGCGGCGGCAACGGAGTGGGCCGCCGTCCCGATCCAGGATGAGGGTAGGAATTGCAGGAGGGGGACGAAGAGATGGGCCAGGGCCGGCTCCCCAATCCATCCCAGGGCCAGGCTGGCGATGGTGATGCCCAGTTGAGTGGCGGCGATGAAGCGATCCGGGTCATCCAGCGCCCGCCGGACCACCCGGGCAGTGGGGTAGCCCTGGGCGGCCAGTTCCTCCACCCGCGTCCGCCGGACACTCACCAATCCGAACTCGGCCGCGACAAAGAACGCGTTTAGCAAGATAAAGAAGAAGACACCCAGCAACCCGATGACAACAGAAAGCCAGAAGTTGTTCATCCCCTACTTCGTACTCCGTATCCCGTCCGTCCTGCCAGAGCGATGGGAAGGGCCAGGAGGAGGCTCAGGCCCCACAGGATCAGCCCGGGGGCGTTATCCGCTATCCACACCATCCACTTTCCCATCCCGCTCAGATCGGCCCGCCAGGCCCGCTCCAGTTGGTCCAGACCGATGTGAAGGACCCGCTGGACCCCGGCCTCGCAGTCGGCACCATCGGCGTAGGCCAGAAGAAGGGCGCGGATCGTGCTATCGCCGTACTGCCGCCGGATGTAGCGGACCAGACTCCCGCTTTCGGCGTAGGCCAGCAGCGCTTCCGTCGGGTCGGTGGAGAAGGGGGGACAGAGATGACGGAGAGGGATGAGGCGCCCTTCGTTCCGGGCCCGCTCCAGCAGGGAATCCAGATTGGGGTCTGGACGGGCCTCATTGGCTACGCCCAGTCCCTCGTTCAACCACGCAGGGACGTAAGAGTATCCCCTCGGGCCCGTCAGGCGGTAGACGAGGAGATGGGTGAGTTCGTGGGGAATCTCCCGCTCCATTTGAGCCATGTACCCATCATTGTAGGGGACGGCGACCAGGATGGCCCCGAGTTCCGGACGGGCCTGTCCGCCCATCCATTCCCGACCGGCCATCCGCAGCGCGGCCTGGAGGTCGGCCAGTGAGGGGTACAGATAGATCTCCACTCTTTCCGGCGGCACGTTCAAGGAGCGGGCAACGCGCTCCATGCTAACGGCCGCGATGTCCAGCGCCGCCTGCATATACGGTGGATCATCTACCGTACTGTGGACGGTGATGAGGCCAACGGTGCGGCTGAGCCAGTTCCACCGGTTGTCCTCGTAACGGAAGGTGGAGCGAGGGGTCGTCAGTTGGTGGCCCGCCGCGTCCCGCACTTCCCACCACCAGTTAACGGTACCGAAGGGGGGAAAGGGGAAAAGGCGGAGGTCCCGGATGAACGTCGCCTGGACGGAGGGGCTGGGGTCTATGGGGACAGGGATGACTTCTACCCGCTCATCGCCTGTTGCCTGGATGTAGAGGTACAGCGCAGTAATCTCAGCCGATGCAGTGGCCTGAATGGAGAAGAGAGCCTGCTGACCAAAGGAATACATGGCGGTGACCGCCTGAACCGTGATGGGCGTTTCCTGGTACGGCGCCGGGCCCGCAGTGGCCACACAGGGCATAGAAAAGGGCAAGAAAACCAGAAGCGGGATGGCGAGGGTCAAGACGACCAGGATTGGCGAAACTCTCCAACCTCCTGCTCCATCCTTCCTACTCCCAATCTTCATCCCAATCCTCGTCCCCCTCTTCCTCGTCTTCCTCTTCAAAGAAGTCAAACAGGAGGAACGCGCCCAGGTCGCCGTGGAGGAATTCCAGTTCCCGCAAAGCCTCGCGGGCGGCGTCGCGCAGGGCTTCGTTATCGGAGCGGCGACAGTTCTCCAGGGCCCGACGGGCTTCGTCTCCGCCGATTTGCCCCAGGGCCCAGATGGCGGCCTCCTGCACCTCGGAGTCCACATCCTCCACGAGTTCCACCAGGGCGGGGACCGCATCGCTCAGTTCCAATTCCCCGCAGGCCCGGGCGGCCTCGTAGCGCATCTGAGGGCTGGGGCTGTGGAGTTCCCGCATCACCTCGGCCGCCCAGCAGTCGTCGGCGCTGCGGCCCATAGCGAAAATCGCGCTGACGCGCATCCGTTCATCGGGGTGGCGGTAAGCCGCGCGGATGAGTTCGGCGACAATGCTCTCGCCGGAATAGGCCAGGGATTCCAGCGCCCGTCGTCGGACTTCCAGGTCTTCCTTCTCGTTGGTACAGGCAGCCAGAAGGGCCTGGAAGGCCTGCTGGTGAGGACGGGGGCGGATTTTGCCCAGTTCGCCGGAGAGCATAAAGCGGCCCAGGGAGGAGGCGGCAGCGGCCCGGACCTCCGAGGCCGGGTCCTTCAGCAGCATATTGACCAGTACCGGTACCAGGCGAACGTCCTCGTTTTCCCAGAGGCCCTCCACAGCGGCCAGGCGCACCGCCGCATCCGGGTCCTCCAGCACCCGTTGGAACACCTCGTCAAAGTTCACCTCAAAGTCGCTCTCGGCGATCTCCACCATCATCTGGGCCATCTTCCGGCGGGTTGCGACCGGCAACTCGCTCCAGACGGCCCAGACCTGCTCCGCCTGGCTCCGCTCCAGATTGGAGAGGCCGTAGAGGACCCGACGGTCGGTCTGGCCGGATTTCAACGACTCCAGAACCTCGGTTAGAGCGGGAGTCTTACTCTCAGAACGGGATGAACGAACCACGGCGTCAGATTCCCTCCAGACAAATCGTCCTCACCAGCGGCTTGAATCCCAGCGAGCGCATCGCGTGGGGGTTGGCCTCCAGCACCCTCCGGATGGCCTCCTCGGGGGTCAGTCCCTGATAACAGGCCAGATAGGCAGCCAGCACGGCCCCCGTCCGGTCGTTGCCCTTGCGGCAGTGAACCAGGGTTGGGCGCCCGGCGGCAACCTCTTCGGCGACGAAGTCCACAATGGGGCGCATCCGCCGCGCCAATCGGCGCCGCAGGGAGGGGAGGAAGGCCAGCGCGCCGTCCAGCGGCACGTAGAGATGACGGAACCCCGCCGCCCGGATGGGTTCCCCGTCCACCGACACCAGCGAGACGATGGTCTGAAACCCCATCTTCCGGAGTTCGGTCAGGTTCCAGGGGACCATCTGCGGCCCGGGCCGACCAGCCAGGAGGCCTGGCAGAATCCAGTACAGGGCTTGCATACGGGTACCAGCGAACAGAATCCTCGCTGTCAGTTTAACATTACTCGCCTGACTTGTCAAATAAGCCGGGAAGCCGAATCCCATCGGTGAGCCCGCTCGGCCGGCAGGCCCTCTACCGCTGGGCGCGGATGACGTAGTTCCGGTCGGCCGCGAAGACGGCGGGGTCGGCCCGCAGGCGGGCAATGATAGCCTCCTCCTGCCCCACCGGCACCTGCAGCCGCCACACCTGCACGCCGGAGCGGGCCTGGTAGAGCAGGGCGCTGCTGGAGGCTGGCCCCTGTGCCCGGAAGAGGTCCTCCACCCGCGCCCCGGCCTGCACCGTCACTACTACCTCGCCGGGCACCACCTCTTCCGTCCCTCCGCTCCCTGGCCCCTCCGCGCCCCATACCTGCGTGCCCAGGCAGAGCGGGTAGTTCCTCTGCGCGCCGTCCCACAGGGCCTTGAAAGCATCTATCCGGCCGCAACCGTAGTAGATATCCCAGCCCGGGCTCCCCAGGTCCTGGGCATTATCCAGAATCGCCGAGGCCACCTGGTCGGGGGTGTAGGTGGGGAAGCGGGCATAGACCAGCGCGGCCAGTCCAGCGACGAAGGGAGTGGCCATAGAGGTGCCGTTCCAATAGTCGTATAGGTTATACGGCAAAGTGCTGAGGATGTTCGTTCCCGGCGCCGCCACGCTGACATGGGGGCCGTAGTTGGAGAAGGAGGCACGGTTGTCCAGGGAGGTCGTCGCCGCCACCCCCAGCACGTGGGCGCAGTTGGCCGGGAAGAGAGTCCGGTAGGTGCCGCCATTTCCCGCTGCTGCTACCAGCAGGGCACCCCGGCCGTAGGCATAGTTCACCGCATCCTGGAGATTGGAGGGGCAGGAATAAGGGCCGCCCAGGCTCATATTGATAACCTTCGCACCCAGATCGGCGGCGTAGTAGATGGCCGGGATCAACTCAGCCGTGCTCCCCTCCCCTTCACTATTCATCACCTTCAGCGGCAGAATCGTCGCTTCCCAACCCAGACCGGCCACTCCCTGGTTGTTGTTCGTCGCCGCCGCCGCGATGCCGGAGACGTGGGTACCGTGGCCGTTGTCGTCCATCGCGTCGGAGTCGTCGTTGATGTAGTCGTAGTCTATATCGGTGCGGACTTTGCTGGAGAGGTCGGAGTGGGTGTAATCGGTGCCGGTATCCAGGACGGCGAGGAGGACGCCACCGCCCTTGGAGAGGGCCCATGCTTCGGGGGCCCGGATTCTGCTCAGACCCCACTGGGCATTGTAGGAGGTGTCGTTGGGATAGATCGGCGGGGGCGGCGGCGGGCGGTAGCCGCGCATGACCAGGGGGAGGTAAAGGGGGAACGGAACCAGCGCCCCGGTGATGGGTTGATCGGCCGTTACGGTCACCGAGCCGCGATAGCCGACCGGGATGCCGGCGATGGTGCCCAAATTGTACAGATGGGCTTTCCCCGAGGGGATGGAGTCGGAAGTGATGGTGATGAGGTGCCCTTCGGTATCATAAAATGTATGCTGCGTTGTGGCAATTGCTGTACCCTGGTTGGTGACGACGTACCGGGAAGCGAGGCCGGGGTCTTTCCAGAGGCCGGCCAGTTCAACGGTAGCCACTAAAGGAAGCAAGTCGGCGCGCGTGGGAAGCGCCTGTGCCGTGAGCAGCAAGGCGCAGGCTAGGAGACCCATCCCGACCAGAAGGGGCACGGCGATCTGGACAAAACATTTTGTAGTCATAAGACTCCTTTGGAAATAGTCCGGTGGATTTCCCCCAATTGACACCTCCTGAAAGGACGGCGCAGGCCGTCCTCCGGCCGGAGACCCGGCGAGACTGACTTTATTGTGAAGTATAGCACAATCCCCCTATAAGCAAAGTGAGCGGCGCGAGGTTCATCTGCTACGCGCCGGACAGGAAGAAAGTCACTTGCTCAAATGGCCGTTTTGGAGTATCCTTACACTTTGGCCGGTCCGAAAACCACCTTTCTCTCACCCCACCGGGGGGTGAGGACTGAATCACTATCTGGCAGGTAGTTGCCGGAGGACACCAATTCGCCGTGGGTCCTTTGGGATCTCTGGCATATCCTGAGCGTAACGATTCAGCCCGATGGAGATCGCCCTCCTGGCGCCGATGGGAGATCGGCCTCCCCTGCTACAGACCATAGACCACAGACCATAGACCATAGACGACGGCGGCCGGTGGTCCGTCGTCTGTCGTCCGTCTTGAACGGACGGCGCAGGCTGTCCAGAGGCCGCAGGCCCAAGGAGGACGACTTTCCGTCAACGCTGAATAGTTACTCCTGAGCCCTGAAATCCTCAAGGAGGTTAACAGTGTACCGGATTCTGGAGAAACAGGTCCTCAGCGACGTCACCAAACTGATGGTGGTGGAGGCCCCCCACGTGGCGCGAAAGGCGCAGGCGGGACAGTTCGTCATCGTCCGCATAGACGAGCGCGGCGAGCGCATCCCCCTGACCATCGCCGACTACGACCGGGAGGCCGGCACTATCACCCTCATCTTCCAGGAGGTTGGCAAGTCCACCATGCACCTGGGCACGCTGAAGGTGGGGGACGCGCTGGCCACGCTGGCCGGACCCCTGGGCCACCCCACCGAAATCGCCAACTACGGGACGGTGGTCTGCGTGGGCGGCGGCGTGGGGATTGCCCCTATCTTCCCCATCGCCCGCTCCCTGAAGGGGGCTGGCAACCGCATCATCTCCATTATTGGCGCCCGCACCCGGAGCCTCCTGTTCTGGGAAGACCGGATGCGCGCTGTCTCGGACGAACTGATTGTCTGCACCGACGACGGCTCCTACGGGCGCAAGGCGCTGGTCACCGAGCCGCTCAAGGAACTGCTGGAGGCCCGGGGCAAAGAGATCGCCCGCGTCTGGGCCATCGGCCCTGCCATTATGATGAAATTTGTCTCGCTGACGACGAAGCCCTTCAGCATCCCGACGATCGTCAGTCTAAACACCATTATGATTGACGGGACAGGGATGTGCGGCGGCTGCCGGGTCCTGCTGGAAGAAGGCGCCCAGTTCGTCTGCGTGGATGGCCCGGAGTTTGACGGTCACAAGGTGGACTGGGACAACCTGCTGGCCCGCCTCTCCTTCTATCGGGAGGAGGAACGGCTGGCCGTGGAGCGCTGGGAACACGAATGCCGGCTGGAAAGTGTACTGAAGGAACAGGAGGCGACCCGATGACCCCCCTCACTCAACGAGAACGGATCAAAATCCCCCGCCAGAAAATGCCCGAACAGGACCCCGTCGTTCGACGGGGCAACTTCCACGAAGTCGCGCTGGGATTCACCGAAGAACTGGCGGTGGCGGAAGCGAACCGCTGCCTCCAGTGCGAACGGCCCCACTGTGTGGAAGGGTGCCCGGTAGGCGTCCTCATCCCCCAGTTCATCCGCGCGCTGCGGGAAGGGGATATGGTCGGTGCGGTGGCGGCGATGAAGGCCAAAAACAGCCTCCCCGCCATCTGCGGGCGGGTCTGCCCTCAGGAGACCCAATGCGAGGCCCGCTGCGTCCTGAGCCGGAAAGGGCAACCCGTCGCCATCGGGCGGCTGGAGCGGTACGTGGGCGATTACGAACTGGTCGGGCGGACATGCCCTCTGGAGCGCAAACCCGCCACCGGCAAAAAGGTCGCCGTTGTCGGCACCGGCCCAGCGGGGCTCACCTGCGCTGTGGACGTCGCGCGGGAGGGGCATGCCGTGGTGATGTTTGAATCGCTGCACGCCCCCGGCGGCGTCCTGGTCTACGGCATCCCGGAGTTCCGTCTGCCCAAGAGCGTCGTCCAGGCGGAGATTGACTACGCGGTGGAATGCCTGAGCATCCAGATTCACACCGACCACATCATCGGCCGCACGCTGACGCTGAACGAACTCCTGGCGGAGTACGACGCCGTCTTTCTGGGGACGGGCGCCGGGCTCCCTTCGTTTATGCGCATCCCCGGCATTAACTACAATGGCGTGATGAGCGCCAATGAATTCCTCACTCGCGTCAACCTGATGAAAGGGTACCTCTTCCCGGAGTACGACACCCCGGTGAAGGTCGGCCGGAAAGTCGCCGTCATCGGCGCGGGGAACGTGGCGATGGACGCCGCCCGCTGCGCGCTCCGTCTCCAGACCCTGCAGGGGAAGGGCGGAGAAGTGCACATCGTCTACCGCCGCTCCCGTGACGAGGTCCCGGCGCGGGCCGAAGAGGTCCACCACGCCGAAGAGGAAGGGGTCATCTTTGACTTCCTGACCAATCCGGTGGAGATTCTGGGGGATGCGAAGGGGAACGTGGCAGGAATGCGCTGTATCCGGATGGAACTGGGCGAGCCGGACGCCTCCGGTCGGCGCTCCCCGATCCCCGTGCCCGGCTCGGAGTTTGAGATGGACGTGGATATGGTCATCTTCGCCCTGGGCACCAATCCGAACCCGCTGGTCTTTATGGACACGGCGGGCTTGCAGCGGACGAAGCACGGGACAGTGGTGGTGAAGGACGAGGAGACGGGCCGGACGACGATGCCGCGGGTCTGGGCCGGCGGCGATGTGGTGACGGGCGCGGCGACGGTGGTGAGCGCGATGGGCGCGGGCAAGCGGGCCGCCGCCGACATCAACCGCTTCCTATCCGGAGACGGACAACCGGAGTAGTGAGGGCGGGCACCGGTGGCGCAGGCTGCCAGGCTTGCCCTGATGAACGTGCCGGGCACTTCGGGAAGTGCCCGGCACGTCCCGGCGCAGGCCGCCCGGGAAAAGAGGCGACGGTCGGTAACCGTCGCCTCTTTTTTTATTCCAGCACGCACACCGAGGCCGGCACTTTGAGGTAGAGAGCGATGCTTTCGGAAACCGAGAACTCCAGCCCTTCCTCATCCGGCCCGATGAAGCCCACGTGCATGTCCTGACCGAGGACGATAGAGGCGAACTGCCGGCCCACCGCCAGCAGGACCCCACCGTCCTTCAGGGCCGGAACCTTCACCAGCCCGCCGGTAATCAGGGTCCGGACGTGCTCCATTTCGGTCATCGGGCCCTGGGGGTAGCGGCGGAAGAGGAGGTTGTAACGGGACGGGGCCAGGCCCAGGGCGTAGGGGCCGTGGAAGCCCGCCTCGTCCAGCGCGGTGACGGCCTTAATGAGGTCGTCCATCGCCATGCCGACCTCGCTCCAATCGGAGAGTTTTATCCTCTGGACGCCGGGGGCGTTCAGCAGGCCGGGTACGCCCGCCGCGCCGGAGAAGAGCACTTCGTCCTCCCGGCGGGCCAGCGCGATGGCGGCCTGGGCCACCGGCTGAAGGTTGAGAGCCAGGCCCTCCCGCTCATAGGCGGCCAGGTCGCGCAGTGGAATCTCAAACGCCTCCACCAGGAAGACCAGGGGGAGACTCTTGCTCACGAACAGGCCTGAGGCGACCTCCTCCTCCGGCAGGGGGACCGCCTTGAGCCCCAGACCATAGGGGCCCTCCAGGGGGAGGAGCCGCCGGCCGGCCAGTTGGCTCTTGGCCGCCTCTACCATCGCGGCGTCCAGCGCCGCCCAGACCTCGGCTCCAAAGGGAGCGCTTTCTCGTCCCAGGTATTTGTTGGCCATCGGGGCCTCCTTTCACGCCTCGCGCAGAGAGCCGACCGTCGGCTCCTCGCTCCCACCCGTTGCCGGGCCGGAACCGGCCAGTTCGGCCGCCATCTCGTCCACTTCGGCCTTCCCTTCCGCCAGCCACTTCGCCTCGTCGCCGGTGAGAATCTCCAGTAGCCGCTCAAACTCCCCGGCGTGGACCCGCTCCTCGTTGGCGATGTCTATGAGGACTTTCTTCGCCAGGGGGTGGTCGGTGGCATCGGCGTGGGCCATATAGAGGTGGACGGCTTCGTGTTCGGCGGCCAGGTTCAGGCGGATGGCCCGGATCAGTTCCTCCAGGGTCAGTTTCCGTTCGGGGACTTTTCCACTAAATGGGTTAACGAATTCCGGCATGGGGCACCTCCAACAGAGATGTGCGACTGGCCTAATTGTACCTGGGTCAGCAGAAATGTCAATCGGTGTAACTACCTACCCGTGACCCCTCGGGGCGAGGCCCCCCGAGCCGTGGTCCTCACCCCACCCCTGGCGGCTTCGCCGCCATCCCCTCCCCTCTCCTGAACTTCGTTCAGGAGAGGGGAGGGGATGGCGGCGAAGCCGCCAGGGGTGGGGTGAGGACCACGGCTCGGGGGGCCTCGCCCCGAGGGGTCACGGGTAGGTAGTTAC
>JASFBC010000154.1:0-1617 GCA_036172315.1 Anaerolineae bacterium | reverse complement strand
TTGGACGGGCCGCTTTCTCCGGCCGCGTTCTGTGCGGTGACGACGTAGTACAGCCCCTCCTCGCCGTCCCAATCCAGGTAGCGCCCCCGCCGCAGGCCGGAGGCGATGCGGTGGGCAGCGTCCACCGGCACCGGCGCGGTGGTGCTGCAGTAGACGTTGTAGGTGATGCCGCTGCTGGCAACGAACGGCGACCAGGTCAGCAACACGCCCCGGCGCGGGAGCGCCCGCGCCCGCAGGTGGGTCGGCGCGGGGGGGCGGCGTCGGAGTGGGGGTGGGTGTGTTCGTCGGCGTCGGGATGGGGGTGGGCTGCAGCAACGCCTCGACGTAGCCCGGCCTGGTCTTGGTGTCCGTCCCGCCGGGGTTGCTTACCTCCAGGCTGACAGTATACCGATGTAGGGAAGGTGCTCCGGTGAACTGGTTAGCCTATCGCTGAAGGCCCGCAAGTGACTCGTGATGGTGCCTGTGGAGAAATCAGTGAAGGTAATGCTCAGCGACATAGTGCCCAAAAGCAGTATGCCCACGGAATCAGCACTGGCGCAGGGATAGGTTAGGCCCAGCGTCTTAATCACAGCTGTGGTGTTGCTTAGGGTGCCGCAGGTGTATCAGAAATTTGGTCTTCTCCTAAAAGCTCTATCCAAGTTCCATCCCTCTCCCGAAGCTGGACACCAATCAGTTCATCTGGGCTAATAAATACCAACTGAAGTGTGCGGCCATCAGCTAAATCGTACTGGATCAGAAAAATCCCAGATCCAACGTCTCGGTCAGGCTCTCCTACCCTCTCAGTTATTTCCTCCAGACTCATTCCTACTTCCAAGAAGTCAAAATCAGACAACGTTAGCTTTCGCTGGTCACCCTGTGGTTTACAGCTTAGAAGGCAAAATGCATATCCAAGGACAGCTATTAACAGCAAAGCCGAGCTCGTAAAAACCATTTTCTGACATCTCATACCATACTCCTCCTCTGGCTTGTCTCCTTTCTCCTTCCAGACCATACTGGCTATTTCTATAGACATCTTGTTCGTATTCCCGCTTGCGGTGCACAGAAACACCCGCAAAATTGGCTATAGTTCAAGCCCCACTCTGGATACTGCCTCTCCGCAGTTCGGGGATCCGAGATAACGTTCTCAGATCCGTCGAGGTTGGTCACGGGCCCGTGGCCTGACTTGCTAGACCAGCAACCGCCTTGGTCCTGTCGGTACCAATGGTAGTCCCCAACATCGCCACTACCTGTGTAGGGATCAACAACAAGAGCCACTTTATACCAACCAGAAGCACAAGCTATATCACAATCAACGGGCACAAATCCATCAGCAATAGCGGCGTTTGCGATGTTATCACACGTTATCCTTTGGTAGATTTCATCAAGCGTAGTAGCTCCCGCGTTCCATGGCTGTCCGCTTGCCACACCAGGTTGAGGCTTGCATCCAAATTCGTGGCCATTAGGGTCATTGGCTGCATAGGAATAGCAGTTATTGGAGAACTGGATTGTACCGCAGTCATTCCAACGTTCCGGTTCATAAGGTGGCTCCGCCCCGGTTACAGGCATGGCGGTACACTCGGCCCGTGGTCCAGGCGTAGGCATTTCGATGCATAGCGATTCCGGCGTCGGCCTCGGCCC
>JASFBC010000153.1:0-4710 GCA_036172315.1 Anaerolineae bacterium | reverse complement strand
CCAGCAATGTGAGCATACGACTCATACCACATCGCCTCCTCGCTTCATGCCCGGGCATTCAGTCGTTGTGCAACCTCAATCTTGTGTTCCGAGTTCTAGAGACTCCAGCAGCCCCGACGTCGTTGGCGAGGCTCGGGGGGGCGGCGGCGTTGTCGGCGTGGCCGTGGGTGTATTGGTCGGCGCGAGCGTCGGCGCGTGCGTTGGCGTGGCCCAAGGCGCTACATGTGTGGCCGCGGGCGGAAAGACGCTAGGGATAGCAGAGGTCTGCGATACTGACGGCTCGGTGACGACTGCTGTCGGCGTGGGCGTCCTTCTTCGCAACATTTCGCCCCCGGGGCCCTTCAGCAGAAGTGCAAGTACGGCACACAACACCAGTAATCCTGTGACCATAAAGCCAGCAGCACGAAGTTGTCGGCCTCCCATGCCGCGTCCCCGTGCTGGGTGGGGCGACGGCGCACCCGGTGGTCCGGCCGCAGGCTGAAGTGCCTGGCGCCGGCTCTCAGGCGCTGGGGAAAGGGGAGGCGCGTACTCCACGGGCATGGTAGGCACAAGTTCGGGCGCCGCAAGCAACTCGCGCGACGCTGGAACGTCTGCTAATTTTGGCGCAGCTTCAGGCGCAGGTACAGAGATGTTGACAGACTCGCTCCAAGGCCCGTACTCACCGGCCCGCCAGGCGCGAACGCGGACCTCATACAGGCCGGGTGCAGCAACATCCAGGCGGTAAAACAGTTCCGGCGTCTCAGCCCAAAAGGTTTCTTTGCCTCGCACATCTAACTCGTAGTGACTTGCCCCCTCTGCTCCCGCCCATCTCAGCTGCAGGCTCCCATTGACCACGGCTGCGATTAGGTCGACCACGCGCGGAATGGCGCTTGCGATCCGCGGCGGTCGCGAGCCAGTCCACACCTCCACGAACGAGATATCGTCGCTCGTGGGCAATTTGCCGGCGCGGTCTATCAAATCACTCAACTCGGCATCGGACGGCGGACTACTATACCTGTCCAGCAGGGCAAGCCCGTCCGAGTACGCCATGACCGACTGAACGCGCGGTCTCCCACGGAATGAAACGGGCAGGACTATCACATGCGGCTCCCCGTTCACCAGACCCCGCCGGGTTGACCACCGCTCAGCGCTATTGCCGCCCCTAACCCACTTGGGAGTCCTCTCGCCTTGGGGGCCCCAGATGCGCAGTCTGGAATCTCCCATCCAGGCGAGGATAAGCCGGCCTTCAGGATATTCCGCGCAGGGCAAGTCAAGGCGGCCGCACACGAACATGCTCTCACTGCCCAATCTTCGCTTCTGCTCCAAGACGTCGCGGAGCATGCTAGGGATGCCGACCGGCAACACGTGCGCGGCAACCATCTCCGTGGCAGGCCCGGTCAGCGCCTGCAGATACGCCGCAAGCGCAGCCTTGAGCACGGTCTCCTCCATTGTTACGGGCACCTCATTAGTCAGCCACGCAACAAGCGCATCCACTAGATACCGGGCGGCCAGGTCGCCGTAGAAGGACTGGCCGACGCCGTCGCAAAGAGCGAAGGCCAGACGGACGCCGTCTTCCCGCAGGACCAGATAATCCTGGCCGGGGTCGCCCCCGGCGCGGCTATCGGCGGAGCGGGCATAGGCGTAGCGGTAACCGAAGCGGGCACGCTGCCGGGCCGTGACGGACGTCTCCTGAGTTTGGTCTATGCGGACAGTCTCAGCGGCCATAGGTGGTTTCCTCCGATCCGTAGCCGGTTACCCCGGACATCACGAAACCCATCTCGACCAGTTCCGGAGTCATGCCGGGGATCATCATCACGGCGTCGTCGGCCAGTTCGTAGCCCATCTCCCGCATGATGGCCCGGTAAGAGGGCGGCAGGGGGGAGGACATGGCGCACAGTTTGCGGGCGTAGTCGGTCTGGAGTTTGGTGGTGGGGCGTACTCCCTCCCACCGTTTGGGATCGGCAACAGACTCTTTGAGGATGTTATCGGAGATGAAGATGTTCTCCACCAGGACGGAGCCATCGGGGACGTGCATGGCCATAATGCGGCGGACGACCGGTTCAGGGTCGGCGCCGGTGTATTCGCCGTCGGTCATGTGGCAGACCAGGGGGGCCGGGCAATGGGTCAGATTGGGGAGTTCCTGCTGGAGGAGTTTCTCCACCTGGGCGAAGGTGCGGGCAGTGTCGGTGGAGCGCATAGTGGAGAGTTCGGGCACGCCCAGTTGGGCGATCTGGTCCACCGTTTTGACGCCGCCCAGCAGGTCGTAGACGTGGTCGCTGTAGGCGTACATAGCGATGCGGTAGCGGGGAGAGATGCGGCTGCCTTTGGTGGAACGGAAAACCATCCGGCGGAGCATCGCGCCCAGCGCTTCCATCACCACATCTATGCGGCGCTTGGCGCCCAGTTTTTCGCTCATCGAGCCGCTGACATCTAACAGGTAGATGATCAGCGCCGGGGTTTTGCTGGTGGCAAGAATGTCGTAGGGCATGGTTGACCTCCAGACATGCAAAATATTTGTTTACCGCAGAGACGCAGAGGTCGCAGAGAACTCTTCTTTATAGGCAGATTCCAATAAGCCGGATCCAAGGACACGATGGACCTCTATTGCCGAACCAATGATGGCCTTTGGGAGCCGATTGATCTCCATATTTCCTCCGCGTTCTCCGCGTCTCTGCGGTGTATCTGAGATACAGTAAGTAATACCATGCAAATTTGTCCTACCGATGGTGATCCCGTGGCCGGCGCAGGAGCCAGACCAGGACGGCGCCGGTGAGTGCGCCGCCTACAGCCCCGGCCACAGCCCCGAACACAGCCCAGCCCACAGCCACGGCCACAGCCCTGGCCACATCCCAGGCCACAGCCCCGGCCACAGCCCCGCCCACATCCCAGGCCACATCCCAGGCCACAGCCCAGGCCACAACTTCGGCCACAGTCCAACCGATGGTACTGGTGAGGATCCACCACTCCGCTTGCCGGAAGTGGCGACGTAACACCAGCCATTGTCCGAATCCGGCCACAGCCCCGACCACAGCCCCGACCACAGCATCGGCCACAACCCAGGCCACAACCCAGGCCACGGCGGTGGCGAGCACCCATGCCAGCCAGGTTCCCCAGCCAGCCTTGCGTTCGGGCAGCAGAGGCGAGACCTCCAGTTTCTCTTCCCCGGGCGGAGTATACGTGGTCGGAGGGGCAGGCGCGGGTATAGGCAGAAACGGTGCCACCCCCCGCCGCCGCCCCTCCAGGTCCTGCACTATCAGCCCGATCTCCCGCGCCAACGAGGTCAGCGCCGGCTCGGCTGCCGCCAACGCCTGCGCCTGGTAATAGCTCGTCAGTGCCCCATCCAGGATTCCTTTCTCTTCCAATTGGCGCGCCGCTTGCATCAGGGCCTGTACTACTTGGGCGCAGGTCAGGTCGGCCTGTAGGGGCAACCCTTGGGGTTGCCCTTCAGGGGCCGGCACAGGGCCTGGGGCCGGCACAGGACCTGCCCCTACCATAATAGCGGGCGGCCTCTCCGGCAGCGCCACCAGCCACTCCCCGAAGGTGGGGCAATCGGCCAGGCTGTCTGAGCGCCAGGCCCGCTCAAAGAGGCGGGCCACGTCCTCGCCCCAGTTCCGCCGCAGCGCCTCCACAAGGATGCGATAGCGGTCGCAATCCCGCTGCATCTCTCGGGGATCAAAGTAACTCTCGCCCCAGGCCGCCTGGAGCACGGGCGACCCATCGGGTCGCCCCGACGGGTCGCAGAAGCCCAGCATCTCCGCCAGCAGCACCGCCCCGGCGAAGCGGTCGGCCTCGGGGCTCCACAGGCCGCCGGCCGCCTGGCGGTGGGCGTAGCCGGCCGAGCCGCTGGAGAGTTCCTGCGGACGCACCATCCCCGGCGCGTACAGCCCCTCCAGGTCCACCAGTTCGACGGGAGCCCTCACCCACTCCCCCCTGCCCCCCTTTCCCAATTTGGGGAGAGGGGGGTGGCCGTCAGGCCGGGGGGTGAGGGCCGGCAGCATCACGTTGGGGGCCGAGAGGTCGCAGTGGGCGATCCCCTGCTCCTCCATCCGCACCAGCACCTCCTGCCAGGTGGGGCCTGCAATCCAGGGCATCACCACGGCGTAGATGAGGTCGGGGTGGCGGCGCAGCAGTTCAGCGTGGCGGGAAGGGGTGAGCACCGTGCGGCGGCAGGCGGAAAGGCCGGGCAGGGCGGCGAAGGGGGCGATGCGCTCCGCCTGGGAGACCAAGTAGGGCAGGCGGAAGCGGGGCTTGAAGACTTTGAGGGCGGCGGCCCTCACCCACTCCCCCCTGCCCCCCTCTCCCTCTCCCAATGTTGGGAGAGGGAGAGGGGGAGGGCCGTCAGGCCGGAGGGTGAGAGTGAGGGCATACACCGTCCCCGCGCGCCCTTCCTGGCCGTAGGCCATCCCCGGCGCAGCCGGGTGCTCGGCGATAGCGTAGCGCTGACCGTCTATCTCCAGAATGTCTCCAACATTGGGTTCAAAGGGCATTGGCCATTCCTCCTCTGCTTCGCCCAATCCACCGGTATATTTGTTTTACCGCGGAGGCGCGGAGGGCGCAGAGTTCTTAGTTCTCCACGTTCTCTGCATCTCCGCGGTGTATCTGAGATACAGGCATCGGTTACTCCTCCACCCTCTTGCTCAATCGCTCCGCCCAATCCTCCAGTTTCACCGGCCCCACCTGCGGATCGGCGATTTTGACCCGCAGGAACTGGCCCCGGCGGACGTAGAAGGC
>JASFBC010000152.1:0-2480 GCA_036172315.1 Anaerolineae bacterium | reverse complement strand
AACTCCTCGTGCATCCTTCTGACCAAGTCTGAATATCGGATACCGCTTGGATTTGCTTCGAGCAACTCGATCGCCTTCGATATTATTCTCTCTCTACTGGTCAGCATATTTCCATCCGCTCCTTGTGACTGCGCCTAACGGCTCGCGCATCACCCGCAGGCGAGCCGAGCGGAGCGAGGCGAAGCCTGTCGGGTGCATGCGCTGGTTAGCCCGCCTTTCCCTGCCAGAGAATAATCCGATTATTCACAACTCCTACTAAAATCCAAACCAGGACTACTGCCGTAAGCCTGTGTTTCCCAAACTATCACTCTTCCATCGCTAAAGTAAAAAGTCCAGCGCAACTTTGGATATGAATGATAGCGTTCTTCATAAATAGTTTTGATGTTTGTCTCTGAGTCGCCATTGCTTACGCTTGTGGCAACAAATTGCAATCGTGTTTCGATACTAGGTAATATCTTTATAGGTAGGTTTATTTCGGTGTCATTTTGATAAACCTTGATAGACCAAGAATAAGGTGTACCTGTTAACTCAACTTGTGACAGTGTTGCTACCTTGCCGCCATTGTTGGCAAACGTGATGTAAACATCAGTCACAGAATAAATGTAATAAAGGTCGGAAGAAGAGTGTTTACAGCCATAAACAAAAAAGGGAATCGTCCCTGTACCACGTATGGTTTGAGGGTCAGGTTTATCAAGAAGGGCGATTCTATTTGATTCTTGAGCAACTCGAATGGATTGCTGTGTTAGTTCATTTGCTTCACGAGCAATTTTGTTTGCCTGCCACGCAAACACAACTGCTATCGCCGAAATGACAAGCGATGCAATACTAATCCATCTGTCGCACTTTATGGTTTTGTCTCGTGTCTTTCCCATAGACGCATCAAAGGCTGATTGTGCGGGCTAACGGCATGCCGCTCAGCCGCGCGGCCGAAGGCGGCGTCGGCTGGAGCGAGATGTTAGCCCGCCGTCTGGTTTACAATGATACCCCTTGTATTACCTTGCAAGAATTAGCCTATCTCGCGTTGATAGGTGACAACATACTTCTTCTGGGCCGAGAAGAGTAGAAGCGGCAGCAAAATGAGGCCTATTATCGTCAAAGCCAAGATGATGATCAGGCAGGAACTCACACCATGTTCCTTCGTCTCCTGAACGTTTACTACTTTCCACCCTTGGGCTTCCATCTGCTAGATACCAGCCTTCATCGCTGCTTCCGAATCGTATTTGACGACTTTTGTCTCGATCATCTAGAACCTCCTTGTTGCGTAATGAGATTGATTGGACAGTTTGGCTTGACACGTACCACGGCGGGCTAACGGCACGCGCTTCAGCCGCCCGCGTAGCGGAGCGAAGCGAAGCGGAGCGGGTCGGCTGGAAGCGCTTGTTGGGCGGCTCAATACTGAACAAAGAACCACTCTATCACAACTTGTCCTGGATTATCGGCATAAGCGTCAAAATGGTCTACAGCGATAAGGGTCAATGTTTCACCTTGAGTTAAGGGGGCTTCGACGTACTGCCCTTGTGCGGCCCTTTCCGCTTCTTCAGCGGTTGACCAATAACTCGTATCTGCCAGCCGAAGAAACAAGCTTTCATCTTTTATTCTTCTACCGTCCCACAAGGCCCTATCACCACGATAGATAAACACAGCAGTCAACCAGGTTTTGGTGTTTTCTGGTGCGCGTCCTACAGGGTAAGTAGAATAAGCACCACTGCGATAGGCAAACCTATAAATACCAGATTTGGGTATTTGGATTTGAACGCCCTGATTGGAGTTGCCAAAAATACGAATTGTTCCTAGCGATTGTACAGAAGGGCCTTGAGGAGCAGTAGTTGGTGTAGGAAGATCAGGCTTTACTACTGGAGTTTGAGGTTGACTGGTTGGAATACTGGTCGGAATTTCGTAACTCACAGGGCCAACCGAAACTTCCTTGGGGCGTAGAGGAAAGTTGAGAAGAGTAATTGTGATGACTGCACCAATTCCTACACCTATTCCAAGCAAGGCGACGACAGCAAGAGCAATTTGTAGAGGATGGCTATCCTTCATCTGTACCGTCTCCTGGGCAAAGCCGCCCAACTATTTCTTACACGGACTCCGCCTTTACTCACCATTTCGGTATCTTAGACGGAATCCATATAACCTGCCCAAGGGTTGCATTTGCAGAAATCTTCTTTTGTATAATCACTCCCGGCGCGCTCTCTTCCACAGCGCCCGTAGAGCCTTACTTACTCAAAATTTTAGCATAGAAATCACAATCTGTCAATGTCGGATTCCCCTCCGCAGGTACAGTGCTCATCTTGTACCTGCCCTCTCCCTTGCTGGGCAATGGCGGCTTCCAGCAACTGGGCTCGCAGTTGATCCATGGTCTTTCCCACCTGTTCTTCCAGCTGTTGAAGGGTCGCACCAGGATGGGCCTTGGACCAATCCAATACCGATTCCAAGACGTGGGACATCTGATGAACTACCTCTTGGGTCATCTCTATTCC
>JASFBC010000151.1:0-1478 GCA_036172315.1 Anaerolineae bacterium | reverse complement strand
AAACGCTGCGTTTGGAGGTTGATGCCCCCGGTCGCCGTTGGCTACCCCGCTCACCGGCTATGGCGGCTGGACTGACCGATCATATTTGGACTATTAAAGAGCTACTAACAACCGTTGTGTTCCCTGTCAACACTTAACAGGGAGACTATCCGTTATGACGACATCCGCTATTTCATCTGCAATCAAGGGGAAGTAACCAGTTGGCCATTTGCTTTCTGCTCTCTCTACCCTGTCTCCGCCAAACAGCCAATACAAATTGAAAGGCTCAAGATTGTCAAAAGTGATAAAGTGACCTTGTGGCCCAAACTCATATCTTGTTCGGGCAAAGTGCTGGATTTCCTTCACTGCGGCAACTTCGTTCAATATGAACCTGATATGATGCTCTTCTGGCGCGTGAGGAAAAGCCGATGCGAACACATTGCCAAGTGCAAATACGCCAAGAATGTGAGCATTAGCCCCCATCGTGGCTAAAGTGTGGCGTACAAGATACGCTGTATCGAGGGCTATTGCGCCACCAGTTCCACCAATCAAGGAAGCACAGATGATAACCAGAGGCGGGTCAGGAGTATGTTGCTGGATGGACACTAGCGCACGTCTGATACTTTCTCTGACCTTACTGTGACCTTCCAGAATTTCACCAGACAAATCGTGATACAGGCAAAGTCGCCCAAACTGCCTATACATCGCTGTATTTCGCGTCAAGTCAAACTGTGCTGGTGCTAACGGGGCGCGTCTCAATATCCCGCAATCGAACCACTTCTTCAAGCTCTCGTCGTGCAAACAGGCATGTGTCAAATAGTCCAAAGCAAAGAAGCCAATACCTTGAACGTGACTTGCGGGCAATTCTAGGCTTTCAGCAACGTGGGTGTCAGTGTCAATACACAACAGTTGAATGGTGCGGTTAACATGTTCGGCTGTAGAGGGAGTTTCCAGCAGTTTTGCCGTTACTCCAGCGACAATGTGCGCTCCCGTTCCACCCAAGCCAACAACCAGTGTAGGTTGCATTTGGTACTCCTTTTCGGCGTTGTCTCAAAATGTTTCTATAGCAGTGAATTCGCCAGATTCATTTACTGCCAGTGATTCTTTTCCAAAATTGGGTAATCTTCCGTCTGCGTAATCGGCCCCGCACCAAGGCTATTAATTCTGCACCTTTCAGGGTTGAATACTTTTCGGCGCCACGAAGGCTCTCAACTCTCGCCACAATTTCGTCGGCAAGCTTGTTGTCCAAGCCTTTGCTCCTAATCTCGCTGATGAAGTATCGCCTATCTTCGTCGGAGAGGGGCAACTCTTCAATAAGGCGGATGATATCGTTTTCCATCGCACACTCCTTGCCAGTAGGCGGGCTAACGGTCGCGCTCAGCCGCGCCGCCGCAGGCGGCGTCGGCTGGAGCGGCGGGTTAGCCCGCCATATCACCCTATGTCAGGCCTTTGCCTCAATCTCCTTCTTGCCACGTTGAATCTCGGTCAACCGTATCACC
>JASFBC010000150.1:0-4040 GCA_036172315.1 Anaerolineae bacterium | reverse complement strand
TGGAAATTATCGCCCGTCAGGATTGGCTTCGGCGACATCTTCCCCAATATCTCCCTTTCTTCGCTAATGGTGATGAAGTCACGCCGGAGCGTATTGACCCCGCATTGGTCGAAGTTACAACGGAGCAACAACATAATCTCTTCCGTGTGGCCCGGTTGCTCTGGTCCATCCCATTCTCCAAGGGCTACGGTCGCCGCTTGAGGTTCCTAATTGTAGATCAAGCCAATGGTAAACTGATCGGCTTGCTGGCTTTGCAGTCCCCACCTCTCAGTTTCCCGGCGCGGGACCGTCTGTTTCGTTATCCCCCTGGCAAGAAGACAGAGATGGTCAACCAGACTATGGATATTCAAACGGTGGGGGCCGTACCACCCTATAATCGTCTATTGGGCGGGAAACTGGTGGCACTAGCGGCAGCCTCTAATGAGATTCGTCAAGTTTATTGGCGTAAGTATTCCGGACGTGCGACCGAGATGGAAGGGCGCATCTTACCGCCTCATCTTGTTGCACTTACGACCACAAGCGCTTTTGGGCGGAGCAGCCTGTATAACCGCCTGCGTTTTAACGGAACATTTATAGCAGAGTCTCTTGGTTATACGGAAGGCTATGGCACGTTTCACTTGATGGAACTTTACCCGTTGTTCCGCAAATTTCTAGAAAGCCAGGGAATTTCAACACGAGGCGGCTTCGGCACCGGACCACGCCGGAAATGGCAAACTATGGTACGAACGCTAGATCGGTTAGGTCTTCCATCTGAGCTGCTTCGTCATGGCGTGAAGCGGGAAGTGTTCCTGTTTCGCCTGGTGGACAATCTGGAAGCGTATATGGAAGGCCGTGATACTGAACCGGTCTATCGCGACCTGCCTTTCTCAGAGCTTGTTGCCTGGTGGCGGGAACGCTGGTTACTCCCGCGAGCGGAGCGCGTGGACGGATGGCGGGAGTGGCGTAAAGAGGAGATCAAGAGCATACTGCTGCAAGAGGACAAGGAGACAAAATGATGGAGTCTGAAGAGCGTCCCTTTGGCGAACTCCCTGCTGCATTAGTGGACGAGGTCCTCAAACGTACTGAGGATCTCAGCCAGAAGTTGCTGGATGATTTTGAGCAAGTGCGCGCTCGTCGCAAGGAATGGCGAGAAGGCCTTGAACGGGCAGGGTTGCTGCGCCGTGATGCTGAGCTTCCCTATATGCCTATTCCAACCACCTGTGGCGTAGATGGCTCCTACGCCGTAGAACGACTGTTGGCCAGCGACCTAGTCGCTGCGGCTGCCGTCGCTGTGGAAGGCTTAACACCCCCTTCGGAAACGCGCCACTGGCCAGAGCCACGTCATCTCGTTTGGGTAGAGACAGAGGCTCACGAGGCCGACACAGGCACGATCCTACGTGCCCTAATGCTCGGCATGGAGTTGGAGTTGGCCGCGCAAGCACCCCATGAGGTTGTCTTCCTGGATGGGTCCATCACGACTCCTCTCATCTACTTCAACCAGGCATTGAACAAATGTCAAGAAGCTTTCCATTTGGAAACTACTAAAAACTTCCGTCAGAAAGCGCCTTCTTTCCTCAGCATCTACTCAGAGATTCTTGCCTCAACTCGAAGCGACCGGTGTTGGCTGGCTATACCTAAGTACACCACGAGACGAGAAATCGGGCAGAAGATGGGATGGCCGGACACATACGACGACCGCGGCCTTTTAAGCCTTATGTTGGAACCGGGTGAATATACAAGCCCCACCCCTTTGCAGCAGCCAAATGAACCCTGGCACCTGAATCTGGACCCGCTTGATGCTACCACCAGGGAGGCAGCCAAGCGAATGGAGGAGAAGATCATTTCATCGTTAGGCAAAATCCGGATTGTCTACTACCGGCCTTATCCTTGGCTTCCAGCCCTCCGAGTAGAAATGAGCCACGTGGTAGCCGAAAACCAGGCGCGCTTGGCTACGGCGCTTCACGGAATTCGCCACCAGTGTGGCACACCAGCCGTGATGGAGCCCTATCCTCTCTATATGGCAGACCGGATGGTAAAGCATTTGCCCAAGGCTATCCCTACCTTTCGGCAGGTAACCAGTCAGCATATTGCCGAGACCTACCGGGGAGACATTGACGAGATTTTTATAGGCCTCCATGGCTATCGCACTGAATCAGGAGTATGATCCGATGCAGAAGAATCTTGATCAACTCGTAGACGAGGCGGAAAGGATTGGCGTCGTAGGGTCGCCATCCTCTACCAGTGAGATGGCGTTGGACATCTTGGCCGGAGCCGTCAACAAGAAACTTGTGGGGGAACTGGCTCTGTTCCGTTATCACCAGGACGGCCTTTCCCATTACGCGCTGGGGCAGATTACCGAGGTGAAATTGCGCAATGTCTGGCACGAAGACCCCACGATGCGCAGCCTGATCCGTCAGCGCGGGCGGGTGGATACAGTCAGTGAGCGCCAGGATACTCACCTGGGAGAGATGACGATCAGTGCTGTCTTCTCTGCCGGACCGAATGGTTATCGCCCCAGCATCTTAGGCACTGTCCCAGCCACAGGCACGCCCATTCATCTGGTCAATGATGCCGTTCTATCCGAACTGCTCTTGCCTTACCGCGACCAACTTTTCTATTTGGGGCATGTCTATGGTTCAAAGCCTCTACTGCCGCTCTGGTTTAAGCATTTTGATACTGGCCCACAAGGTGCCGGGGAGGCTTATCATCTGGGCATCTTTGGCAAAACCGGTTCTGGGAAATCGGTGCTGGCCAAAATGATCCTTCTGGCCTATGCCCGTTATCCCCAAATGGCACTTCTGGTCATTGATCCTCAGGGTGAATTCGCTAAAGGGGTCAGGGGTGAGGCAGTGCCGGGGGAATTCCAATTGCCGATGAGGGATGTTCTAAACAAGCTTAAGAAACCGGTCCAAGTGCATGGTGTGAGGGACTTGGTGCTGGATCGGTGGGAACTGTTCGCTCAAATCCTCTATGAGTCGCCTTTCTTTGAACAGCTGAGTATTCCCAAGGGAGAAAATCGGCAGTTGGCAGCAAGTACATTGGCTGATCGCTTGCAGCGTGCCAAAGTTGCGCTAAAGGACCTCCATACGCGTGAATCCTTCAATCGCGCCTGGGGGCTGCTTGGCGATGAAAATGTACAAAAGGTCTTTTATCGCACAGAAGGGTCACGGGCCCGATTTCAGTCAATGTATGATCAAGCTGATCGCAATTTTTTCTTTACCAATTATTGGCTTCCTGTTACGCAACTGTTTCGTGAAGACCGGCAGGGTGCGCAAAAAGTGGAACGGCTGCTGGCTAGTTTGTTCGATCTTAATCAAGCACAACGGCCTCTTGTGGTGATAGATTTGTCGGTGGAACAGGCGACTTACACCCCTGGCCGTTTGAATACGCTCCCTCTTTTTGGTGGAGAGACATCCCCGTCTCAAAGTATCCCCTTGTTCTGGAATGAGATGATTCAAGCGCTGGTGATCAAGCGATTGCTAGAAGGTATTCGCACGGCGGCAGAATATGCCTACAAACAGAACCGGGGTCTCAACACACTGGTGCTAATAGATGAGGCGCACCGTCTTGCACCCCGTGAAGACCCCGAAAGTGAGGAGAAGAAAGCGGTTCGGAGTATCCTGATCGATGCAGCACGCACCACGCGGAAATATGGAGTGGGGTGGCTGTTCATCAGTCAGACTCTCTCCAGTCTGCATCGCGAAATCTTGGACCAACTACGCATCTTTTTCTTTGGTTTTGGCCTGGGAATGGGGGCCGAGTTCAAAGCATTGAGCGAACTGGTAGGGGGACGAAGCAAAGCTCTTGACCTCTATCAGCTGTTTCGGGACCCACATTCGTCCTTTGACATCGCAAGCAGAGAGTACTCCTTTATGACCATTGGTCCAGTCTCTCCACTCTCGTTTGCTGGGACTCCGTTGTTCTTCAATGCTTTTAATACCGTTAAAGAATTCCTGAATACCAACGGATTGGGGTAGTAAGGGCGGCCTAACAAGGGCTTCCAGCCGATCGCTTCGCTCGCTGCGCTCGCTCCGCGTGCGGCTGATGCGCAACCGTTAGCC